>NZ_JADCKU010000023.1:0-41402 GCF_014982165.1 Enterobacter cloacae complex sp. P24RS
GGCTTAGCGCCAGGGCAATCATAAATATTTTTACATTATTGTAAATTTTTCTATTCATTAATCCGTGAGATCTATTTAACCATCGTCTTATTGACCGGATGGATAATAGGTTTATTAATTGCACGAATCAAGTTCAGGTCTATTTATAGACTTGTTTATTGATTTGGATTGAGGTGATGTATAGAAAACGACATTGCTGGCAACAAAAAGAGTCTAAACATTTTACAAGATATAAAAAAACCCCCGTCTTGCGACGAGGGTTTAAATTTTGGTGGAGCTAAGCGGGATCGAACCGCTGACCTCCTGCATGCCATGCAAGCGCTCTCCCAGCTGAGCTATAGCCCCACATGTTACTTTACCTACCGCATTCTGTTGGGTTCAGAATTTGGTGGAGCTAAGCGGGATCGAACCGCTGACCTCCTGCATGCCATGCAGGCGCTCTCCCAGCTGAGCTATAGCCCCATCGTAAAGCTGTCATGTTGACGGGCGGCATAATATGAATTCCGCCGCAACGTGTCAACGGCAAATTCAGCCTCCGCCTTTCAACCGTCGAAAAATCATGCAAATGAATCACTTTGCGAGCCTGCTCGCAGCCAGGAGTTAAGCTTGTCACGTTTTCACGTAAAACGGTGCTATAAAATGAACCACTAATTAACCCCACAGATATTCAGGAAATTGTATGATCAAGGAACGAATGACGCCAGAAGAGTTAGCCCTGCTGACTGGCTATAGCCGACAGACCATCAATAAATGGGTACGTAAAGAGGGTTGGATTACATCGCCAAAACCAGGCGTTCAGGGTGGCAAGGCGCGTCTGGTACACGTCAATGAAAAAGTGCGCGACTTTATTCGCAGCGCACGCAGGGTGACAGAGTCGCCGGAAATGCCAGATAAGGCGTACCACGACGGTTCACTTCACGCCCTACTCATGACGCTGGCGAATGAAATGACGCCGGATGAGCAAAAGCAGATGACATCGCTGTTACTGCGGGAAGGGATTACCGGATTGTTACAACGCTTAGGGATTCGCGACCAACGCTAATATGAAAAGATTACGCAGCAAAATGACCACGGAAGAGCTGGCGGACAGTCTGGGCGTAGCCCGACAGACCGTTAATCGCTGGATACGACAAAAAGGATGGAAAACGGAGGGGATTAACGGTGTTAAAGGCGGAAGAGCGCGGGTGATATGCATTGATGCGCACGTGAAGGAGCACATCATAAGCCTTCCCGCCATGCGTAACCGTCAGGCTGTTTACCACGTTGCGGAAAGCCCTTCCCTCTATGGCGTGGCGGCCTCACCCAGCCTGCTTCCACAAATCATCGACTCGCTGGAAAACATGACGGCAGTGGAACAGGAACGTTTGCGCGCACTGCTCGCGCGTGAAGGTTTGCAGGGTTTCCTTACGCGTCTTGGTATTGCTGAATAACAGGCAAAAAAAACGGCAGGTCACCCTGCCGTTATGTGTATTACGCGGGCATTACTGCTGGCTTTCGCGCTCAGCGATAAAGCCCAGCGCCTTGTTGATGCGCGCAACGCTACGCGATTTACCAATCGCATGTACGGTCACGTCCAGCGCCGGAGACTGGCCTGCCCCCGTTACCGCAACGCGCAGCGGCATACCGACTTTACCCATGCCAATTTCCAGCTCATCAGCAGTAGCCTGAATCGCGTGGTGCACATTTTCCGCTGTCCATTCGCTAATGGCTTCGAGCTTGTCTCGCACCACTTCCAGCGGCTGACGCGCAACCGGACGCAGGTGTTTCTTGGCTGCGTCCGCGTCGAACGCGTCAAACTCTTCATAGAAATAGCGGCAGCTTTCGGCAATCTCTTTCAGCGTTTTGCAACGCTCGCCAAGCAGTTTCACCAGATCCGCCAGTTCCGGGCCAGTACGGGTATCGATGTTTGCCTGCTCAATGTGCCATTGCAGATAAGTCGCCACATATTCTGGCTGCATGGTATTGATGTAGTGATGGTTCAGCCACAGCAGCTTGTCGGTATTGAACGCGCTGGCGGATTTGCTCACCGAGTTCAGAGAGAACAGGTTGATCATCTCTTCGCGGCTGAAGATCTCCTGGTCGCCATGGGCCCAGCCCAGACGCACCAGGTAGTTCAGCAGTGCTTCCGGCAGATAGCCGTCATCACGGTACTGCATTACGCTCACCGCGCCGTGGCGTTTGGACAGTTTTTTGCCGTCGTCACCGTTGATCATCGATACGTGCGCGTACACCGGTACCGGCGCGTTCAGCGCTTTCAGGATGTTGATCTGACGCGGGGTATTATTGATATGGTCTTCACCACGGATCACGTGCGTGATTTCCATATCCCAGTCGTCCACCACTACGCAGAAGTTATAGGTTGGCGATCCGTCAGTACGACGAATAATCAGATCATCCAGCTCCTGGTTGCTGAATTCGATCGGGCCGCGGATCTGGTCATCAAAGATAACAGAGCCTTCCTGTGGGTTAGCAAAACGCACAACGCACGGCTCATCGGCAGCATGCTCGCTGTGGTCGTGACGGCAACGACCGTCATAACGCGGTTTTTCGCCTTTTGCCATTTGCTCTTCGCGCAGTGCATCCAGACGCTCTCTGGAGCAGTAGCACTTATAGGCCGTGCCCGCGACCAGCATCTCGTCAATGACGTCGTTATAGCGGTCAAAACGTTTGGTCTGGAAGTACGGGCCTTCGTCCCACTCCAGATTCAGCCAGTTCATCCCATCCATAATGGCTTCAATTGCTTCCGGCGTTGAGCGCTCAAGATCGGTGTCTTCAATACGCAGCACAAACTCACCTTTGTTGTGGCGTGCGAAAAGCCAGGAATAGAGAGCGGTACGTGCACCACCGACATGCAGATAGCCTGTCGGGCTCGGCGCGAAGCGAGTTTTGATTTTCATGAAATGGCCTTACGTTATAAAGATGCCGGTAATCGGCAAATCCTGGGAAGAAAACAATGGGCAATATTCTATCACTGTGGGCCGATTCCTCAATGTCGATCACTTTATCCGGTTCGAGATTGCTGTTTTTGTTTAGAAATCATGCGCCACAGTCCGTTTTGCGATCGTTTTGACTAATTTTACGACGAACGAATAAAAACTTTAGAAAATGCGTTGACTCATTTTCAACTCTCCCTATAATGCGACTCCACACAGCGGGGGTGATTAGCTCAGTTGGTAGAGCATCTCCTTTACACGGAGGGGGTCGGCGGTTCGAGCCCGTCATCACCCACCATCTCGGGTCGTTAGCTCAGTTGGTAGAGCAGTTGACTTTTAATCAATTGGTCGCAGGTTCGAATCCTGCACGACCCACCAATGTAAAAAAGCGCCCTAAAGGCGCTTTTTTGCTATCTGCCATATAGCACATCCCCATTGCAGCCAGACCGCTTGTTTTACTCAAGCTCACGCCTTCTTTGCCGATACCTCTATTTTATGGCGAAAAGGATCTCAATATGACAACTCTTAAGCCCGTTTCTCTGTCGGCGATGGACATCGGCAGCGTCGACAACAGCTCCGGCGGAAACGATATTGCTTCCCGGATCACCCGTCTGACCAAACAGATAACGAAAGTCACTCAGCAGCTCAAAGAAGTCGCCATGGGTGATGCCACGGCAGAAGAGAAGCAAAAGCAGCAGGAATTACTCGAATCTCAGCTGGCTATGTTGCAGGCACAGCTGGCGCAATTGCTGCGTCAGCAGGCAGAAGAGGCAATGCCAAAACAGGAAAACGGTCAGGCCGTGGCGGAAGGCATCAATAAGCCCTCCGCAGACCATAAGGTTGATATCTACATCTGATCGCTGTTTTCGTTAAAGAGCGGATCGCGCGTGCGGGCCTCCATCAAACGCCCGGCCTGCATGCGCACCACATCCCAGCAGGCGTGCGCCGCTCCAGAAAGAGACCTGTTTTTACGGCGTACCAGCATCAGCTGGCGTTCAATACAGGGCAAGAAACGCTTCACCGTTAAACGACTCCCCTGCGGCAGTGGCAGCGCCAGCGCCGGCAGAACGCTGATGCCAATCCCCGCTTCGACCATCGGGAACAGCGTGGCAGGATGCCCAATTTCCTGCACAATGGTTGCCTTAACGCCCTGCGCGGACAGTGCGGCATCTATCAGCGGACGGCTGCCAGAGGCATAATCCTGTAGCACCAGGTTTGCCCCCTGCAAGGCTTGCCAGGTCACCTGCGGCAGCGATGCCAGGGGGTCATCATCGCGGCAGAGCAATAAAAAAGGCTCCGAGAGCACCACTTCACATTCCAGGTCGCTTACCACACCGGGGTCAATGACAATCCCGAAATCCACCTCCCCCTGACGAATACTCTCCAGCACCCACTGCTGCGGCCTGTCGTGCAAAACAAAATCGATATCCGGATAGCGGTGATTACTTTCCGCAATGCACTGAGGAATAAGATGCGCCGAAATCGTCTGGCTCGCCGCGACTCTCACGGTGCCGGAAAGCTGTTGCCCGAGCCGCCCGACATCCCGCAGCGTACTGTTCAGTTCATCCAGCAGCCTCTCCAGACGCGTTGCCAGCTGCTGTCCCGCTTCGGTGAGCACCACTTCCCGCGTCGTACGGTCGAGCAGCTTCACCCCGGTTTGCGTTTCAAGCTCCTTAACGCTATGGCTCACCGCCGACTGGCTGAGGCCGATCATCTCCCCTGCCCGGCTAAAGCTGCGGGCCTGCGCGACGGTGACGAAAACGCGAAGCTGACGTAACGAATAATTCATCTGTTTAATTCATGAATGGATGCAATAAATCAATTTTATTTCTCAAAGGGAAGAAAGCACAATAGCGACATCTGTTTTAAGGAGTGATTATGAAACTTTTTCGTATCCTTGATCCGTTCACGCTGACCCTGATTGGTGTCGTCTTGCTGGCCTCGTTTTTCCCGGCGCGAGGCAGTTTTGTGCCCATTATTGAAGGCGTGACCACGGCAGCCATTGCCCTGCTGTTCTTTATGCATGGCGCCAAGCTTTCCCGGGAGGCCATTATTGCAGGCGGTAGCCACTGGCGACTGCACCTCTGGGTAATGTGCAGCACCTTTATCCTCTTCCCGGTACTGGGCGTGCTGTTTGCCTGGTGGGCGCCGGTGAATGTCGACCCCGCGCTGTATTCCGGCTTCCTCTATCTATGCATTTTGCCGGCCACGGTGCAGTCCGCTATTGCTTTTACCTCGCTGGCGGGCGGCAACGTCGCGGCGGCAGTTTGCTCTGCTTCCGCTTCCAGCCTGCTGGGGATCTTCGTTTCACCGCTGCTGGTCGGTCTGCTGATGAACATGCACGGTGCGGAGGGCAACCTGGAACAGGTGGGTAAAATTTGTCTGCAACTGCTGCTGCCGTTTGTGCTCGGACACTTATCCCGCCCCTGGATTGGGGAGTTTGTGGCGAAACACAAAAAATGGATCGGCAAAACGGATCAAAGCTCCATTCTGCTGGTGGTTTACACGGCCTTTAGCGAAGCCGTTGTAAACGGCATCTGGCACAAGGTGGGCGCCGGATCGCTGCTGTTTATTGTGGTGGTGAGCATTGTTCTGCTGGCCATTGTCATCGCGGTCAACGTCTTTGTGGCCCGCAGGTGCGGCTTCAATAAGGCCGATGAAATCACCATCGTCTTCTGCGGGTCGAAAAAAAGCCTGGCTAACGGGATCCCGATGGCCAATATCCTGTTCCCGACCTCAGTCATTGGGATGATGGTGCTGCCGCTGATGATTTTCCATCAGATCCAGCTGATGGTGTGTGCGGTACTGGCGCGGCGCTACAAGGCGCAGACGGAAAAGCTGGCGCAGGAAGAGACCCGCGCCGCGAAAGCTTAAGGACGCTTCAGGGGCTGAACCAGCTGGGTCAGCCCCTCAGTTTTGATCACTAACGTGATAGCCATCAGCTCGCCCAGTCGCCCGGCGGGGAACGCATCCTTACGGGCAAACCACAGCAGATACTCTTCCGGTAAATCAATCAGCCTGCGGCCCTTATATTTACCGAACGGCATCTCCGTATTGGCGATCTCAACGAGCTGCTCTTTTTCCACGTTATTCTCCTAACAGGCGCATCATTTCGTCTTCGTCGATCACCTCGATGCCGAGCTCCTGCGCTTTGGCCAGCTTCGAGCCGGCCGCTTCCCCGGCAATCACCAGATCGGTTTTCTTCGACACGCTGCCCGCCACTTTCGCCCCCAGCGCCACCAGGCGGGCCTTCGCGTCATCGCGCGAAAGCTGACTCAGGCTACCGGTCAGCACCACCGTTTTACCGGCAAACGGGCTGTCGATCTCGTCGGCATTAACCACCACCGGCGCAGGCCAGTGAATCCCCTGCTCCAGTAATTTACCGATCACCTCACGGTTGCTCTCTTCGGCGAAGAAGTTAAAGACGTGGGTGGCGACCACGATGCCGACATCCGGGACTTTCTGTAGCTCGTCGATGCTGGCTTTCTCCAGCGCCTCCAGCGTGCCGAAATACGCCGCCAGCCCCGCCGCCGTCGCCTCCCCGACTTCACGAATGCCGAGCGCGTAGAGGAATCGGGCAAAGGTGGTGTTTTTGGCTGCCTCAAGTGCGTTAACGACGTTCTGGGCGGATTTCGGTCCCATACGATCGAGGCCGGTCAGCTTGCCTGCCGTCAGCGTAAAGAGGTCCGCTGGCGTATGGACATACTCTTTCTCAACTAACTGGTCGATGATCTTGTCACCCATTCCGTCCACGTCCATCGCCCGGCGTGAGACAAAGTGCTTCAGGGACTCTTTACGCTGCGCGCCGCAGATTAACCCGCCCGTACAGCGCGTTACCGCTTCACCTTCCACGCGCTCTACGTCAGAACCACATACCGGACAGTGGGCCGGAAACTCAATGGCACGGGTGTCGGCAGGACGCTCTGACTCCACAACGTTGACCACCTGCGGGATCACGTCGCCCGCGCGGCGAATCACCACTTTGTCACCGATGCGCAGGCCCAGGCGGGCAATTTCATCGGCGTTATGCAGCGTGGCGTTGCTTACCAGCACGCCGGCCACCTGTACAGGCTCCAGACGCGCTACCGGCGTAATCGCCCCCGTACGCCCTACCTGAAACTCCACGTCGCGAACGAAGGTCATCTGCTCCTGCGCCGGGAACTTAAAGGCCACCGCCCAGCGCGGCGCACGGGCCACAAACCCTAACTGTTCCTGCAACGCCAGGGAGTTAACCTTGATCACCACGCCATCAATATCAAACCCGAGAGTGGGGCGATCCTCTTCAACCTTACGGTAGAACGCCAGCACCGCCTCCGGAGAGTCGCAGAGCTGCACGCGGTTGCTTACCGGTAACCCCCATTCTTTGAACTGCAATAAGCGCCCGAGATGGGTATCTGGCAGCTCGCCGCCCTCCAGGATCCCAACGCCGTAGCAGAAGAAAGTAAGCGGTCGCTTCGCGGTGATGCGCGGATCGAGCTGACGCAGAGAACCTGCCGCCGCGTTACGCGGGTTAGCAAACACTTTTCCCCCGGTACGACGCGCTTCTTCATTGATCTTTTCGAAGCCCGCCTGCGGAAGAAACACCTCCCCGCGCACTTCCAGCCGGGCTGGAATGTTCTCCCCACGCAGCTTCAGCGGGATCGCACGTATGGTGCGCACGTTGGTGGTGATGTCTTCCCCGGTGGTGCCATCGCCGCGCGTTGCGGCACGCACCATCACGCCGTTCTCATAAAGAATGCTGACGGCCAGACCGTCCAGCTTCAGTTCGCAGCACCAGCTCAGATTGTCGACACTCTTCAGGCGATCCTGTACGCGCTTGTTGAAAGCCAGAAAACTCTCTTCATCAAAAACGTTATCCAGCGACAGCATCGGCACTTCGTGACGCACCTGGCTGAAAGCGCCCAGCGGCTCGGCGCCGACGCGCTGCGTCGGGGAGTCTGGCGTGATCAGCTCCGGGTGCTGCGCTTCCAGTTCGCGCAGTTCACGCATCAGGCGGTCATATTCCGCATCCGGCACTTCCGGTGCATCCATAACATGATAGAGATATTCATGATGGCGAAGCGTGGTTCGCAGTTCAGTAAGTTGTTGTTCGATTGAGTCCATATCGCACCATCAATGAGAAAAACCCCCGACAAGCGGGGGTTGAGGAGGGGTTGACGTTAACGCGACGATTACGCGTTCGCTTCCTTAACTTCGCGGATGCGGTCCTGATATTCGCGCAGTTTCTGCGGCGTCATCATTCGACGCTGATCGTCGAGCACCACACCGCCCACTTCGTCGGCAATGTGCTGAGCGGACTGTAGCATCAGCTTAAAGTTTTGCAGTTCGTCACCGTAGGACGGCACCTGCATAAAGATCGTTACGCCTGGCGTGACGAAATCACCGGTCATTTCCGGGTCAAACGTGCCTGGATTCACCATATTGGCCAGGCTAAACAATGCCGGGCCGCTGCCGTCAGGACTCAGGTGGCGATGGAAAAAATTCATGTCGCCGAACTTGAAGCCTGCCTGCTGGATGCTGTTAAGCAGCACGTCACCGTTCAGATGGGTGCCGTGATGGGCAGCCACGTTCATGATGATCACCGCTTCTTTACGCTGCGGCTTTTCAACAACCGGTTCTGGCGCTGCTACCGGCTCTGGCTCAACGCGCGGAGCGGGCTGTGCCGCAGGCGGTACGGGTTCAGGCTGCGGCTGCGATTGCTGCACTGGCTGCGGCTGCTGTACCGGCTGTGGCTGCTGAGTCGGCTGCGGCTGTTGCACTGGCTGAGCAGGCTGATGCACAGGTTGCGGCTGTACAGGCTGTGGCGCAACGGGCTGCGGTTGCACAGGCTGCTGCGGCGGATGACGCACAGGTTCTTCCACTGGCGGCGGCGCTGGCTGGCGCGGCTGGGCAGAGGCATACGGTGGTTGATACTGGTGCTGCGGAGCGCGGGGAGCTTCATGCTCTCCATGCGCTGCGCCGGGCGCAGTATTGACCCGATGAACACGGACTTCACCCACGCCGTCGTCGTCAAGGCCGTCGACGTCGTCTTCAACGTCATCGTCGTCACGACTGGACTTCATGCGCTTCAGTGGACGATCGCGAAACATAGAGGAACGCTCTTTACGGCTGGTCCAGAAACCATGTACCAGTAAAGCGATTATGGCGATCGCGCCAACAATGATTAATATCAGACGCAAATCCTGCATCATTATATTCTCTGTTGTTCTAACACCTTGCCACCACGGCAAACATTTACTCACTAAGAGTATTTGCCGTTTACGTCAAGTGCAAGTGTATGCAGAGCATTCACAGCATAAAGATGAACTAAATCGTGCTTTTTGCTGGTTTTTCGAACATTTCCGAACTGGTCATTAGCCCGTAACTGGATAATATAGGCGGGCAATTCCACTGGTTGTGTAAAAAGGAGTACAGCCTGGTATGGTTTCAACATCTTCTTCTGCCCCACGTAGCGGGGTCTGGTATTTTTCACAGGGCTGGAAACTGGTCTCCCTGCCGGGCATTCGACGCTTCGTTATTTTGCCGCTGCTGATCAACATTCTTCTGATGGGGGGCGCGTTCTGGTGGCTGTTCACCAGGCTGGAAAGCTGGATCCCTTCCCTGATGAGCTATGTGCCGGACTGGTTACAGTGGCTTGACTACCTGCTCTGGCCGATAGCGGTCATTTCCGTGCTGCTGGTTTTCGGCTATTTCTTTTCCACGATAGCAAACTGGATAGCCGCGCCGTTCAACGGTCTGCTGGCCGAACAGCTGGAAGCGCGCCTGACCGGTGCGACCCCTCCTGACACGGGCGTACTGGGGATCATGAAGGATATCCCCCGCATCATGAAGCGCGAATGGCAGAAATTTGCCTGGTACCTGCCGCGCGCGATTGTGCTGCTTATCCTTTATTTCATCCCTGGTATCGGCCAGACGGTGGCCCCCGTGCTGTGGTTTTTGTTCAGCGCCTGGATGCTCGCCATTCAGTACTGCGACTACCCGTTCGATAACCACAAGGTGCCGTTTAAAGAGATGCGCACCGCCCTGCGCACTCAGAAGGTTGCCAATATGCAGTTCGGCGCGCTCACCAGCCTGTTCACCATGATTCCTTTCCTGAATCTGTTCATCATGCCCGTTGCCGTTTGCGGCGCGACGGCGATGTGGGTGGACTGCTACCGTGCTAAGCACGCGTTATGGAAATAATGCAAAAATGTGTAAAAGAGGGGTGGCTTATGCCGCCCCTTATTCCATACTGATCCCCATTATTTCCTTGCAGCATATAGATATGCGATTTCCTTACTTCCCCATACTTATTCAACAGGTATGCTGGGTCGGTATCCCAATTTCATACAGTTAAGGACAGGCCATGAGTAAGATTTATGAAGACAACTCGCTGACTATCGGTCATACGCCCCTGGTTCGACTGAACCGTATCGGTAATGGACGCATTCTGGCGAAGGTCGAATCTCGTAACCCAAGCTTCAGCGTGAAATGCCGTATCGGTGCAAATATGATTTGGGATGCTGAAAAACGTGGCGTGTTGAAGCCCGGCGTTGAGCTGGTGGAACCTACCAGCGGTAACACCGGTATTGCCCTGGCTTACGTTGCGGCGGCGCGCGGCTATAAGCTGACGCTGACCATGCCTGAAACCATGAGCATTGAGCGTCGCAAGCTGCTGAAAGCGTTGGGTGCGAATCTGGTCCTGACCGAAGGCGCGAAAGGCATGAAGGGTGCGATTCAGAAAGCGGAAGAAATCGTCGCCAGCGATCCGGCAAAATATCTGCTGCTTCAGCAGTTCAGCAATCCGGCCAACCCGGAAATTCATGAGAAAACCACCGGTCCGGAAATCTGGGAAGATACCGACGGCCAGGTTGATGTCTTTATCTCCGGCGTAGGTACCGGCGGTACGCTGACCGGCGTGTCTCGCTATATTAAAGGCACGAAAGGTAAAAAAGATCTGATTACCGTTGCCGTTGAGCCTACCGACTCACCGGTTATCGCTCAGGCGCTGGCGGGAGAAGAAATTAAGCCAGGCCCGCACAAAATCCAGGGTATCGGCGCAGGCTTTATTCCAGGCAACCTGGATCTGAAGCTGATCGACAAAGTGGTTGCCATTACCAATGAAGAAGCCATCTCCACGGCGCGTCGCCTGATGGACGAGGAAGGCATTCTGGCGGGTATCTCTTCCGGTGCGGCGGTTGCGGCTGCCCTCAAACTTCTGGAAGATGAAACCTTTACCAATAAGAATATTGTGGTTATCCTGCCTTCTTCGGGTGAGCGTTACTTGAGCACCGCACTGTTTGCCGATCTCTTCACGGAGAAAGAACTGCAACAGTGATGCCAGTATGTTAAAAACGCGTAAAAAAGCACCTTTTCAGGTGCTTTTTTGTGGCCTGCTTCAAACTTTTACCCCTCCTGGCATTGCTTCACCCCGTTGGGTCTGGTATTTAAACCAGCAATTATTTTGATGCGCGAAATTAATCAGTGAACGAAATAGCGCTGCTGAATCGATTTTATGATTTGGTTCAAGTCTTGCTTTCACTGCATAATGTTTAATGACGATTGAAACGTCAGCGCTAACAATACAGGCTAAAGTTAAGTCGCCAGGCTAGACTTTAGTTCCACAACACTAAACCTATAAGTTGGGGAAATACAATGTTCCAGCAAGAAGTTACCATTACCGCTCCGAACGGTCTGCACACCCGCCCTGCTGCTCAGTTTGTTAAAGAAGCGAAAGGCTTCACTTCTGAAATCACTGTGACTTCCAACGGCAAAAGCGCTAGCGCAAAAAGCCTGTTCAAACTGCAAACTCTGGGCCTGACTCAGGGTACCGTTGTTACCATTTCTGCTGAAGGTGAAGACGAGCAGAAAGCAGTTGAGCATCTGGTTAAGCTGATGGCTGAACTCGAGTAAGTTTACCGGGTTCTTTTCAATATCAGTCACAAGTAAGGTAGGGTTATGATTTCAGGCATTTTAGCATCCCCGGGTATCGCTTTCGGCAAAGCACTGCTGCTGAAAGAAGACGAAATCGTCATTGACCGGAAAAAAATTTCTGCCGACAAGGTTGATCAGGAAGTTGAACGTTTTCTGAGCGGTCGTGCCAAGGCATCTGCGCAACTGGAAGCGATTAAAACTAAAGCTGGTGAAACTTTCGGTGAAGAAAAAGAAGCCATCTTCGAAGGGCACATTATGCTGCTCGAAGATGAGGAGCTGGAGCAGGAAATCATAGCCCTGATTAAAGATAAAGGCATGACGGCCGACGCGGCTGCGCATGAAGTTATCGAAGGTCAGGCTTCTGCCCTGGAAGAGCTGGACGATGAATACCTGAAAGAGCGTGCGGCTGACGTACGTGACATCGGTAAGCGCCTGCTGCGCAACATCCTGGGTCTGGCCATCATCGATCTGAGCGCGATTCAGGACGAAGTGATCCTGGTTGCCGCTGACCTGACCCCGTCTGAAACCGCACAGCTGAACCTGAACAAGGTGCTGGGTTTCATTACCGATGCAGGTGGCCGTACTTCCCACACCTCAATCATGGCGCGTTCTCTGGAACTGCCAGCTATCGTGGGTACTGGTAGCGTCACCTCGCAGGTGAAAAACGACGACTATCTGATTCTGGATGCCGTAAACAACGTGGTTTACGTCAACCCAACTAACGATGTGATCGAGCAGCTGCGTTCCGTTCAGGAGCAGGTTGCCACCGAGAAAGCGGAACTCGCTAAACTGAAAGACCTGCCGGCCATCACGCTGGACGGTCATCAGGTTGAAGTGTGCGCTAACATCGGTACCGTACGCGACGTTGACGGCGCTGAGCGCAACGGTGCGGAAGGTGTAGGTCTTTATCGTACTGAATTCCTGTTCATGGACCGCGACGCACTGCCAACTGAAGAAGAGCAGTTTGCCGCGTACAAAGCGGTTGCCGAAGCGTGTGGCTCACAGGCCGTAATCGTTCGCACCATGGACATCGGCGGCGACAAAGAGCTGCCGTACATGAACTTCCCGAAAGAAGAGAACCCGTTCCTGGGCTGGCGTGCCGTGCGTATCGCCATGGATCGCAAAGAGATCCTGCGTGACCAGGTTCGCGCTATCCTGCGTGCTTCCGCTTTCGGTAAACTGCGCATCATGTTCCCGATGATCATCTCTGTTGAAGAAGTGCGTGCACTGAAGAAAGAGATCGAAATCTACAAGCAGGAACTGCGTGACGAAGGTAAAGCGTTTGACGAGTCAATCGAGATCGGCGTAATGGTGGAAACACCGGCAGCCGCGACCATTGCGCGTCATTTAGCCAAAGAAGTTGATTTCTTTAGTATCGGTACCAATGATTTAACGCAGTACACCCTGGCAGTTGACCGTGGTAATGATATGATTTCACATCTCTACCAGCCAATGTCGCCGTCTGTACTGAATTTGATCAAGCAAGTTATTGATGCTTCTCATGCAGAAGGTAAATGGACTGGCATGTGTGGTGAGCTTGCAGGCGACGAACGTGCTACACTTCTGTTGCTGGGTATGGGTCTGGACGAATTCTCTATGAGCGCCATTTCCATCCCGCGCATCAAGAAGATTATCCGTAACACGAACTTCGAAGATGCGAAGGTATTAGCAGAGCAGGCTCTTGCTCAACCGACAACGGACGAGTTAATGACGCTGGTTAACAAGTTCATTGAAGAAAAAACAATCTGCTAATCCACGAGATGCGGCCCAAATTACTGCTTAGGAGATAAGTCTAATGGGTTTATTTAGTAAACTGTTCGGTGACAAAAGCAATAGCGACTCCGGAACTATTGAGATTGTTGCTCCGCTTTCCGGCGAGATCGTCAACATCGAAGACGTGCCGGATGTAGTGTTTGCTGAGAAAATCGTTGGTGATGGCATTGCTATCAAACCAACTGGCAACAAAATGGTTGCTCCAGTTGACGGTACCATTGGTAAGATTTTTGAAACCAACCATGCGTTCTCTATCGAATCTGATAGCGGTATCGAACTGTTCGTTCACTTCGGTATCGACACCGTTGAACTGAAAGGCGAAGGCTTCAAACGTATCGCGGAAGAAGGCCAGCGTGTGAAAGTTGGCGACCCGGTGATTGAATTCGATCTGCCACTGCTGGAAGAAAAAGCGAAGTCTACCCTGACTCCGGTTGTTATCTCCAACATGGACGAAATCAAAGAGCTGATCAAACTGTCTGGCAGCGTTACCGTGGGTGAAACCCCGGTTATCCGCATCAAGAAGTAATTCTTGCCGCACGGTAAAATGGCGCCTTCGGGCGCCATTTTTGTTTATGCAGGCAGAATAAGCTCGTCGTAGCCTTTCGACTGCGTGTAGATCATCACGTCAGTCACTCTGTCACCCGCCATGCGAATGGCGTCAGCCACGGTTTTCCCCCCGACGATACCACTCACCAGCTCCGAACAAAACAGATCGCCCGTCCCTTTCAGGTCCGTCTCTACGCGCGGGTGCGCGCTTACGGTAACGCCCTCTTCGCTGACCAGCACCACGTGGATATTCTGCGGATCGTCAGCCACTGGCGCGCTGGTAATGGCTACCCACTTCAGCGTGTCGGAGAGCAGCCCCTGCGCGGCGGCGATGGCGCTCTCTGGCGTACGGCATGTTTTACCGCTCAACACTTCCAGCTCAAACACGTTGGGCGTAATGCCCTGGGCCAGCGGCAGCAGGTGCTCACGGTAGGCTTCAGGAATTTCAGGTTTCACGTACATCCCGCTGTCGACGTCCCCGATTACCGGGTCAACCAGCACCAGCAGATCGGGATGCTGTACCTTTATCGCCTTTAGCCACTGCGCCAACAGCACGATCTGGCTGGCGCTGCCCATATAGCCGGTCGTGACCGCTTTTAGTTCGCGCAGGATCTCGCGCTCTTCCAGCGCCTTAAGGTAGCCGCTAAACCACTCATCCGGGATGACACCGCCGTAGAAGGTGTCGTAATGCGGCGTATTGCTGAACAGCACCGTTGGCACGGCGGTAACGTTCAGCCGGTGGGTGCGAATATTCGGCACCGCGATGCTGTTGCCTACGCTGCCGTACACCACCTGCGACTGTACGGCGACAATATCGGTTTGCTGCGCCCGGGTATTATCCCGGAATAAAATCATCTCCATGACGCTTAGATCCCCGCCCCCTGCGAATAACTCTCTTCACCAAAGACGCCGGTAGACAGGTAACGATCGCCGCGATCGCAAATAATCGCAACCACCACCGCTCCCGGCGTGGACTTGGCCACCCGGATCGCGCCCGCTACGGCACCGCCAGAGCTGACGCCGCAGAAGATGCCTTCACGCACGGCCAGCTCACGCATGGTATTTTCCGCCTCGCGCTGATGAATATCCAGCACCTGGTCCACAAGCTGCGCATTAAAGATGCCCGGCATATACTCCGCGGGCCAGCGGCGAATGCCCGGAATACTGCTTCCCTCTTCCGGTTGCAGGCCGACAATCGTCACCGGGCTTGCCTGCTCGCGCAGAAAGCGTGACACACCGGTGATCGTGCCCGTAGTGCCCATGCTGGAGACAAAGTGGGTGATACGCCCGTCGGTTTGCTGCCAGATTTCCGGGCCGGTGGTGGTGTAGTGCGCGTACGGGTTGTCCGGATTGTTGAACTGGTCGAGCAGCTTGCCTTCCCCGCGCCCGGCCATCGCCAGCGCCAGGTCGCGCGCCCCTTCCATCCCCTGCTCTTTGCTCACCAGAATCAGCTCGGCCCCGTAGGCGCGCATGGCGGCCCGGCGCTCCTGGCTCATGTTGTCCGGCATCAGCAGCTTCATGCGATAGCCCTTCAGCGCGGCAATCATCGCCAGTGCGATACCGGTATTACCGCTGGTGGCTTCAATTAACACGTCGCCGGGCTTTATCTCGCCGCGCTTTTCGGCCTGGACAATCATCGACAGCGCCGCCCGATCTTTTACCGAGCCTGCCGGGTTATTGCCTTCGAGTTTGACCCAGATTTCGCTGCCGTTGTTCGGCACCATGCGCTGAAGTTTGACCAGAGGGGTGTTGCCGATGGTGTTTTCTAATGTATTCATGATCGCTGTCCAATAAAAAGCCCGGTGGCGCGCAGCGATCCGGGCCTACAGACGTCATATTGTAGGCCGGGTAAGCGCAGCGCCACCCGGCAAAACTACGTAATCCTAACCTATCAGGCTGACTCCGCCAGAGCAATATCCTCGCGCGTCTCGATGCGCTCGTTGCCGTGATAAATGCGCGCGTGTTGCAGCCCCACAAACAGGCGTTCCCCCCGGTGTGGCGGCTCGTCGTCACGCATAACCACGGTCAGCGGCTCGGTATACCAGCCCAGCGGCTGAACGACCAACTGGGTGTAGTGACCTTTAGGGCTCGCTTCCAGCACCTGCACCGGGAGCGGTGAATCCAGGCTGGTACGGCGGCTGACGTCCACTTCCCACGGACGCAGGAACAGATCGACCGGCCCCTGATGCGCCGGGGTGTAGCCCAGCGGCCAGCGGTGCGCCCCAACGTGAAACTGACCGCCGCGAATGGTGCCCTGAAGACGGTTCACCTCGCCCATAAACTCCAGCACGAAGCGGGTCGCCGGTTCACGCCAGAGCTGCTCTGGCTCGTCAACCTGCTCAATGTTGCCCTGACTCATCACCACCACGCGGTCGGCCACTTCCATTGCCTCTTCCTGATCGTGGGTCACGAAAACGCTGGTGAACTGGAGTTCCTCATGCAGCTGACGCAGCCAGCGGCGCAGCTCTTTTCGCACCTGCGCATCCAGCGCGCCGAACGGTTCATCCAGCAGCAAAATTTGCGGCTCAACGGCCAACGCGCGCGCCAGCGCCACGCGCTGCTTCTGTCCACCCGAAAGCTGGGCCGGGAAGCGGTCCGCCAGGTGAGCCAGCTGCACCATCTCCAGCAGTTTGGTCACTTTCGCTTTGATGGTGGCCGCATTCGGACGCTCACGACGCGGCAGTACGGTCAGGCCAAACGCGATGTTGTCGAATACCGTCATGTGGCGGAACAGGGCGTAATGCTGGAACACAAAGCCCACCTTACGGTCGCGGGCGTGCAGGCGGCTAACGTCCGTACCGTGGAAGCGGATATGTCCGCTGGTCTGATGTTCAAGCCCGGCGATAATACGCAGCAGCGTGGTTTTACCGGAGCCAGACGGCCCCAGCAGCGCCACCATTTGTCCGGAAGGGATATCCAGCGAGATATCATTCAGCACCTGGGTGCGACCAAAAGACTTCTTAATATTGGCAATCTCAATGCTCATGATTTCCCTCCTGATGCTGACGTTTTTCCTGATTCTCTAAACGCCACTGCACCACACTCTTTAAAAACAGGGTCAAAATCGCCATCAGCGTCAGCAACGCTGCGGCAGTAAAGGAACCGACGGTGTTGTAGTCCTGTTCCAGTAATTCAATCTGTAGCGGCAGCGACAGGGTTTCGCCGCGAATCGAGCCGGATACCACCGACACCGCGCCAAACTCACCAATCGCACGGGCGTTGGTCAGCACCACGCCGTAAAGCAGCGCCCAGCGGATATTCGGCAACGTCACGCGGCGGAACATCTGCCAGCCGGAGGCGCCCAGCAGGACGGCCGCTTCATCCTCATGGCTGCCCTGGCTTAACATCACCGGCACCAGCTCGCGCACCACGAACGGACAGGTCACAAAGACCGTCACCAGCACCATGCCCGGCCAGGCGAACATAATTTGCAGGTCGTGTTCATCCAGCCAGCCGCCCAGCGGACCGTTAGAGCCGTAAAACAGCAGATAGACAAGACCGGCCACCACCGGCGACACCGCAAACGGGATATCCAGCAGGGTCAGCAGCAGCTGACGCCCCGGGAAGTTAAAGCGGGTCACCAGCCAGGCCAGCAATACGCCAAACACCAGATTCACCGGAACGGTGATCAGGGCAATCATCACCGTCAGCCAGATGGCGTTGAGCATGTCCGGATCGGCCAGGTTTTGCAGCGCGGGCATAATCCCTTTGCTGAAGGCCTGAACGAAGATGTACACCATCGGCACAACGAGAATGAAGGCAGAGACCAGCACACCCGTACCAATCAGAAACCATTTGCCCCAGTTGATGCGGGGCGCGTCATAGCGCTTCAATTGCGTAACTTCCGCCATCAGTGACCTACCACACGTCGACCAAAGCGACTTTGCAGAGTGTTAATCGAGAACAGCAGCAGCAGCGACGCGGCAAGGATCACCGAGGCAATCGCGCTCGCGGCCGGATAATCAAACTCCTGCAAACGGACAAAAATCATCAGCGAGGTCACTTCGGTTTTCCACGCGATGTTCCCGGCGATAAAAATGACCGCGCCAAATTCACCGAGGCTGCGGGTAAACGAGAGCGCAACACCCGCCAGCAGGGCCGGAGAAAGTTCCGGCAGCACAACCTTACGGAAACTCTGCCAGCGCGTGGCCCCCAGCGTTTCCGCGGCCTCTTCGTATTCGGGGCCTAATTCTTCCAGCACCGGCTGCACGGTACGCACCACAAACGGGATGCTGGTAAAGGCCATCGCCACCGCGATACCGAGCCAGGTATAGGTCACTTTGATATCAAACTTCGCCAGCCATTCGCCGTAGAAGCCGTTTACGGAGAACAGCGACGCCAGCGTCAAGCCGGCTACCGCCGTCGGCAGCGCAAACGGCAGATCCATCAGCGCGTCGAGCAGCGTACGGCCCGGGAAGCGATAACGGGTTAAGATCCACGCCATCAGCAGGCCAAACACGCCGTTGAAAATCGAGGCCACGAACGCCGACAGCAGCGTGACCTTGTAGGCCGCCACCACCTGCGGGTTGGTGACCACTTCCCAGTACTGGGACAAGCTCATCTCAGAGAGCTGCACCACCAGCGCGCTGAGCGGCAACAGCAAAATCAGACAGACGAACAGCAGGCTGGTCCCGAGGCTTAAGGTAAAGCCCGGCAGCACGCGTCTGGAGGAGACTGCAAACATTACTTACGCCCCGCCGCCAGCAGCTTGTCTAACTCACCGCCGCTGGCAAAATGGGTTTTCATCGCCTCAGGCCAGGCGCCGAAATGGTCTTCCACGCGGAACAGCGCGGTCTGCGGGAATTTATCCTTCAGCTTGTTCATCACGTCCGGATTGTTGACGCGGTAGTAATAGTCAGTAATCACCGTCTGCGCCTGCGGGCTGTACAGATAGTTGAGATAGGCTTTAGCTGCCTTTTCGGTGCCGTTAGCCTTAACGTTTTTATCTACCCACGCCACCGGGAACTCGGCCAGAATATTAGTTTTCGGGATAATGACCTCAAACCCCTGCGCTTCATACTGCTTGCGGATGTTGTTCACTTCGGATTCGAAGCTGATCAGCACGTCGCCCAGCCCGCGCTCGGCGAAGGTGGTGGTTGCGCCACGGCCGCCGGTATCAAACACCTCGACGTTTTTCAGGAACTGGGTCATAAACTGTTCGGTTTTCGCTTTATCGTTACCGTCAGCTTTGTCCGCCGCGCCCCACGCTGCCAGGTAGGTATAACGCGCGTTGCCGGAGGTTTTCGGGTTCGGGAAGATCAGCTTTACGTCAGAACGCACCAGATCGTTCCAGTCGTGAATGTTTTTCGGGTTGCCCTTGCGCACCAGGAAGCCCATGGTGGAGTAGAACGGTGAGCTGTTGTTCGGCAGGCGGCTTTGCCAGTCCGCCGGGATCAGCTTGCCTCTGTCGTGCAGGATCTGCACGTCTGTCACCTGGTTATAGGTCACCACATCCGCCTTCAGCCCCTGCAAAATGGCCAGCGCCTGCTTGGACGAGCCGGCGTGAGACTGTTTGATGGTCAGCTTGTCGCCGTTGTTCTCTTTCGCCCACTGCTGTTCGAAGGCGGGATTAAGGGCGGCAAACAGCTCGCGCGAAACATCATAAGAACTGTTCAGTAACTCAGTTGCCTGCGCCTGCGCCACCAGCAGTAAGCCTGCCAGTGCCAGCGATCCTTTTTTCAGTACAGTAACGGCCATTGCGCGCCCTTATAAATGTGATGACTATCTTATAGTCATAATATTTATAACGGAGTCTAAAGGAGTAACGGTTTTATATACCGTTTGGTGATTTGGAAGCAGAAAAGGGAATAAGGGGTGCGGGAGAAATTGCCGGGTGGCGCTAACGCTTACCCGGCCTATATGTGGAGTGCGTTTTACAGCGCCAGCAGGCGCTCAACGGACGGCGCAAAGTAGTAGCCGCCGGTGACCGGGCGGGTGAAGCGCAGCATGGCGTCGCGCTTGCCGTCGGTATCGCCAAACATGCTCAGCAGCTGCTGTTCAATGTTATAGAGGCGCGCGCAGTAGGCGCAGAAGTACAGGCCATGCGTACCGCTTGCGGTGCCGTACGGCAGGCTCTGGCGAACAATCTTCAGCCCCTTACCGTCTTCTTTAAGATCAACGCGGGTCAGGTGGGACGTCACCGGACGCGCATCGCCATCAATCTCTTCATTGGCGTCTTTGGTGCGGCCAATCATCATCTCCTGGTCATGCACGCTCATGCGGTTAAGCTGCTTGAGGTTGTGCTCCCAGCGCTGGACAAACACATAGCTGCCGCCCGCGTCCACGCCGTCCTTGATAACAGCCACGTCGCGACGCGTCTCTTCCCCGGCCGGGTTTTCGGTACCGTCGACGAAGCCGCTTAAATCGCGTTCTTCCACCCAGCGGAAACCGTGGATTTCTTCCTGCACGTTAATGCTGTCACCAAAAGCCTCAATTGCTGCCTGAGCGACGGAGAAGTTCACGTCGTGGCGCAGGGAGAGAATGTGGATCAGCACGTCGTACTGGGTGGCTGGCGCGAGACCTTTACCATAAGGAATGAAGTCCTTCAGCTCTTCCGCGCCTTCGCCGCCGCTCAGCTGACGCCAGACGGTGTTGCCGAAGGCCACTACCGCGCCCAGATGGGCTTCCGGGAATTTGGCCTGGAAGGTGGCCAGTTTATCAACGAAAATTTTGCTGGCCCCGCGCAGGGCATCCACGTCCCCGTTGACGTTGGCTTCAATCCAAATCGCCGCGCGGCAATGTTCTGGCAAAATGCCACTCTGAACCTGAGACATCGCTCCTCCTGAAAAAAAGATGCCACGACAGCGTGGCATTGATGGCGGCTATTATACCCGGATTTCAGCGAGGCGGTTTGCTCAGGCGCAAATTACTGCTTCCAGATAATTTTGCTCACTTTCCACTTTTTCAGGGTGTCGTCAGACGGCATTAACCCTTCCGGACCGTTCCAGGTGCCGCTGAAAACGTAGCTGATGTGCTGGCTGCCTTCGGCCTTACACTCAACCGCGACGCTGTCATCCGACGGCGCGCTGGCGCAGTGGCCAAACGCTTTCTGATAGAGTTCGCCAAACGGCGTTCCCACCTTCACGCCACCCGAGGCTGGAATAGCTTCATCCATCACCGCGATGCGGGTTACCGTTCCTTTATCGCCGTTAATGACCATCGCCACCTTGTCGTCTTTCAACGCTTCGAAATAGCGCACGATGTTGCCGTTCTCGGTTTTCATGCCGCTGCGCAGGCGATAATCACCGCCGATGGCATCCTGAATAGCGTCCTGATCCAGTGCCGTCGAGGCGGTGATGTTGCCCACGCCCTGCTCGGTCACTTCCATTGAGGAGCCAAACCAGTTCCACGGATAGGCCGCAGACCAGTTGATGGAGGAGAGCGTGGAACAGCCGGTTAACGCCAGCGGGAGAGCGCATAAAAGTAAACGCAGCGATTTCATTGAGACGTCCTTACGTAGTAAATCAACGCTTGTTGGAGTGCGGTATCGGCAAAAAGTGCCGTGTTAATCTGACTCTTGCGTAAAACAGGCGCGTAAACGGGGGTTAGTGAGTAACCACAGCAGCGCGACAATATCCGCTACCACCAGCGCAATTCCGATACCGGAAAGCGGCTCGCCGTACAGCCAGAGCACGGGTTGCCAGACCAGGAGCACAACCTGCGCCAGGATCAGCAGCCAGCGAAGCGCGCGCCAGACGCGCGGAATGGCCTGCCGCCGTCCGCTGCACAGAAATGCCAGGACCGCCGGTACGCCGGGCAGCAACCCCAGCCAGAACGCATCGTGATCGGGATAAAAGAGATTCAGTAACGTATCGCCCTGCCCGCGCGACGCGCCAGCCATCACGAACAGCACCCAGGTTCTGGCCTGCAACAGCAGAACGCACCAGAACAAAAAAGGCAGACGCAGACGACCGTGAACATCATAGTCGCCGGGGTGGAACTCAGTACTCTTCATCTTCGATCAAGCGCTTACCCAGCGTCAGCACGTCCGCGTGCTCGTAGCCCAGACGTTCATACATGCCCAGCACCACGTCGTTATCTTCCCGGACCATAATCTGGATTTTCGGGCAGCCACGGGCGATCAGCTTCTTTTCCAGACGGTTAAGCAGCGCATTGGCGATGCCGCGCGCGCGATATTCCGGGTGTACGCCCAGATAGTAGGCCGACCCGCGGTGGCCGTCATATCCGCCCATCACCGTCCCAACCACCTCGCCGTTGACCTCCGCGACCAGAAACAGACTGACGTCGTGATTCACCTTGCGTTCGATATCCATTTCCGGATCGTTCCACGGACGCAGCAGATCGCAGCGCTCCCAAAGGGTGATCACCTCTTCGAAATCTTCCTGGCGAAAAACGCGTATCTCCATGGTATTAACCGCCTTTTCGGGTTTAAAAACAGTGATTATGGCGTGAACGCCGCGTTTAGCCAATAACCAGCGAAAATCGTCTAAAAATTTGGCATAATGTCACTTTGTCACGTATTGAAATGAAAAGTAAAACAATTCTCAATAAGGACTGTCGTAACGGTAAACACGATACGATATAACACCAGGACCTCATTTTTTAGTATTCAGGCCGCATGAGCACATTCAAACCATTAAAAGCACTCACATCGCGTCGTCAGGTTCTCAAAGCGGGGCTGGCGGCCTTAACGTTAACGGGCATCGCAAAGCAGGCTCAGGCAAAAGAAGAGAGCACGCTTAAAACCAGTAACGGACACAGCAAGCCGAAAACCAAAAAAGCCGGCGCAAAGCGTCTGGTCATGCTCGATCCGGGCCACGGCGGGATCGACACCGGCGCCATTGGCCGAAACGGTTCGAAAGAAAAACACGTCGTGCTGGCAATTGCAAAAAATGTGCGCGCAATTTTACGCAGCAACGGTATTGACGCCCGCCTGACGCGCACGGGCGACACGTTTATTCCGCTGTACGACCGCGTGGAAATTGCCCACAAGCACGGCGCCGACCTGTTTATGTCCATTCACGCGGATGGTTTCACAAACCCTTCCGCCGCCGGCGCGTCGGTGTTTGCGCTCTCCAACCGCGGCGCCAGTAGCGCCATGGCGAAATACCTTTCCGACCGCGAAAACCGCGCGGATGAAGTGGCCGGTAAAAAAGCGACCGACAAAGATCATCTGTTGCAGCAGGTGCTGTTCGACCTTGTGCAGACGGACACCATCAAAAACAGCCTGACGCTCGGCTCGCATATCCTCAAGCGGATCAAGCCCGTGCACCGTCTGCACAGTAAAAGCACCGAGCAGGCCGCGTTTGTGGTACTGAAGTCCCCGTCCATTCCGTCCGTGCTGGTTGAAACCTCGTTCATTACCAACCCGGAAGAAGAGCGCCTGCTCGGCACTAAGGCGTTTCGTCAGAAGATCGCGAACGCCATCGCCTCCGGGGTCATCAGTTATTTCAACTGGTTCGATAACCAAAAAGCGCACTCCAGGAAACGTTGATGAAACCCAATGCACAGCTGGTCAAAACCTTCCTGATGCAGTTGCAGGATGAAATTTGCCAGAAACTGACCGCCGCAGACGGCGGTGAATTTCAGGAAGACGCCTGGCAGCGCGACGCGGGCGGCGGCGGGCGCAGCCGCGTGCTGCGTAACGGCGGCATTTTTGAACAGGCCGGCGTCAACTTCTCCCATGTACACGGCGAGGCAATGCCGGCATCCGCTACGGCGCATCGGCCCGAGCTGGCGGGGCGCAGCTTCGAGGCGATGGGCGTCTCGCTGGTGGTGCATCCGCATAACCCGTTTGTGCCGACCAGTCACGCCAACGTGCGCTTTTTCATCGCGGAAAAACCGGGAGCCGATCCGGTCTGGTGGTTTGGCGGCGGTTTTGACATGACTCCCTATTACGGCTTTGAAGAGGACGCCGTGCACTGGCACACCACCGCGCGCGACCTCTGCCTGCCGTTTGGCGAAGACGTTTACCCGAAATACAAAAAGTGGTGCGATGACTATTTCTATCTGAAGCACCGCGACGAGCAGCGCGGCATCGGCGGGCTGTTCTTTGACGATCTGAATACCCCAGATTTTGATACCGCGTTCAGCTTTATGCGCGCGGTGGGTGAAGGCTTTACCGACGCCTATCTGCCGATTGTCGAACGCCGCAAAAATACCGATTACGGGGTGCGCGAACGTGAGTTCCAGCTTTACCGCCGCGGGCGCTACGTAGAGTTCAACCTGGTGTGGGATCGCGGGACGCTGTTTGGCCTGCAAACCGGTGGACGCACGGAGTCCATTCTGATGTCGATGCCGCCGCTGGTGCGCTGGGAATACAGCTACGCGCCAAAAGAAGGCAGCCCGGAGGCTGCCTTGAGTGAGTTCCTTAAAGTACGCGACTGGATTTAACTGCCGGATGGCGCTGCGCTTATCCGGCCTACTCAATCCGTAGGTCGGGTAAGCAAACGCGCCCTTACAGCGGCTGCGTCTGCGCCTCAACTACCGCCAGTGCCACCATGTTCACGATACGACGCACGGAGGCAATCGGCGTTAACACATGCACCGGTTTTGACACCCCCATCAGTACCGGCCCTACGGTCACCCCTTCAGAACTCGATACGCGCAGCAGGTTGTAGCTGATACGCGCCGCTTCCACGTTCGGCATGATCAGCACGTTCGCCGAGCCTTTCAGCGGGCTGTCCGGCATGCGCTCGTTACGAATGCTCTCCACCAGCGCGGCATCGCCGTGCATCTCGCCGTCAATCATCAGCTCCGGCGCGCGTTCGCGCACCAGCTCCAGCGTCTGGCGCATCTTGCACGCCGCAGCGGATTTGGATGATCCGAAGTTAGAGTGCGACAGCAGCGCCACTTTCGGTTCGATACCAAAGCGGCGCACGGTTTCCGCCGCCATCACGGTGATCTCCGCCAGTTCGTCCGGGGTTGGATCGTCGTTAACGTAGGTATCGGCGATAAAGGTGTTACCGCTCGGCAGCAGCAGCGCGTTCATAGCTCCGGCAGTATGGACGCCCTCGCGATAGCCGAAGATCTCCTGCACCACGCTGAAATGCTCGTGATATTCACCGATGGTGCCGCAGATCAGCGCATCCGCCTCACCGCGGTGTACCATGATCGCGCCGATCACCGTGGTATTGCTGATCACCGCCCGCTGCGCCTGCTCCTGGGTGATCCCGCGACGCTTCATGATCGAATAGTATTCGTTCCAGTACTCTTTGAAGCGCGGATCGGATTCGTTGTTAACGATCTCAAAGTCCACGCCCGGTTTAATTTGCAGGCCCAGCTTCTGAATACGCATCTCGATCACGCTCGGACGACCAATCAGGATCGGTTTCGCCAGCCCTAAAGTGATCAGCTCCTGCGTGGCGTGCAGCACGCGCGCCTCCTCCCCTTCCGCCAGCACCACGCGCTTCGCGTCGGCGCGCGCCTGGGAGAAGATCGGCTTCATAAACAGGTTGGTTTTGTAGACGAACTCGGTGAGCTTATCGACGTAGGCATCGAAATCGTCAATAGGACGCGTCGCTACGCCGGAGTCCATCGCCGCTTTGGCCACCGCTGGCGCGATCTTCACGATCAGACGCGGGTCAAACGGTTTTGGAATGATGTAGTCCGGACCGAAGCTGAGATCCTGATCGCCATAGGCGGAGGCGACCACTTCGCTCTGTTCGGCGTGCGCCAGCTCCGCGATGGCGTGAACGGCGGCCAGCTTCATCTCTTCGTTGATCGCCGTGGCGCCCACGTCCAGCGCGCCGCGGAAGATGAACGGGAAGCAGAGCACGTTGTTCACCTGGTTCGGATAGTCCGAACGGCCGGTGCAGATGATGGCGTCTTCACGCACCGCCTTCGCCAGCGGCGGCAGAATTTCCGGCTCCGGGTTTGCCAGCGCCAGGATCATTGGCGCGCGCGCCATCTTCTGCACCATCTCCTGGGTCAGCACTTTCGGGCCTGAACAGCCGAGGAAGATATCCGCGCCGTCAATCACGTCCTCAAGCGTGCGCTTGCCGTCGTCTTCAACCGCGTACGCCGCCTTGGTTTCCGCCATGTTCGGCTCGCGGTCTTTGTAAATCACGCCCTTGGAGTCGCAGACCACGATGTTGTGTTTCTGCATCCCCAGCGCCACCAGCAGGTTCATACAGGCGATGGCCGCGGCGCCCGCGCCGGACACCACCATGCGCACGTCGGAGAGATTTTTCTCCACCACGCGCAGGCCGTTGAGAATGGCGGCGGTACTGATAATCGCCGTGCCGTGCTGGTCGTCATGGAACACAGGAATGTTCATACGCTCGCGCAGCTTCTGCTCGATATAGAAACATTCCGGCGCTTTGATATCTTCCAGGTTGATGCCGCCGAAGGTCGGCTCCAGCGCCGCCACCACGTTGATAAATTTATCCGGATCCAGCTCGTCCACTTCAATATCGAATACGTCGATACCGGCAAATTTCTTAAACAGCACGCCCTTGCCTTCCATCACCGGCTTACCGGCCAGCGCGCCGATATTCCCTAACCCCAGCACCGCCGTACCGTTAGAGATCACCGCCACCAGGTTGCCGCGCGCGGTGTATTTGTAGGCTGCCAGCGGATCTTTTTCGATTTCAAGGCACGGGGCAGCCACGCCCGGCGAGTAGGCCAGCGCCAGATCGCGCTGGGTCGCCAGCGGTTTGGTAGGGGAAACCTGGATTTTACCCGGAACAGGAAACTCGTGAAAATCGAGAGCGCTTTGTTTTAACTGATCATCCATCTTGTTATTCCTTTCACGTTTCGGTCAAAAAGGGTGATGTCGACGGTCCTGTGCACACCCTGGTGTGCCGCATAGTATCGCCGCAGGCAGGCTCCTAAACTTTGAAGGCTGCCAAACTCTCACCATTGCAGAATAAAAATTGTTATCAATTTATAACAGCCATGTTACCCGTCTCAGAAGGCAATGCCTCCCCCGTCTGCTATGCTTTTTTGTTAAGTCCATCATGATTTTCTCAGAAGTGTGAACTAACGCACTCGACTAACTCTTTTATTTCCAAGGAGTAATTATGAACCAGCTAGACGGCATCAAACAATTTACCACCGTGGTTGCAGACAGCGGCGACATCGAGTCGATTCGTCACTATCAGCCGGAAGACGCGACCACCAACCCCTCGCTGCTGCTCAAGGCGGCGGGGCTTGCGCACTTCAGTCATCTGATTGATGACGCCCTTGCCTACGGCAAACAGCGCGGGAAAACGCAGGAGCAACAGGTCGCCGAAGCCAGCGACAAGCTGGCGGTCAATATCGGTGCGGAAATTCTTAAAAGCATTCCGGGACGCGTCTCCACCGAAGTGGACGCCCGGCTCTCGTTCGACCAGGAAAAGAGCATTAACAAGGCTCGCCGCCTGGTGGAGCTCTACCAGGAGCAGGGAATCGATAAATCGCGCATTCTGATTAAGCTTGCGTCCACCTGGGAAGGTATCCGCGCGGCAGAAGTGCTGGAAAAAGAGGGGATCCACTGCAACCTGACGCTGCTGTTCTCGTTTGCCCAGGCGCGTGCCTGTGCCGAAGCGGGCGTGTTCCTGATCTCCCCGTTTGTCGGACGTATCTACGACTGGTATCAGGCGAAACAGCCGATGGATCCGTACGTGGTGGACGAAGATCCGGGCGTGAAATCGGTGCGTAATATCTACGACTATTACAAGCAGCACCGCTATGAAACCATCGTGATGGGGGCCAGCTTCCGCCGCACCGAGCAGATCCTCGCGCTCGCGGGCTGCGACCGCCTGACCATCTCCCCTGACCTGCTGAAAAAGCTACAGGAGAGCGAAGAGACGGTGATCCGCAAGCTGGTGCCAACCTCTACCGTGCTGCCAAAACCGAAAGCCATGACCGAAGCGGAATTCCGCTGGGAGCACAATCAGGATCCAATGGCCGTGGAAAAACTGGCGGACGGCATCCGTCAGTTCGCCGTCGACCAGCGCAAACTCGAAGATCTTCTTGCCGCCAAACTTTAACCTTGCCACGGAGTGAACTATGTCCCGTAAAGAGCTCGCCAACGCCATTCGCGCCCTCAGCATGGATGCCGTACAAAAAGCCAATTCCGGCCACCCTGGCGCCCCCATGGGGATGGCTGATATCGCTGAAGTGCTGTGGAACGACTTTCTGAAGCACAACCCCACTGACCCGACCTGGTATGACCGGGACCGTTTTATTCTCTCCAACGGTCACGCCTCAATGCTGCTCTACAGCCTGCTGCACCTTTCCGGCTACGACCTGCCGCTTGAGGAGTTAAAAAACTTCCGCCAGCTGCACTCCAAAACGCCGGGCCACCCGGAAATTGGCTACACGCCGGGCGTTGAAACGACCACCGGACCGCTGGGCCAGGGGCTGGCGAACGCCGTCGGCCTGGCAATTGCCGAACGTACGCTGGCCGCGCAGTTCAACCAGCCCGACCACGAGATTGTCGATCACTTCACCTACGTCTTTATGGGCGACGGCTGTCTGATGGAGGGGATCTCCCACGAGGTCTGCTCTCTGGCGGGCACGCTGGGGCTGGGCAAGCTGATTGGCTTCTACGATCACAACGGCATCTCCATTGACGGAGAAACCGAGGGCTGGTTTACCGACGACACGGCGAAGCGCTTCGAGGCCTATCACTGGCACGTGGTGCACGAGATCGACGGCCACGATCCGGAAGCGGTGAAAAAAGCGATTCAGGAAGCGCAGAGCGTCAAGGATAAACCGTCCCTGATTATTTGCCGCACCACCATCGGCTTCGGCTCGCCGAACAAGGCGGGCAAAGAAGAGGCGCACGGCGCGGCGCTGGGCGAAGAGGAAGTGGCGCTGACCCGTCAGAAACTCGGCTGGAAACACCCGGCCTTTGAGATCCCAAAAGAGATCTACAGAGCCTGGGATGCGCGCGAGGACGGTGAAAAAGCGCAGCACGCGTGGAACGAAAAATTTGCCGCCTACAAAAAAGCGCACCCGGAGCTGGCCGCCGAGTTTACCCGCCGCATGAGCGGCGGCCTGCCGGAGGACTGGGAAGAAAAAACCCAGGCCCTGATTGAGAACCTGCAATCCAACCCGGCGAAAATCGCCACCCGTAAGGCGTCGCAGAATACCCTGAACGCCATTGGCCCGATCCTGCCCGAACTGCTGGGCGGCTCGGCGGACCTGGCGCCAAGCAACCTCACCATCTGGTCCGGCTCTAAATCCCTGAAGGAAGACATTGCCGGGAACTACATCCACTATGGCGTGCGCGAGTTCGGGATGACCGCCATTGCCAACGGCATCGCCCACCATGGCGGCTTCGTGCCGTACACCGCCACGTTCCTGATGTTTGTCGAATATGCCCGTAACGCGGCGCGTATGGCGGCACTGATGAAAGCACGGCAGATCATGGTGTATACCCACGACTCCATCGGGCTGGGTGAAGATGGCCCGACGCACCAGG
The DNA here is from genome assembly GCF_014982165.1 of Enterobacter cloacae complex sp. P24RS. Taxonomy (NCBI): domain Bacteria; kingdom Pseudomonadati; phylum Pseudomonadota; class Gammaproteobacteria; order Enterobacterales; family Enterobacteriaceae; genus Enterobacter; species Enterobacter cloacae complex sp. P24RS. The sequence continues at coordinate 29,539 of NZ_JADCKU010000023.1, forward strand.
CGGTAGAGCAGCTGGCGAGCCTGCGGTTAACGCCAAACTTCAGCACCTGGCGTCCGTGCGATCAGGTTGAAGCGGCTGTAGGCTGGAAGCTGGCCGTTGAGCGCCATAACGGCCCTACGGCGCTGATCCTGTCGCGCCAGAACCTGGCGCAGATTGAGCGCACGCCAGAGCAGGTGAAAAATATCGCCCGCGGTGGATACATTCTGAAAGACAGCGGCGGCAAGCCGGACGTGATCCTGATTGCCACCGGTTCCGAAGTGGAAATCACCGTGAAAGCGGCGGAGAAGCTGACCGCCGAAGGTCACGCCGTGCGCGTCGTTTCTCTGCCTTCAACGGATATCTTTGATGCGCAGGATGAGGCGTACCGGGAATCGGTGCTGCCTTCGAACGTTGCAGCGCGCGTGGCGGTGGAGGCGGGTATTGCCGACTACTGGTATAAGTACGTGGGGCTGAAAGGGGCGATTGTGGGCATGCGGGGCTACGGCGAGTCCGCCCCTGCCGATAAGCTGTTCCCGTACTTCGGCTTTACCGTTGAGAACGTAGTGGAGAAAGCGCTGAGCGTGCTGTAGTGCGATCTGCATTGCCGGGTGGCGGCTGCCTACAAATCGCCAAAACGTAGGCCGGGTGAGCGACAGCGCCACCCGGCAAAACTACCTCGTGATCCACAGCGTGGGCCAGGCATCTGGCCCATTCCAGTTATCACAGCTTGGCTCTTCCGCGTAGCGCACCAGGCGGAAACGCTGGCCGTTAAAACGCCAGCGGGTCTGGATCCCACAGTCGCCAATCCCGCGTCCCAGCGCCAGCGTCGTCAGCTCGCGCGTTTTTTCATCGAAGCTGGCATTCATCAGCTCCATGTCGCTACTCTGGCTGGACGGGGTAAACGGCAGGCGCAATTTCACGCTCCTGGCCGCAAAGGGTTTTTTACGCGACACCAGCCACGCCAGATCGACGGTATTGTACGCCCCCGCCTCACAGCTGATGATCATCAGCGCTTTGTCATCGGTCAACGCGGTAACGCGCACTTCGCGTCGGTTCGGATCGAGGGAGCACTGGCTATGGTTCATGCGCCAGGTACCGTAATCCAGCAGATCGTTCAGTTCGCGATGGGTCAGCGGCGTTGGCGTCGGGTTCACCACGGCCACCTTTTTTAAGGCGGGCGCAGGCGGCACGCTCAGCGGTGGACTGTCCCCTTTTTTAATCCATGCCGTTTCGCTGCCGACGCGTTTTTGCTGGGCGTCGATAAACAGCAGCGCAGCTTTCAGACCGGCCAGGGAGATCGTCTGCTTCCCGCCGCGCAGGGTCAGCGCCTGACCTTCCTGAATGGTTTTGAGAAACGTGGTGATGGTGCCCGTATCGTCTGTTTTAAGGTGCCAGGGGGTTAACTGCCAGTGCTTCGACGTGAGCGTAAGCGGAACATTGTCGAGCAGCAGGCGCGGGGCGATGTCAGGCTCTTTCACCGGAGGCGCAGAAAGCCCGCCGAGATCGATGCGCAGGCTGGCGTCCGTTTTGGCTCCCGCGCTGCGGCTCAGCGTCATGACCAGACCGCGATGCTCGCCGGTGTTTCGCGCCACGCAGAAATTCTGGTTGTTGCAGGTAACCTGCCAGTCAGAAAAAGACTGCTGCGCAGGTGCAGCCCACGCCAGAGGCGCAGGAAGCACGCAAATGAAGAAGAGAAGAAAAACGCAGTAGCGCATGAATGGCACAGCCCCGGAAAACGAAAAGGTCAATCTGGGGCGTATCTTCGTGCCCTGGACGGGCTGGCTCAATCGGATTTATCGGATAGATTTATCTGAAATACAACTTATCACGCTTGCGGCGCAGCGCTCATCAGCCCGCTGGTTTGCAGATACTGCAACAGGATCACCGCTTTACCGTCGCGGATCTCGCCGCGTTTCACCATGTCGACAGCCTGAGCAAAAGGCATCTCCAGGACTTCAATGTCTTCGTCATCCACGCCGCCGCCCCGGTGCGTGCGCTGGGCATCGGTGTATTCCGCAATGAAGAAGTGGACCAGCTCGGTGACGCCGCCAGGGGACATGAAAAGCTCAAAGACTTTTTGCACCGCACCCACTTCAAAACCCGTCTCCTCAATGGCCTCTTTGCGGATACACACTTCCGGCTCATCGTCATCAAGCAGGCCTGCGCAGGTTTCAATCAGACGTCCGTCCGCGTTGCCATTGACCCACGTGGCGATGCGAAACTGGCGGATCAGCACCACGCTCTGCTTTTCACGGTTATACAGCAGAATGGTTGCCCCGTTGCCCCGGTCGTAGACTTCGCGTTTGTGGCGAATAACGTCCCCGTTCTTGCGGGTCAGATCGTAAGTGATGTTACGCAGGACAAAGTAATTTTCAGAAAGGATTTTGTCTTTAATAACGCTAATGTTCAGGGACATACGGGCTCCACGGCAAAATGAGTCTGTTTATACTACGCCGTGAAGCCCGCTTTGTCGCCCATCGGCGTTAATGCATGCTGCGCGGCGGCACGCCAAGCCAGTCCATGATCCCCTGTGCGGCGTGGCGCCCTTCCGCCATCGCGGTGACCACCAGATCCGCACCGCGCACCGCATCGCCGCCGGCAAAAATCTGCGGATTCGAGGTCTGGTAGCGATAACGGCTCTCAACGGACGCCCTGATACGCCCCCGATCGTCGGTGTCGACGCCCTGTGCCTGAAGCCACGGCATGGCGTGCGGAGTAAACCCGAACGCCATGATGACCGCATCAGCAGGCATCACAAACTCGCTGCCCGCCACCGGAACAGGCCGCCGCCGCCCCTGCGCGTCCGGCTCGCCCAGCGCGGTGCGCAGCATTCGAATGCCGTTGACCTTGCCGTCGGCATCCAGCGCAAGCTCAACCGGCTGAACGTTAAATTCAAACGCCGCGCCCTCTTCTTTCGCGTTTTTAACCTCTTTTTTGGAGCCCGGCATGTTGGCCTCGTCCCGCCGATAGGCGCAGGTCACCTTCGCCGCGCCGTGTCGAAGCGCGGTACGCACGCAGTCCATCGCCGTATCGCCCCCGCCCAGCACCACCACGTTCAACCCCTGGGTGTCGATAAACGGCGCGTCAGCGACGGGCTCAAGACCCATTACGTTCCGCGTGTTCGCCACTAAAAACGGCAGCGCGTCATACACGCCCGGCGCGTCCTCATGGGGAATACCGGCTTTCATGGAGCGGTAGGTCCCGACGCCGAGGAAAACGGCATCGTAGTCGTTTTGCAGCTGTGCCATCGACACGTCTTTCCCCACTTCGCAGTTCAGCTCGAAGCGGATACCCATCGCGCTGAATATCTCTCTGCGCCGCGCTAACAGGGATTTATCCAGCTTGAAGGCCGGAATGCCGAAGGTGAGCAAGCCGCCGATTTCCGGATGACGGTCGTAGACCGTGACCTCGACGCCGCTGCGCACCAGTACGTCGGCGCAGGCCAGCCCTGCCGGACCGGCACCGATGATGGCGACGCGCTGACCGACCGGCATAACGTGGCTGACGTCCGGCATCCAGCCCGTCGCCAGCGCCCGATCCGAGATATACCGTTCGATATTGCCAATGGTCACCGCACCCGACGCATCCCGCAGGGTGCAGGCCCCTTCACATAAACGATCCTGTGGACAGACGCGCCCGGTAATTTCCGGTAAACAGTTAGTCTGATGAGAAAGCTCGGCCGCGCCGACGATGTCCCCCGCCCTGACCCGTTCAATCCACTGCGGAATGTGGTTATGCAGCGGGCAGGTCCACTCGCAAATGCTGTGCTCGCCGCATTTCAGGCACCGGGATGCCTCGCGGTGCGCCTGTTCCGGGCGAAACGGCAGGGAGATCTCGTTAAAATGGCGGGCGCGCGCGTCGGGGCTGAGCTTGTCCGGTTCACCGCGCGCCGGGGTATTTTGCCTCTGCTGCCGTTTGGTTTGCGGGCATTCTGCCTGAACCGCTTCGCTGTGCCACGGCTGCGCGTCCAGCCTTGCACTGCGCTCGCGCCGTGACTTCGCCAGGTTCTCCAGCACCGCCGGGGTAGCCAGCGTGAGCACGTTTGCCGGGCAGTTTTCGACGCAGGCCGGCCCCTGCGGCCTTTCCAGGCAGAGGTCGCATTTATGCGCCGAGGCCTTCACGCGGTCGTTCTCCAGCGGGGTGACCAGCAAGTCCATCGTGCCAAACGGACAGGCCACCACGCAGGCTTTACAGCCAATGCATTTTTGTTGATTCACCTGTACGCTGTCGCTGTGTTGCGTGATAGCGCCGTTCGGGCAGCTTTGCGCGCAAGGCGCGTTTTCGCAGTGGTGACAGGTGACGGGGCTAGTGCGGGTAGCGGAGGTAAGGACCGTAATGCGGGGATGAAAATGGCGCTCGCTCAGTACGTGCTGTTCCCCGTTGTGCGCCATCACACAGGCGACTTCGCAGGCGCGACAACCGATACACTCCTGACCGTTGACCATAATAAAACGATTCATAACTACACCTGTTTTTGGTTCAATAACCTTATTCTTTCTATTGTTATCGTATTTACCCACAGCGGCATGGCGACGCAATGTTCAAATGCCCAGGAAGCCGAACTATTTCCAGTGAACCTGTGGCAGATCAATTTTATTCAGGAAGCTGATGAGTGACCGTTAAACGCCCCGTTTCGGGAAGCCTGGCTCGGGCTTTCTTTTCGATGATTGTATTGTCCGTGTTAATCAGCGCCATTGCGCTGGTCACGCTCGCCAGCAGCCAGCGTGACGCCGAGGCGATTAACATCGCCGGATCGCTGCGCATGCAGAGCTACCGCCTGGGCTACGAGATGCAGCGCGCCAGCCCGTCGCTGGCAGAACACCGTGCGGTCTGGCAGAAAACCCTGAGCGCACCTGCGTTGCAGAAGTTAAACCGCTGGTATGTGCCGGAGGACGTCAAGCAGCGTTACCGGCAGCTCCACCTTGCCTGGCAGGAGATGGATAAGCGCATCGCCAGCGGCGACACCGGGTGGTATCAGAACCACATTGAGGATTTCGTTGGCCGCATAGATGCCTTTGTGCTGGCGCTTCAGCACTACACCGAACATAAAATTCAGCTGGTCATTTTCATGTCGCTGACCGGCGGGCTGGGCATTTTGCTGCTGGCGCTATTAACCCTGCGGCGGATCCGGCGTCAGGTGGTGCTGCCGCTGAATAATCTGGTGGCGGCGAGCGAGCGTATCGAACAGGGGCAATTCGATACCCCCGCGCCGGATACCGCGCTGCCTAACGAACTGGGCCAGCTTTCCCGTGCCTTCAACCATATGTCGGCAGAACTGCACACCCTGTATCGTTCCCTTGAGCAGTCCGTTGCCGAAAAAACCCGCCATCTGAATGAAGCGCATCAGCAACTCGACATGCTGTTCAAATGCTCGCAGGCGCTGAATACCGGGCAGATAGACAGCCACTGCTTCCGACATATGTTGCAGATTGTGCATGAATATACGCAGATGAATTATCTGCAATTGCGCACCAGCGACGACTGGCGGCTGTGCGAAGGGCAGGAAACACCGGGCGAGAAGATGCACACGTTACCGGTGTTAATGCAGGATACCCTGTACGGCGAACTGCGCTGGCAAAGCACTACGGGCGATGTGCCCCTGCCGCTAATGGAAAGCGTGGCGACGATGCTGGGCCGGGGGCTCTATTTCAATCAGGCGCAGAAGCACTATCAGCAACTGCTGCTGATGGAGGAGCGCGCCACCATCGCCCGCGAGCTGCACGATTCGCTGGCGCAGGTGCTCTCTTATTTGCGTATTCAGCTTACGCTGCTGAAGCATGCCGTGCCGGGCGACAATGCCCCCGCACAGACCATCATTACGGATTTCTCCCGCGAGCTGAATAACGCCTGGCATCAGCTACGCGAACTGCTCACCACCTTCCGTCTGACGCTCAATCACGCCAATCTTCCTGCCGCGCTACAGGAGTCTCTTGACGGGCTGCAAAGCCAGACCAGGGCGAAACTGGTGCTCGACTGCCGTCTCTCGTCCCTGGCGCTGGACGCGCAAAAACAGGTGCACCTCTTACAGATTGTGCGTGAGGCGGTGCTGAATGCGATTAAACATGCCGACGCGAGCGAGATCCTCGTCAGCTGCGTCACCGCTGCGGACGGCATGCACACGGTCACTATCCGCGACAACGGTATTGGCATCGGCGACGCCAGTGAACCGCCGGGGCATTATGGTCTGAACATCATGCGCGAACGCGCGGGACGGCTCGGCGGGACGCTGGGCTTTTCCCAGCCGCCGCAGGGTGGTACGCAGGTCAGCGTAACGTTCCGGACGCCTGCGGATCGGGCTGAAAAATAGCGAGAAAGCAGGCGCGCTGAAAAAAGCGCATGATAATTTACATTATCTCCTTTATTTCTCCACGTTTGGCCTGCGCCTTCCCGCTACAGTGTTGCGGGCAATATACAATAATGACGTGCTGCATAACGAGGTCACTTTTTCATGGCGAATTTTTTCATCGATCGCCCCATTTTTGCCTGGGTGCTTGCAATCCTGTTGTGTCTGACGGGTGTCCTGGCGATTACATCACTTCCCGTTGAGCAATACCCCGACCTCGCGCCCCCCAACGTGCGTATCACGGCGAACTACCCTGGCGCCTCGGCGCAGACGCTGGAAAATACCGTCACGCAGGTTATCGAGCAGAACATGACGGGTCTCGATAACCTGATGTACATGTCCTCGCAGAGCAGCGCCACGGGCCAGGCGACGGTCACCCTGAGCTTTACGGCGGGCACGGATCCGGATGAAGCGGTACAGCAGGTGCAAAACCAGCTGCAATCCGCCCTGCGCAAACTGCCTCAGGCGGTGCAGAACCAGGGGGTGACCGTGCGTAAAACCGGTGACACCAATATTTTGACCATCGCGTTCGTCTCAACCGACGGCTCGATGGATAAACAGGACATCGCGGACTACGTCGCCAGTAATATCCAGGATCCGCTCAGCCGCATCAACGGCGTGGGCGATATCGACGCCTACGGCTCGCAGTATTCCATGCGCATCTGGCTGGATCCCAACAAGCTGAACAGCGTGCAGATGACCGCCAAGGATGTCACCGACGCTATCGAATCGCAGAACGCACAGATTGCCGTGGGGCAGCTGGGCGGTACGCCCTCCGTGGATAACCAGGCGCTTAACGCCACCATCAACTCCCAGTCGCTGCTCCAGACGCCTGAACAGTTCCGCAATATCACGCTGCGCGTGAATCAGGACGGGTCGGAAGTGCGTCTGGGTGATGTCGCCACCGTGGAAATGGGGGCGGAAAAATATGACTACCTGAGCCGTTTTAACGGCAATGCCGCGTCCGGATTAGGGGTGAAGCTGGCCTCCGGTGCCAACGAAATGGCGACCGCGCAGCTGGTATTAGATCGTCTGGACGAGCTGTCGCACTACTTCCCGCACGGCCTGGAGTATAAAGTCGCCTACGAAACCACCTCGTTCGTTAAGGCCTCTATCGAAGACGTGGTGAAAACCCTGCTCGAAGCCATCGCGCTGGTGTTCCTCGTGATGTACCTGTTCCTGCAAAACTTTCGCGCCACGCTGATCCCCACCATTGCGGTGCCGGTGGTGCTGCTGGGAACCTTTGCGGTGCTGTATGCCTTTGGCTACAGCATCAACACCCTGACCATGTTCGCCATGGTGCTGGCCATCGGCCTGCTGGTGGATGATGCCATCGTGGTGGTGGAAAACGTCGAGCGCATTATGAGCGAGGAAGGGCTTTCGCCCCGCGAGGCCACGCGCAAGTCAATGGGGCAAATTCAGGGTGCGCTGGTCGGTATCGCCATGGTGCTGTCGGCGGTATTTATCCCGATGGCTTTTTTTGGCGGCACCACGGGCGCGATTTATCGCCAGTTCTCGATCACCATCGTCTCCGCGATGGTGCTCTCGGTGCTGGTGGCGATGATCCTCACCCCTGCCCTTTGTGCGACGCTGCTCAAGCCGCTGCACAAGGGTGAGCATCACGGTCAAAAAGGCTTTTTCGGCTGGTTTAACCGCATGTTCAACCGTAATGCGGCGCGCTATGAAGCGGGCGTGGGCAAGGTGCTGCACCGCAGCATGCGCTGGATGGTGGTGTATGTCCTGCTGCTTGGCGGCATGGTCTTCTTATTCCTGCGGCTGCCCACCTCCTTCCTGCCGCTGGAAGATCGCGGCATGTTTATCACCTCCGTGCAGTTACCGAGCGGCTCGACCCAACAGCAAACCCTGAAGGTGGTAGAAAAGGTTGAGAACTACTTCCATATCCAGGAAAAAGATAACGTGGTCTCCGTTTTCTCTACCGTCGGCTCTGGCCCTGGCGGTAACGGGCAAAACGTGGCGCGCATGTTTGTGCGCCTGAAAGACTGGGATCAGCGCGACAGCGAAACCGGCTCCTCCTTTGCCATCATTGAGCGCGCAACCAAAGCGTTCAACAAAATCAAGGAAGCGCGCGTTTTCGCCAGCAGCCCGCCCGCCATCAGCGGTCTGGGTAGTTCAGCCGGGTTTGATATGGAGCTTCAGGACCACGCGGGAGCCGGGCACGACGCGTTAATGGCGGCTCGCGATAAACTGCTGGAGCTGGCCGGGAACGATCCGCAGCTTACGCGCGTTCGTCATAACGGTCTGGATGACAGCCCTCAGCTCCAGGTGGATATTGACCAGCGTAAAGCGCAGGCGCTGGGCGTCTCCATCGACGACATTAACGACACCCTGCAAACGGCATGGGGCTCAAGCTACGTAAATGACTTTATGGATCGCGGCCGCGTGAAGAAGGTCTACGTTCAGTCCGCCGCCAAATACCGCATGCTGCCGGACGATATTAACCGCTGGTATGTGCGCAATAACACCGGCGGTATGGTGCCGTTCTCGGCGTTCGCAACGTCGCGCTGGGAGACCGGATCGCCGCGTCTGGAGCGCTATAACGGCTATTCGGCGCTGGAGATTGTCGGGGAAGCCGCGCCGGGCGTCAGTACCGGTACTGCAATGGACATTATGGAAAAGCTGGTGCAGCAATTGCCGACCGGCTTTGGCCTGGAGTGGACGGCGATGTCCTACCAGGAACGGCTTTCCGGTGCGCAGGCGCCTGCCCTGTATGCTCTTTCGCTGCTGGTGGTCTTCCTCTGCCTGGCGGCGCTGTATGAGAGCTGGTCAGTGCCGTTCTCGGTGATGCTGGTGGTGCCGCTCGGGGTTATCGGCGCGCTGCTGGCCACCTGGATGCGCGGCCTGGAAAACGATGTCTATTTCCAGGTCGGGCTCCTCACCGTTATCGGATTGTCGGCGAAAAACGCCATTCTGATCGTCGAATTTGCCAACGAGATGAACGCCAAAGGCCACGAGCTGATGGCCGCCACGCTGCACGCCTGCCGCCAGCGCCTGCGCCCGATCCTGATGACGTCTCTGGCGTTTGTGTTCGGCGTCCTGCCGATGGCCACCAGCTCCGGCGCAGGCTCCAGCAGCCAGCACGCGGTGGGAACGGGCGTCATGGGGGGAATGATTTCCGCGACGATTCTGGCGATATATTTCGTCCCGCTGTTCTTCGTGCTGGTACGCCGCCGTTTCCCGCTGAAGGATAAGCCGGAATAACCCGTTGAAATAAAAAAGGCGGCTTTATCGGCCGCCTTTTTTATTGTGTGATGTTTTCACACTATGGTTATTTTAGTTAATTAAGTGCTCTTGCAATTCTGACCGGAATTTATTTACGAAGCATGCCTTCGATAAAATCTTTCCAGTTCCCCATTTCACGTTCAATCATAACAACCTCTCTTATTATTATGCGCATTCTACGAAAACGTATCATCATTGTGAAGCCACTTTATCCGATTGCTGTGATTGCGCCCCGCTATGTGGGTGGGTTTAAGATCACTATGAGCGTTGCCGGATAAATTTTATGTGACCTACAGCAATATTTTGAAATAGTCAGAAAAATGACAGCATTTTAAATTTCCCTCTGAGTTTATTGGTTATTTAAACAGGATGGACAACTATGCTTAAAAGATGAAAGACTATTCAGCTTACAACTGTTCGTTGAATTATGGAGAATTGTAAATCACGAAAAATTCCGAATGTGGTATATTCCACTTAAGGATATATCTTCGAAAATATTGAACATTTAATCCACAAAAGAACAAAAGGATTCACCATGGTTGTGATGTACGGCATTAAGAATTGCGACACGATCAAAAAAGCCCGCCGCTGGCTGGAAGCCCACAGCATTGACTATCGCTTTCACGATTACCGTGCCGACGGGCTTGACCCGGCGTTTCTCCATTCCGCCATCAACGAGCTGGGCTGGGAAGCGCTGCTGAATACGCGCGGAACCACCTGGCGTAAGCTGGATGAAGCTCTCCGGGCCACAATCGATGACGCTGACAGCGCCGCCAAACTGATGCTTGAAATGCCGGCAATCATTAAACGCCCATTGCTCTGCAAGCCAGGTCGGCCTATGCTGCTGGGTTTCAGTGAAACCCTTTATTCAGATTTTTTCGTTGAGGTGTAGTCTATGTCATGCCCGGTCATTGAGCTGACTCAGCAGCTTATTCGCCGTCCTTCCCTTAGCCCGGACGACGCAGGTTGTCAGGCACTAATGATTGAGCGCCTGCGTGCCATCGGTTTTACCGTGGAACCCATGGATTTTGGCGATACGCAGAACTTCTGGGCCTGGCGCGGTCAGGGGGAGACGCTGGCGTTTGCCGGACATACCGACGTGGTTCCTGCGGGTGACGCAGACCGCTGGATCAACCCGCCTTTTGAGCCGACCATCCGCGACGGTATGCTGTTTGGACGCGGCGCGGCGGACATGAAAGGTTCCCTGGCCGCGATGGTTGTGGCGGCAGAGCGCTTCGTTGCCCAGCATCCAAATCATAAAAACCGTCTTGCGTTTCTCATCACCTCTGATGAAGAAGCCAGCGCCCACAACGGCACCGTGAAGGTCGTTGAGGCGCTGATGGCGCGCAACGAACGCCTGGACTACTGCCTGGTGGGCGAACCGTCCAGTACCGAAGTGGTGGGCGACGTAGTGAAAAATGGCCGCCGTGGCTCCCTGACCTGTAATTTGACCCTACATGGCGTTCAGGGCCACGTTGCCTATCCTCACCTGGCGGATAACCCGGTACACCGCGCAGCGCCGATGCTGAACGAGCTGGTGGGCATTGAGTGGGACAAAGGTAACGAATTCTTCCCGCCCACCAGCATGCAGATTGCCAACATCAAGGCCGGCACCGGCAGTAACAACGTCATTCCCGGCGATCTCTTCGTCCAGTTTAACTTCCGCTTCAGCACCGAGCTGACCGACGAAACGATCAAAGCACGCGTGGTTGCGCTGCTGGAGAAATATCAGCTGCGCTATACCATTGACTGGTGGCTTTCCGGGCAGCCGTTCCTGACGCAGCGCGGTAAACTGGTGGATGCGGTGGTGAACGCCATAGCGCACTATAATGAGATTAAGCCACAGCTGCTGACAACGGGCGGCACGTCTGACGGACGCTTTATCGCCCGCATGGGTGCACAGGTTGTCGAACTGGGCCCGGTTAACGCGACGATTCACAAAATCAACGAGTGTGTGAACGCAGCGGATTTACAACTGCTGGCCCGCATGTATCAACGTATTATGGAGCAGCTCGTCGCCTGACGGGTGCTTACAGAGGATTAGCGAATGGACTGGCTTTCAAAGTACTGGTGGATTCTGGTGTTGGTGTTTTTGGTAGGCGTGCTGCTTAACGTGATCAAAGATCTCAAGCGCGTTGACCATAAGAAGTTCCTTGCCAACAAGCCGGATCTTCCGCCACATCGTGTTTTTAACGACAAGTGGGACGATGAAGACGACTGGCCGAAGAAGGACCAGAAGAAGTAATTGTGCACACCCCTCACCCTGACCCTCTCCCCAAAGGGGAGAGGGGCTGGGGGTGAG
>NZ_JADCKU010000024.1:0-41370 GCF_014982165.1 Enterobacter cloacae complex sp. P24RS
AGTTCAGTCGGTTAGAATACCTGCCTGTCACGCAGGGGGTCGCGGGTTCGAGTCCCGTCCGTTCCGCCACTTATTAAAAGCCCTGAGCTAACGCTCAGGGCTTTTTTCTTATCTGTCGTTTAACTATTGCGAAATTAGCAAAAATCCTCTGCGTTTTACGATCTTTTTCGACATAACAACCACAGCGATAATCCTCCTCAGTTTACGAACATAACGATTGAGGAATCATATGACTATCCCTGCACTGGGTCTCGGCACTTTTCGCCTGAAGGACGACGTTGTTATCGCATCTGTTAAAACCGCTCTGGAACTGGGCTATCGCGCCGTTGATACGGCGCAGATTTATGACAACGAAGCTGCCGTAGGCCAGGCCATCGAAGAGAGCGGCATACCGCGCCACGAGCTTTTCATCACCACCAAAATCTGGATTGAGAACCTCAGCAAAGACAAGCTGATCCCAAGCCTAAAGGAAAGTCTGAAAAAGCTGCGTACTGATTATGTTGATCTGACGTTGATCCACTGGCCATCACCTGGCGATGCCGTCTCCGTAGAGGAATTCATGCAGGCGCTGCTGGAGGCAAAAGAGCAGGGCTTAACGCGTGAAATTGGTATCTCGAATTTCACTATCCCATTGATGGAAAAAGCCATTGCCGCAGTGGGTAAAGAGAATATTGCTACTAACCAGATTGAACTCTCTCCCTACCTGCAAAACCGCAACGTAGTGGACTGGGCGAAACAGCATGGTATTCATATCACCTCGTACATGACGCTGGCTTATGGTAAGGCCCTGAAAGATGAAGTCATTGCGCGCATCGCTGAAAAACACAATGCGACAGCTGCACAGGTGATTCTGGCATGGGCGATGGGTGAAGGTTATGCCGTGATCCCGTCTTCAACCAAACGTGAAAACCTGGCAAGTAACCTGTTAGCGCGGGATCTCCAGCTTGATGATGAAGATAAAAAAGCGATCGCAGCACTGGAATGCAACGATCGTCTGGTCAGCCCGGAAGGGTTAGCACCAGACTGGGATTAATAAAACCCTCCCTCTGTGACCTTAACCCTCACACAGCTCCTCCGGGAGCTGTTTTTATATGCTCACTCAGGAAGTCGATAAATGCGCGTATGCGCGTACTTACCGCTCGGTCACTGTAATACACCGCGCTAAAAGGCATCTCTACAGGCAAGCGTTTATCAGCCATTAGCTCAACTAGCTGGCCAGCTGCAATTTCCTTATCAATCATATAGTCGGATAAGCAGGCGATCCCATTCCCTTGCAGACACAGCTGCTTCAGCGTTTCCCCGCTGTTAGAAGAGATACCGCAGGTGATTTCATGAAGCTGGCCGTCATGGCAGGCGACAGGCCAGGTGTTCAGGCTTACAGGCTCCGTAAAACCCAGACACAGATGCTGCTTCAGCTCTTCAACCGTCTCCGGTCTGCCATGCTCGGCAATATATTGCGGTGACGCGATAATTTTGCGGTAGCTGGCGAACAAGGGGCGCGCGCGTAAGCTTGAGTCCGTCAGAGTGCCCGCGCGGATCGCCACGTCAACTTTACGCTCAATCAGGTTAATGAATGTCTCAGAAGAGACCAGCGACAGGGTCATCTCCGGGTAACGCTCCCGGAAGGGCTTGATTAACGGCATCAGGAAATGCAGCACGACCGGCGTCGCCGCATCTATGCGCAGCAGTCCACGCGGCGTGCTGCGTGATTCAATAATTTCCGTTTCTGCCGCCGCCATCTCCTGCAAAACGGACTGCACGCGTCGAAAATAACGCTCACCTTCTTCCGTCAGGCTGAGCTGGCGCGTTGTTCTGTTAAGCAGGCTTACCCCGAGCTTCATCTCCAGCTTTTTCACCGAGCGGCTGATGGCAGAGTTCGCCTGCCCGAGCTGTTCGGCGGCGCGGCTAAAGCTCCCGCTTTCGACCACGGCGACAAAGATAGTCAGTTCTTCCGATGTAGCCTTCATTATTGCACCACCTGCAAAATTCTATTGAGATTCTAACCATTTTTGTTATTTAAACACTGGCGCATACTGCCTGTCATCTTAATCCTGAAGAGACGGAGTATTTTATGCCACTGGCGCTTCTTGCCCTGACGATCAGTGCCTTTGCAATTGGCACGACCGAATTTGTTATTGTAGGACTGGTCCCTACCATTGCTCATCAACTTGCCATTTCGCTGCCCTCTGCCGGGCTGTTGGTATCTATTTATGCGTTAGGTGTCGCTGTTGGGGCGCCTGTGCTGACGGCGCTGACCGGCCGATTCCCGCGTAAACAACTGTTAGTCGCCCTGATGGTGCTCTTTACCGCCGGCAATATTCTGGCCTGGCAGGCACCGGATTACGCCACGCTGGTCGTTGCTCGCCTGCTGACAGGCCTCGCGCACGGGGTCTTCTTCTCTATCGGTTCCACGATTGCAACCAGCCTGGTGGCAAAAGAGAAAGCGGCGTCAGCTATTGCGATTATGTTTGGTGGCTTAACCGTCGCGCTGGTCACCGGAGTGCCGTTAGGAACGTTTATCGGACAACATTTTGGCTGGCGTGAAACCTTCCTCGCGGTATCGCTGTTGGGCGTCATTGCTCTGGTGGCCAGCCTGCTGTTGGTCCCGTCGAATATCCCGGGGCGAGCGAGTGCCAGCCTGAGCGATCAGGTTAAGGTTCTTACACACCCGCGCCTGCTGCTTATCTATGCCGTAACGGCGCTGGGCTATGGTGGCGTGTTCACTGCGTTCACCTTCCTTGCGCCGATGATGCAGGAGCTGGCTGGTTTCTCCCCGGGGGAAGTGAGCTGGATTTTACTGGGCTACGGTATCTCCGTCGCAATCGGCAATATCTGGGGCGGCAAGCTTGCGGATAAGCATGGTGCGGTACCGGCGCTGAAGTTTATCTTCGCCGCACTGGTTGTTCTGCTGATGATTTTCCAGTTCACCGCATCGATGCAATACGCCGCGCTGGTAACGGTATTGGTTATGGGGGTATTCGCGTTTGGTAACGTACCGGGATTGCAGGTCTATGTTGTGCAGAAAGCGGAACGCTATACCCCCAATGCGGTGGATGTCGCATCCGGCCTGAATATTGCCGCATTCAATATCGGTATCGCACTCGGCTCGGTTATCGGTGGGCAGACGGTTGAACACGTTGGATTAACCCAGACGCCGTGGATTGGCGCAGTGATTGTGCTTGTCGCTTTCTTCCTGATTGTTCTGAGTGGACGTCTTGATAAACCTGCTCGCGTCGCGCTGGGATGAGTATCAGTAAGTGCTTGCTTACAAAACTGGAAAGCGGTTTCTCAGTAATTGCGTTGAAAGTGTGACCTAAAATCCCTATAACATTAGAACCAGTCCGTTTTCCGGGCTGGTTCATGTTACAGAGGCCGTTTCCAAAAGTGCGAAAAAATACCTATGCCATGCGTTATGTTGCCGGAATGCCTGCGGAGAGGATCTTGCCTCCGGGGTCGTTTGCGAGCCTCAGCCAGGCATTACCTGCGGGCACTCCCTTAAGCAGTGACGATAAAATTCGCGTGCTGGTGTGGAACATCTTCAAGCAACAGCGTGCGGAGTGGTTATCCGTACTTCAAAATTTCGGCAAAGATGCGCATCTGGTTCTGTTACAGGAGGCGCAAACCACGCCTGAGCTGGTAAGGTTTGCAACAACAAACTATCTTGCAGCCGATCAGGTGCCTGCCTTTGTTCTGCCACAGCATCCATCTGGGGTGATGACCCTTTCAGCCGCACATCCGGTCTATTGCTGCCCGCTGCGTGAACGTGAACCGATCCTGCGTCTGGCAAAATCGGCGCTGGTCACGGTTTATCCGTTGCCTGATACCCGTCTGCTGATGGTGGTAAACATACATGCGGTGAACTTCAGCCTGGGCGTTGATGTGTATAGTAAGCAGTTACTTCCCATTGGCGATCAGATTGCTCATCACAGCGGGCCAATCATTATGGCCGGCGACTTCAATGCCTGGAGCCGTCCGCGCATGAACGCGTTGTACCGCTTTGCGCGTGAAATGTCGCTGCGTGAAGTGCGTTTTGGCGATGACCAGCGCAAGAAAGCGTTTGGCCGGCCTCTCGATTTCGTTTTCTATCGTGGTTTAAGCGTGCACGACGCCTCCGTACTGGTGACGCGCGCCTCCGATCATAATCCTCTACTCGTTGAATTCAGTCCCGGCAAATCTGATAAATAATGGTGCGTCAGGTCTGCCGTGGGGCAGGCCTGTGCGGGTGCTGCCCTTTATTATTTAACCCATAAAAGGACAGCAACATGACAACAACACACTCCCATCATGACAACGTCGAAAAACAGTTTGGTTCTCAGGCAAGTGCCTATCTGAGCAGCGCCGTGCACGCTTCTGGCCGCGATCTGGTGCGTCTTGGCGAACGGCTCGCCGCCTTTTCTGACGCGCACGTGCTGGACTTAGGCTGCGGGGCGGGGCACGCCAGTTTTACCGCCGCACAGCATGTCGGCCAGGTAACGGCGTATGATTTATCGAGCCAGATGCTGGACGTGGTTGCTGAGGCGGCAAAAGCGAAAGGGCTGAATAACGTCACGACGCGCCAGGGCTACGCTGAATCTTTACCCTTTGAGGATGCGTCGTTTGAGGTTGTGATTAGCCGTTACTCTGCACACCACTGGCATGATGTGGGTCAGGCATTACGGGAAGTGAAACGCGTGCTCAAACCGGGCGGGATCTTCATCATCATGGACGTGATGTCTCCGGGACATCCGGTGCGGAATATCTGGCTTCAGACGGTTGAAGCGCTGCGTGATACCTCGCACGTGCAAAACTACTCCAGTGGAGAGTGGCTTACGTTTATCACCGAAGCCGGCCTGATTTCACGCTCGTTGATAACCGACCGTTTGCCGCTGGAGTTTACGTCATGGATTGCGCGGATGCGCACACCGGAGGCATTAACGCAGGCGATCCGATTGTATCAGGAGAGCGCCTCTGCTGACGTGAAGGCGTACTTTGAATTGCATGGGGATGGTTCGTTTACCAGCGACACCATCATGGCCGAAGCGCATAAAGCGGGATAAACAAAAAAGGCACCGAGGGGAATCGGTGCCTTTTTAACAAGCGATCGTACTATCAGGAATCTGGCGTAGCGCTGTTTTTCACAAACAGCGTTAACTGGTCGCCAGGTTGCAGGTTGGCCGTATCGTTGTTCCAGCGCATCACATCTTTGATGTTTACGCCGTGACGCTTAGCGATACTGGACAGCGAGTCGCCTTTACGCACGCGATAGGTAATGCTATCGCTGTTTTTAGCGAGACGCTGTGCGCTGCTACCTGCACCTACGGTCAGCGTTTGACCCACTTTCAGACCCGACCCGCGCAGATTATTCCACTGCTGGAGATCTTTCGTATTCACGCCAAGACGTGATGCAATACCTGAAAGCGTATCACCTGAACGCACCTTATAGCTGCGGCTGCTTACAGGCGACGTATCAGCGATCAGCGTAGACTGAACGGCTGCAATTTCACCCGAAGCTAAAGACTCACGTAACTGTTCTGCGTGTTTCTGCGGAACCATCACATAGCGCGGGCCACTTGCACCCAGCGTAGAGCCTTTAACACCTGCATTAAAGGTTTTCAATTTACTTACCGACATACCCGTCATATCGGCAACCTGTTGAATATCAACCGGGCTGCTGAGGCGGACACGCGCCAGTGCACGACTTTCGTCTGGTGTTGGCAGTTGTACACCGTAACGTTTGCTGTTCTTGAGAATATCGCTCAGGGCCAGCATTTTCGGTACGTAAATCTTTGTTTCCTGTGGCAGTGAGAGCGACCAGAAGTCTGTGGATTTACCACGCGCTTTATTCGCTTTCATTGCCTTCAGTACACGACCTTCACCACTGTTATACGCTGCGACAGTCAATAACCAGTCGCCATCAAACATCTTATTCAGACGTTGCATCATGTCGAGAGCGGCTGTCGTTGAAGCGACAACATCACGACGCGCATCGTAGTTGCGGGTCTGCTTTAAACCATAATTTCGCCCTGTGCTCGGAATGATCTGCCAAATGCCTGCGGCATTGGCGCCAGACGTCGCGTGCGGGTCAAAAGCGCTCTCCACTATGGGTAGTAGTACCAGTTCCATAGGCATGTTACGTTTCTTAACTTGCCCGGCTATCCAGTACATATACGGCTCTGCCCGTAATGTTACATCGTGGAGATAGCTCTTATTTCTCAAATACTTCTGCTTCTGTTCGCGAATCCGGGTGTTCTCCGGAATTCCCATCTTTAGCTCGTCGCCAATAGAGGCCCACAAGTCTTGTTCCTGCGCGAAGGATGTCCCATCGTCCAACCATCGCGCCTGACTCGTAAACTTCCCTGCTTCCCCTTGACCAGCCGCAGAAAGGCTCTGTGCGTGCTGCTGTACGTTGCCGCCGTTCTGTGACTGGCAACCAACAAGCAGGACAGAGGCGAGTAATATCGCTTTTGCCTTCATGTGTGTGTCAATAGTTGCTTAAAAGACGAGCGATGATAACGGCGAAATTTTGAAAAGGCAACCCGCATTTATCTGAAGTTATCTTTCTTTGACCTTAACCATGCAAAACGCGCTTCTGGTTGTTGCAAATTTGTTTCTTGGTTAATTTTATTAATTAAATCAACGTCATTCGTTCTTAAAAATAAATTTATTTGGCGCTCATTTTTCAGAATTACGGGGAGTGTTTTTTGGTTTTTTGCACGTAACTCCTTCACTTTCTGGTAATAATCCTGAATCGCCCGATCCTCGGGTAAGATGCTCACAGCAAACTTCATATTTCCTAATGTATACTCGTGGGCACAGCAAATTACGGTGTCGGCAGGCAATGCATTAATTTTTTGTAAAGATTGATACATTTGTTCTGGCGTACCTTCAAAAAGCCTTCCGCATCCACCTGAAAACAGCGTGTCGCCGCAAAACAGATAAGGTTTACTGTAGAAACAGAGATGTCCAGAAGTGTGACCTGGTGTAGCAAATACGGAAAACTCCCACCCAAGAATCTGGACACTTTCGCCCTCGCTAACGACTTGCGTTGTGCCCTTGTTTTGTGTCTCAGCCGGCCCATACACGGCAAGACCAGGATATTGCGCAAGCAGATCGGGAACTCCGCCCACGTGGTCATTGTGGTGGTGGGTGAGGAGAATCGCCTCCGGCTGCCAGCCGTTTTCATTTATTGCGTCCAGGATCGGAGTGGATTCGCCGGGATCGACAATGATGCATCTGCGATCGTCGTCGACTAAAACCCAGATGTAATTGTCCTGAAAGGCGGAAATACTGATAAGATTCATGCATTACCTCTTATAGCGTGGCGGGTGTTTTGATGAAACCGGCAAGGATACCTCAGACTGTCGCACCACCGGATCGTTGGGCAGAGTTGCCCTGGGGTGAATATTATCGCGAAGCTTTAGAACTTCAGCTTAAACCCTGGCTCGCGAAAATGTATGGTTTTCACCTGCTTAAGATTGGCAATCTCAGCGCAGAAATCAATACCGAAAGCTGCGCTATCTCGCATCAGGTTAACGTATCGCTTAAGGGTTCCCCGGTTCAGGTGAAAGCAGATCCGCTGCATTTGCCGTTTGCGGAAAAATCCATTGATGCCTGTCTGCTCGCCCACGCGCTGCCCTGGTGTAGCGATCCCCATCGTCTGCTGCGGGAAGCCGACCGCGTGTTGATCGACGACGGCTGGCTGATCCTGAGCGGTTTTAATCCGCTGAGTCTGATGGGGCTGCGCAAGCTAACGCCCGTGCTGCGCCGCACGCCGCCGTATAACAGCCGGATGTTTACTATGATGCGCCAGCTGGACTGGCTTTCACTGCTGAATTTTGAAGTGCTGAGCTACGGCGGTTTTCAGGTCATCCCCTGGACGCGAAAAGGCGGTGTTTTACTCAGCACCCATTTACCCGCGCTGGGCTGCATGCAGTATATTGTCGCGCGTAAGAGGACGATCCCCCTTACGCTCAATCCGATGAAGCAAAGCAAATCAAAAACGCGGATCCGCCAGACCGTGGGTGCCACGCGGCAGTACAAAAAACCGTGATCAGGATTCAGGCTGATAACCTGCGTCCTCATGGGTCGGGTTGGATGCCGCCGCGCGAGCCAGTTCGTCACAGCGTTCGTTCTCAGGGTGCCCGGCGTGGCCCTTAACCCATTCCCATTTGATTTCGTGCTGACCGAGGGCGGCATCAAGACGCTTCCAGAGGTCGACATTCTTGACCGGCTTTTTCTCTGCCGTTTTCCAGCCGCGTTTTTTCCAGTTGTGGATCCACTGGGTGATGCCCTGGCGAACATACTGGCTGTCGGTACTCAGCACCACGTCACAATGTTCTTTTAACGCTTCCAGCGCCACGATGGCCGCCATCAGCTCCATGCGGTTGTTGGTGGTGAGAAAATAGCCTTCACTAAAGGTTTTTTCATGCTCACGATAACGCATAATGGCGCCATAACCGCCGGGCCCTGGGTTACCGAGACAAGATCCATCGGTGAAAATTTCTACCTGTTTACGCATCTCTGGTAGACTTCCTGTATTTGAAACGTTCAGTAAAACGATAAGTCTGACATAAATGACCGCTATGAGCACTGCAATTACTCGCCAGATTGTTCTTGATACCGAAACCACCGGTATGAACCAGATTGGCGCCCACTATGAAGGGCACAAAATCATTGAGATTGGTGCCGTTGAAGTAGTGAACCGTCGTCTTACGGGCAACAACTTCCACGTTTACCTCAAACCCGATCGGCTGGTGGATCCGGAAGCGTTCGGCGTTCACGGGATTGCCGATGAGTTTTTGCTGGATAAGCCCACCTTCGCCGATGTCGCGGATGAATTTCTCGACTACATCAGAGGTGCGGAACTTGTCATTCATAACGCGTCGTTCGATATCGGCTTTATGGACTATGAGTTCAGCAAGCTCAACCGCGATATTCCAAAGACCAATACGTTCTGTAAAGTCACGGATAGCCTGGCGCTGGCAAGGAAGATGTTTCCCGGCAAGCGTAACAGCCTTGATGCCCTGTGCTCTCGCTATGAGATAGACAACACCAAGCGAACCCTGCACGGCGCATTGCTCGATGCCCAGATCCTGGCCGATGTTTACCTGACCATGACCGGCGGGCAAACGTCGATAAAATTCAGTATGGAAAATGAATCCCAGCAGACGCGGGACGAAGGCGGTATTCAGCGGGTCGTGCGTCAGGCGAATCGCCTGCGGGTTGTTTTAGCCAGTGATGAAGAGCTGATGAACCACGAATCTCGCCTCGATTTAGTTCAGAAGAAGGGCGGAAGCTGTCTGTGGCGTGGGTGAAAAAAGGCGGAAACGTTTGTTAAATCACCGTTTGGGTGATTTTTGCAGCAAACGATTCAAAACCTGAGAAAAAGCGTTGACGAGTTACGAGGCAGACCGTAATATTCGCCTCGTTCCCCAAACGGGAACAGTGGAGCGGTAGTTCAGTCGGTTAGAATACCTGCCTGTCACGCAGGGGGTCGCGGGTTCGAGTCCCGTCCGTTCCGCCACTATTCAGTTTTCGGGTGTTTCATAACATCCGATATAGTAAAGAAAACCGTATCACTGTTTACAGGATACGGTTTTTTTTCGTCTGTACTCTTCTCTCTCCGATACTGGGGAAGCCAAAGCCAACAGTCCTGCACTCAAAAGACATAAATTTCGCAGTCCCATTTCAGGCTTTATGCGGAGAAAATTCAAAAAAAAACAGAATATTGCTTACTTCTTCACTGAGATTGAAGGAGTGCGTTTTATGGCTGTTCTTACCCGTCCGTTATCGACTTTCTAAGTTCAGAAAATAAAACCCGCAGAAAAGTTAGTTGAACGGGAATATTCGGTGAGATCCCAGGCATGGCTGGAATGCCATAAGAATCATTAGATAAAGCTGTCCGGTCTTTTTCTTCAGTTTTGTCACAGGCTGAATACTACCAAGAGGAACTTACGGAAGAGGGGGAACTATCAGTCTGGTTTTTTTCTTTATGCGGTGCGAACAGCGAAAACGCGAAATCAGCAGTTGCAGCAGTGTGGCAACGGGCAGCCCGGCGTCCGGTTGCTGTCGGTGTCACGGAGGCCAAATCTATTTATTAAAGATCATAACCTCGATATCGGTGCCGATTTCACCCACCTCGTCCAGCATCGAGGCGTAAATAATACCGACAGTCTATGTTTCGGCTTTCTGACGTTAAAATTCAACTGGTTCTTGTCTTTGCTATAACTAAGTTGAATTTGTTATTGTTTACAAACACTACATGCCTTTCGTCCAGAGATGTGTTGTCTGTCTTATCTGGGTCACCTGTGACTAAAAGGTTGAGAGGAACAGCAACTTCTGACGCTAGTCCTCTGTTTTGGGATATGACAGTTATTAATTTATTCTTTGTTATGGGCGGCGTCATTTTTCTTGCTCCCATATACATAATGCTTTTGAATGATATATTAATGATATAGTTGTATCATTTATATTACTGCTTCGATTCATTTCTTTAAATAAGAAACAATAGGGGTCGTACAGTTATTTGCGTTGTGCTTTATGTAAAAAAATCCCCTATCTATCAGACTATTGGGCCTCTTGTGGGGAGGAACGAGCTTTATAAATTTAAAAGTATAATGCTGCAAATAAGTTTGCATGATCTTGGTCAAGTATATTAAGTGGGCGTTATTGGATACTTAAATTAATTTTTGAGTAGACGATTGAATGGTTTGCCTTATATTTATGAGATGAATGTATGTTGTTCAATGATGTAGGGTATGGTTTTTCCTCGATTCTCTCATAATAGGTGGCTGGTTTTACAAGTCTTTTTTTTTGTTATGCAGTAAAGTAAAGGTTGAAGAGTATTTATTTTTGTGATGTTTACGTCTTAATTATTTGTTTTTTCCCTTATCCAGCTAATATGGATGCGGAGATTCATTTTCCATTTGTCGGTTAACTGACTGATTAATCTCTTCCGGTTATGTGCCAGCCAGTAGCAGATTTTGACTTAAATGTTGTGGATACGTAAGGGAGTTAAGGATGCCAACGCCGTGTTATATCGCTATTCCCGATCAGACCAAGAGTAACATCACAAAGGGGCATTTACTGCGGAGCATGTGGGTATTATCTACGTTCAGGGGCATGAAGATGAGAGGCTGGTTCAGGAGTTTCAGCATAACGTCACAGTGCCAACCGACTCTTAGTCCGGCCAGCCTGCTAGTCTACGTGCGCATAAGCCGTGTTTTTTTACAGTGGCGCTAAATAAAGCCATTTTGATGCTGTTCAACGCGCTGGCTTCCGGTGAAATGTTGCCAAAGACAGAACGTCTGTTGAAGGGAAACAGGAGCACTTTTCATGACTCGCCTGACTCACTCGACCATCGTGGATATCGACTGCGATATGCCGCATTGTCAGGATTCGGCGAAGCTTGAATTCTTTCAGTTGATTAAGGTTTCGCTGTCTTATTGCGAGATTTAATGGAAACACGTTACCGCGGCATTTCTGGTGCCGACGACTGGCGAGCTGCGCTGGTAGCATATTTTTTATAGCTGGAAAGACATGCCGTGAAGTTACGGTATACCTCAGTTATTTGCGGGATCAGGAAGGTTGTTATGTCATCACAAGGATTACGTTTTACTCTGGATGTTGAAGGGCTCCCGCCGAATATGTTTCCGGTGGTCGATTTTAACCGGAACGAGTCGCTCTCTTCACTTTTTTGTCTTGATGTGCGCGTTTCCAGTGAATATTTCACCTCCCTTAGCCACGAGATGGTGACGGAGAAAACGGCAATTCTGAAAATATGGGAAGGGGAAACCATCCTTCGCCAAGTAAAAGGTATTGTCACCGCTTTCAGCCGGGGTGAGTTCGATGGTCAGCGGACGGATTACTGGCTGGAAATCCGTCCCCCGTTCTGGCGCAGCGCCCTGCGGCAGAATTTTCGCAGTTTTCAGAATCAGGATATCGAAACCATCATCGACACACTGCTGGGCGAGAATGGCGTCACTTGGTGACTCAGGCGTTAATAGTTCAATAGGCGCAAGCTGGAATCAAGAAGGAAGGTTGGCAACCTTAGATGATGCTTCTGAACAACATATTAAGTCAGAATTGTGCCGGGGTAGTGGAATTCGAGGATAAAGAAAATGCGCGATCAATATGTTAGAGAATACTCCATTTGAAGAAATGGATTCTTACCATGTTATAGTAAAAATGCTTTTGGCAACCTTTATATTTTCGGGGAGGCAATTGGTAGGGATATTAAAGTATTGCCAATCCTGAATCGAATTTTATTTAATAAGGCTGATTGTTTAAGGAAAATATCAGAAGATCTGAATAGTGAAATAGAATCATTTTTCGCATTTTCAAGTCCAGATGAGTTTGATTTGCTCGATTGCAATGATAATTATATTTTTAATAAGCAGTAGAGATATACGGTCTTTTAAAGAAAAATGAGATATTTGGTTTGAAGCCTGCTTATGTCTTAGGGGGGGCGAATAAAAAAGAGAGCTTAAGGAAAGTAGACTGCCAGGTTCATTTGTCAATCCTTAGGGAGTTAGTTTCACCAGAATAGTTAAATTCTAGATTTTAGGGATGAAGTATTATATGAGTTAGGTGAGCATTTTTATGCATTACCTAACTCATTAGAATATAGAAAATGCATTTTTATGGCTAATGATAATATTTTTATAAGTACGCGAGCTAACAAAAATCCACTGACAAACTATCATTTTTACCTGACACCAAAAGAATCGCTCTATTTAAAAATAAATGGATTTGGCAGCGATGGGCAGCATCTCGTTTTAGGAGCGTCCGTCCAGGGAATCGTTTCAATCACACAGTCTTCCCGCCAAAATCAACGGGAGCAAAGCATTCAGATTACTGCGATAAAAGAAGGTTTCGTCATAATCCATGCTCGTGAGTCGTCTGCTAAATCAAGCAAATATATGAATAGTTGTATTCCTGCTAATGGACATTTTAATGGTTGTTTTCCAAATTTAACAATAGAGGTAATGAGTACAATCTCAATGCCAAAAGACTTAACACCTGAACAAAGGGCTATGTTACTGGTATTATTAGCAGAAACCAAAAGACCTAGTGGTTCAGGATATAACGAAACAGATGCTATAAAGGCTATGCAATATATGAGGCAGGCATTATATAATCGTTTTAAATTCTCACATCCCTATTTGCTTGATGTTCCAAAAAATAATCCAACCCTGATCGGATTAATCAAGTCCGGAAGAGTTATTGAAGGCTTTCGGAATTACCCAGTTCTGAAACCAAGTGTCCAGAAAAATATTGACGCATTCTTCAATGAATGTAATAAGGGTAATAGTAAAAATTTTACAAAGTATCGTAATCTACTTCAGGCTGCAATCAAGATTGCTAGTGGGGAAAATTCAGGTGTTACCACTGGTGAAAAGGTTTATAGCTGGCGAACTCAGGGGAGTTCCAGCCTAGGGAGAAATTTTAAGCACTTATTTGATCTGTCAGGTCAGAGTTTCTATGGGCTACAAAAGAAATTTATCGATAACCCTAATAAACCCAACAATGATTGAGGGCTGTTATGAGATCTGTTCTTATCGTTATTTTCCTGTTTAGCTCTTTTGTGTCAAAGGCTGATGACTGGGGTATCTTTAATTCAAAGCCAGTTGCCAGATACAAAATAACTGCGACAACACCCTATAAAGAGATCTATAAGGATGCTCTCGAATATTTTATATTAAAGGAAGGTAAAAGTCAGAATGATAATCATTTTTGCATGCTAGGTTATGACTGGCCTGATGGTCGCCGAAGTGCAGTCGTTTTCTGGAAAGAGAATAATTATATATTTTCTAATTGGACGCTGGGCCGTAATCCTAGTGAAAATGATTATATGTCTTTAAATGATGCCAATATTATTGATCAAGAAACGTCTGTCTTTACAATGGAAAAACTTCGAAAAATTTATACTGAAGAAGAAATTCGTCGCAATCCTGATGTCCTCCCGATGTATGGATATCGCCAGAAAGATGTTGATTTACAACGTCGTGATTGTGATGAATATGGTGAAAAAATAGTTATTCAGGCTTTTGCTCGGCCAAAAGATTGTAGGGATACAGATGATCCTGAAGTGGCGCATCTTTGTGAAGCCGATGGCGAATAAAGTCATATATGTAGATTAAAATCCAGCTAGCAAAGGGATAAAGCGTCAGGTTGATATATGTTCAGAGACAAAATCATAATAACAGGGAAAAACGGATATATCGGAAAACGGACAGAAGACAAAGTATCAAAGCTGGGTAAAAAAGTGGCCCGAAATCACTGTATGGCTGGGGTAAGCAGGAACAGTGATACCCTGAGGTAAGAATGGTTGTGGCTGACCAATTTTTTGAAAAAAATAAAAATGGCGGTAAGGCAAAGAGAGTATGCGATGGGGCTCAATTTAGCGGATAATGAAGTAAGTTAGTTTCAAAAGTGGAGCTGGAAGAACAGCTGATCTTGGAAACAGTAAAGGTGAGTTACTGTATAGTAAAAAGTCTTCAAATATCGAATAAGACGTGGTGAAAGTTATATTATCGGTTTCAAAGGCATCTTTGATGAAAAACGGCGTCAAGAATTATACAGCACGTTTTTGGCGGTTACCCACAGAACTGAAACGTAAGACAAGTTGTTTCATGGTAAATAATTTCCATTCTGATGTTCAAATTTCTGGCAGTCATATCTGTACACATGGAAGAGAGCTTCCTTTATAGAAATGTAGCTACACATGGTAGAATGGTGATATCAGGATAACTGGTCTCGTCTAAAAAAACGCCCGCTTTTCAGTTTTTGAAAATGAGCCTACAGTGAAGGTGAGATGAACTTTATCTATATTTTTCATATGGTTCAATACCGGGTTCGAGTCCCGTCCGTTCCGCCACTATTCAGTAAGCCTGAATCAGAAATGATTCAGGCTTTCGTCGTTTTATACTCCCTACACTCGCTTATCTCTCTTCTTATTTTCGTTAACAAAAAGTTAATACAATCAGTGCAATTTATTAACATTTGCACGGTTTTAGTGCGTTATTTGCACTGCTTTTGTGCATTGTTTGCCCATCCCCTCTCCGAACCTCACTTAGTTATGTAATAATTATGTAAAAATAATTCATAAGAAATCATTCGGTTACCGATCATTTTTCAGAAAAGATCTGAACCAATACGCTATTGGTTCGCTTATTGCTTAATCATTAGCACGATAAGTAGCGCTTCATATCAATAACTTATCGTTGATAAATATAAAGTGATGATGAAAGCGAGCGAACCAATATGGAAAAGCCTTCACGGTTTTTAGCAAATTCCAGCACCGCGCTTGAGCAGTTGCGCGGTCTTATCAACCAGCACGAGTCAACACCAGGCATTCCGCTGCCCACTGAACGTGAGCTGTCGGATACGCTCGGCGTAGGGCGACGTGAAGTGCGTCGCGCGCTGGACGTGCTGGAAGAGGAGGGGCGTATCTGGCGCAAGCAGGGCAAGGGCACCTTCATTGGTCCGGCTGCCCCTGTTGAGCCGTTGGCGCTTCAGGGATTGGTTCAGCAAACCAATCTGCTGGAAGTCATGGAAGCTCGTCTACAGCTTGAACCCGGCTTAGCCCGACTTGCGGCACTGCGTGCCACCAGGGAAAACCTCGCGCTCATGCAGCGCATGCTGGAACGCATTGATAAGGTCAGCCCGGATGACCGCGATCTCAACGAACTGTGGGATAGCGCCTTTCACCGCGCCATTGCGGAAGCAGCAGGCAACCGCCTGATGTTAGGGCTTTTTGATGCGATAGATGCCGTCCGCCGGGAGCCCGGCTGGCAGCATTTACGCGAACTTGCCCGCACCCCTGAACGTGTCGATAGCTACAACGACCACCATCACAACATCATGTCAGCGATTATTCATCGCCAGCCTAATGAAGCAGCCGCCGCCATGCGCGAACACCTGCTCAGCCTGCAAACCGCCCTGATTCAGGCTATCCACCTTGAGGACGATTCCACGCTATGACGACGATACCCTTTAAGGACTCCACGCCCGTACTGCGGCTGCAAAACCTCAACGTTAAATTCGCGGGCTCGCCGGTGAGCGTGCTCGAAGACATCTCGCTGACGGTCAGAGCGGGAGAAACACTGGCGCTGGTGGGCGAGTCCGGCTGCGGTAAAAGCATCACTTCCTTGGCGCTGATGGGGTTATTGCCTGCCAGCGCCCGGATCGTTAGCGGGGAGATGCATTTCCGCCGCCACGACCTGCGCAAGCTCTCGCCGCGCGAGTATGCCGATCTGCGCGGCAGCGAGCTGGCGATGATATTCCAGGAGCCCATGACCTCGCTCAACCCGGCCTTCACGCTTGGCGATCAGCTCAGTGAAGCGGTGATGCGCCATCAAACGATCTCCCGGGCTGAGGCGATGACGGTTGCGCTACAGATCCTGGAGAAGGTGCAGATCCCGGCCGCAGAGATGCGCCTCAAGGCTTACCCGCATCAGCTTTCCGGCGGTATGCGCCAGCGCGTGATGATTGCGATGGCCCTGATAAACCACCCCAAATTACTGATTGCTGACGAACCCACTACCGCCCTGGACGTGACCATTCAGGCGCAAATTCTCGCCCTGCTCAATACCCTAAAAGAAGAAACGGGCACGGCGGTGCTGATGATCACTCACGATTTAGGCGTGGTGGCCGAAGTCGCACAGCAGGTGGCGGTAATGTACGCCGGACAGGTAGTGGAGCAGGGGAGCGTCGAGGCGATATTTGCCGACCCGCAGCACCCGTACACAATTGGCTTGATGGGCTCGATCCCCTCCCTTGGCGCACGCAAGGGCCAGCTTTCCACCATTCCCGGATCGGTCCCGCTGCCGGAATCCATGCCTCAAGGCTGCCGCTTTGCTACCCGATGCCCCTTCGCGCAGACGCGCTGTCATGCTGAAAAACCACCGCTCACTACGCTCGGCGCGGGCCATCAGGTTGCCTGCTTCCGCGTGCCGCTGGAACAACACATTGCCATGGGAGAAATTGCATGACCACGCCCATTCTTGAAGCCCGCGATCTGAGCAAGCTTTTCCCCGGCCCGAAAAAACTGTTTACGCCAGCCCGCTTTGTCACGGCTGTCGACCGCGTTTCGCTGTCGGTGATGCCAGGCGAAACGCTGGCCATTGTCGGCGAATCCGGTTCCGGAAAATCCACCCTCGGTCGTCTGCTGCTGCGCCTGCTGAGTGCCAGCGAAGGGCGCGTATTTTATCAGGGTGAGGAGATCACCCACGCCTCAGGTACTCGTCTGAACCAGCTTCGGCGTGAGCTACAGATCATCTTTCAGGATCCCTTCGCCTCGCTGAACCCGCGCATGACGGTAGAGCAGATTGTTGGTGAGCCGCTGTGGCTGCACCAGAACATGAAAAAAGCGGATCGCCAGTACCGCGTTGCCGAGCTGCTCAGGACGGTCGGCTTGCCCGCGGCCTGGGCCGGGCGTTATCCGCACGAATTTTCCGGCGGGCAGCGCCAGCGTATCGGCATTGCGCGCGCGCTGGCGTCGGGCCCAACGCTGCTGCTGGGCGATGAACCGGTCTCTGCGCTGGACGTTTCCGTTCAGGCACAGGTGGTGAATTTACTGGAAAGCCTGAAGCACCAGCTGGGGCTAACGATGGTGATCGTCGCCCACGGGCTGGCGGTTATCCGTCATATGAGCGACCGCGTGGCGGTGATGTATCTTGGGCAAATCGTCGAGCTGGCCACCGTCGACGATATCTTCGATGCGCCGCTGCATCCTTATACTCAGGCGTTAATTGCCTCAGCACCGCAGATGCAGCCAGGCGTAGCGCGGGATGCGCCGCTGTTGCAGGGTGATTTACCGAACCCGGCTAACCCGCCCTCCGGCTGCCGTTTCCACACCCGTTGCCCCTACGTTACCGATGAATGCCGCCAGGTCGAGCCGATTAATCAGGTCATCGACGGCGGGCGTCAGGTCGCCTGCCACCGCTGGCAGGAGATTAACCGCGATCGCAGCGTTATCCAGATCGCACCGCCATCCGCCGCATTTTTGCGCCGCCGCGCGCTGTTTGAACACGCGGCCACTCACTCCTCCCTTCCTTCAAGGAACTCATGATAATGACAATGCGTAATTCTCTTTTGACCGTACTGGGAAGTGTTATGTTGCTTGGCGCGGCGCTGCCCGCCCATTCTGAAAGCGTGCTGCGAATCGGCCTGGGCGCAGACCCGGACATGCTGGACCCGCATCTGGCGCGTACCTATTATGGCCGCTTCGTGTTTGCCTCCCTGTGTGACCGGCTGGTGGACGTGGACGAACATCTCAAGGTGGTGCCGGGACTGGCAAAATCCTGGGCGTGGAGCAATGACGGTAAAACGCTGACCCTGGATCTCCGTGATGGCGTGACCTTCCACGACGGTGAAAAATTTGATGCCGTCGCCGCGAAATATAACCTCGACCGTGCCCTGACGTTAAAAGGTTCTCTGCGTAAAAGTGAACTCTCTTCCGTTGAGTCAGTGGAGGTCACCGGCCCGATGCAGTTAGCCCTGCACCTGAAAACGCCGGATGCCGCACTTCTGATGCAGCTCACCGATCGCGCAGGCGCAATGATGGCGCCAGAAGCCGCGAAAAAAGCCGATTTTGCCGCGCATCCAGTCTGTTCCGGCCCGTATAAGTTCGACAGCCGCGTGTCGCAGGACCGCATTGTGCTGACCCGCTTCGACAACTACTGGAACAAAGACGCCTACCACTTCGATAAAATAATCTATCTGCCGATCCCGGATGCTTCCGTGCGCCTGGCGAACCTGCGCGCGGGCGATCTCGACCTGACCGAAGGCATTGCCGCCAGCGACGTCAAAACCGTCGAGGCCGACAGCAAACTGGCGCTGGCGAAGGTAACGGGCCTCGGATACCAGGGCATCACCTTCAACATTAACAATGGCAAAGTCCCGGCGAACGATCCCTTCAAAGATGCCCGCGTGCGTGAAGCATTTTCTCAGGCCATCGATCGCGATGCTTTAAACCAGGTGGTGTTCGAGGGACTTTACACTCCGGCAAACCAGGCGTTTTCGCCGGTAAGCCCGTACCACGTCAATCTTCCAGTTCCCCCGCGTGACGTCGACAAAGCCAAAGCGCTGCTGAAAGCCGCAGGCGTCACCACGCCGCTGACCGTCAATCTGCTGGTGCCGAACAACCCAACCTCGCAGCAGGTGGGCCAGGTATTGCAGGCGATGGTGGCAGAGGCGGGCTTTAACCTGAACCTGCAAATGACCGAGTTCGCCACGCTGCTGGATCGCCAGCAGAGCGGTGACTACCAGTTGAGCTTCTCCGGCTGGTCGGGTCGCCCGGATCCAGATGGCAGCATCTACGGCTTTATCAACAGCAAAGGCACCCTCAACGATGGCCGCTACAGCAATGCTCAGGTGGATGAATGGCTAACGCAGGCGCGCCAGAGTACCGATCAGGCCGCCCGCCAGCCGCTGTACGTCAAGGTGGTGAAGCAACTGCAAACCGACATGCCGATTGCCTATCTCTACTTCGAACCGCGCATTTTTGGCCTGAACAAGCGCGTGCAGGGCTTCAAAGCGTACCCGGACGGCATTGTGCGTCTGGCTGGCTTAACGCTGGCGAAATAAACCTCCTGAGGAGAACCCATGCTGGAACTGATTTGCAAACGTCTGCTGCTGGCTATTCCCACTCTGCTGCTGGTGAGCATGATGGTGTTCGGCCTGCAAAAGCTGCTGCCCGGCGACCCGCTGATCGCCATGGCCGGGGAGGAGCGCGATCCGGCGGTGATCGCCCAGCTGCGTGCTGAGCTGAATCTGGACGCGCCGATCCCCGTGCAGTATTTCAACTGGCTGACGCGCGCGCTGCAAGGCGATCTGGGTGCCTCCTTACGCACTCATGAGCCAGTCACGCAGCTGATTGCCAGCAAGCTGCCGGTCACGCTGGAGCTGTCGCTGCTGGCGATGGTTATCGCGCTGGTGTTTGGTATCAGCATGGGGATCCTCGCGGCGGTGAACAAAAACAGCTGGGTCGATCACGGGGCGAATTTTGTGGCGATCTCGGGGATCTCAATACCGCACTTCTGGCTGGGGATCCTGCTGATTCTGGTCTTTTCAGTAAACCTGCAATGGCTGCCTGCGTCCGGTTATGTGCCGTTCAGTGAAGATCCGATCCAGAACCTGCGGACATTGTTGCTGCCCGCGTCCGTGCTCGGAACCGGCCTGGCGGCAACGCTGATGCGCCATACCCGTGCGTCGATGATTGCGGTGCTGAAAGCGGATTACATCCGCACCGCGCGCGCTAAGGGGTTGCTGCCGAAAGCGGTGGTCCTGAAGCACGCCTTTCGCAACGCGCTGGTGCCGGTGATCACCCTCACCACGCTGCTGTTCGGCGAGTTGCTGGGCGGGGCGGTGCTGACCGAGCAGGTCTTCACCATTCCGGGCTTCGGCAAAATGATCGTCGACTCGGTGTTCAACCGCGATTACGCGGTGGTGCAGGGCGTAGTGCTGATCGTGGCGATCGGTTTCCTGATGCTCAACCTGCTGGCTGACGTGCTCTACGTCCTTATCAACCCGAAAATGCGAGGTTAATCATGGCGGAACTGACGACGCAAACCGTAGCGCCCGCGCTGCCGCGCGCGCAAAACCGGGTGCTGAAAAAATTCCTCGCCAATAAAAGTGCGGTGGTTGGCGCGATTGTGGTGGGCTTTTTTGTGCTGGTGGCGCTGCTGGCACCGTGGATCGCGCCGTTTGACCCGGTAAAGGCTAACTTCCTCGCGGTGCGCAAAGCGCCCTCGGCGATGTACTGGTTCGGCACCGACGAGCTGGGGCGCGATATCGTGTCCCGCATTATCTGGGGAGCGAGAACCTCGCTGATGGCGGGCTGTATGTCGGTGGCGATCGCGGTGGTCATCGGCGTGCCGCTGGGGCTGGTGGCGGGGTATTTCCAGAAGATGTGGGACGGGGTGATCTCCCGCTTTATCGAGGCACTGCTGGCCTGTCCATTCCTGATCATGGCGATCGCTCTGGGGGCGTTTTTAGGCCCAAGCCTGACGAATGCCATGATTGCCATTGGGCTCTCGGCGATGCCGATCTTCGCCCGCCTGACGCGCGGCCAGGTGATCGCCATTCGCAACGAAGAGTACATCGACGGCGCGCGGGCGATTGGCCTGCCGGACCGCTGGATCATTATCAAATACGTTCTGCCTAACGTGATGTCACCGATTCTGGTACAGGCCACGCTGGCCATTGCCTCGGCGATTATCGCCGAAGCCAGCCTCTCGTTTTTAGGGTTAGGGCAACAGCCGCCGAACCCATCCTGGGGCTCCATGCTCAACACCGCCAAAGGGTTTCTGGAGCAGACGCCGTGGATGTCCGTTTTCCCCGGCGTGGCGATTTTCCTTGCCGTTCAGGGCTTTAATTTACTCGGCGACGGGCTGCGCGATGCGCTCGATCCGCGCCACGACTAAGGAGTCATGATGACCAAAGCGCTCGATTTTACAACCGGTTACGATTCACGACGCCCGCCGATGATGGGCCACAACGCCGTTGCCACCTCGCAGCCGCTGGCGGCACAGGCGGGAATGAAGATGCTACAGCTGGGCGGAAACGCCGTTGATGCGGCGGTTGCCACCGCCATGGCGCTGACCGTTGTCGAGCCGACCGGCAACGGCATCGGCAGCGATGCTTTTGCCATTGTCTGGGACGGTGAAAAACTTCACGGCCTGAATGCGTCCGGTCGTTCGCCGGCCAGCTGGCATGCGGATCTGTTTGTCGGAAAAACCGCCGTACCGGAAATCGGCTGGGACGCGGTAACCGTACCGGGGGCGGTATCGGGCTGGGTAGCGCTGGCTGAACGTTTTGGCACATTGCCGCTCACCACCCTGGCGCAGCCGGCCATTGAGTATGCGCGTAACGGTTTTCCCGTCTCTCCGCTCATCGGGCACCTGTGGCAGCGCGGTTATAACAAGCTGAAAGATCAGCCGGGCTTTAGCGCCTGCTTCGCGCCGGAAGGCCGCGCGCCGCGCGTGGGCGAGATTTTCCGTAATCCGGCGCAGGCGAACACGCTGGAGCTGATCGCCAAAACCAACGGCGACGCGTTTTACCGTGGCGAACTGGCGCAGAAAATTGCCGCCTTTGCCAAAGCACACGGTGCACACCTGACGGCTGAAGATCTGGCAAACCATCGCGTGGACTGGGTAGAACTGCTGTCGCGCGACTTCGCGGGCGGGTCGGTGCAGGAGTTGCCGCCAAACGGTCAGGGGATCGCCACCCTGATTGCGCTCGGCATTCTGGAGCAGTGCGGCATCGAGAAACATCACCCGGACTCCGTGCAGGGGCTGCACCTCTCCATTGAGGCAATGAAGCTGGCGCTGGCGGATCTCGATCGCTACGTTGCGGATGAAGAGCATATGGAGTTCGCCGCCAAAGCGCTGCTGAGCGACCATTATCTGAAGTCGCGCGCCGCGCTTATCGACCACGATAAAGCCTCTGATTTTGTGTACGGATCGCCGACGCAGAGCGGCACGGTCTACATCAGCACCGCGGACGCCAGCGGGATGATGGTTTCGTTTATTCAGTCCAACTTTATGGGCTTCGGTTCAGGCATTGTGGTGCCGGATACCGGAATTAGCCTGCAAAACCGCGGCTGCGGCTTTGTGCTCGATCCCAACCACCCGAACGCGCTGGCGGGCAGCAAGCGTCCTTTCCACACCATCATCCCGGGTTTTGCGATGGACGGTAACGGCAAGCCGCTGATGTCCTTCGGCGTGATGGGTGGCCCGATGCAGGCGCAGGGGCACATGCAGATGGCGTTGCGCATTATGCTGCACGGGCAAAACCCGCAGGCGGCGATTGATGCCCCGCGCTGGCGCGTGGTGCAGGGCAGGGAAGTGATTGTTGAATCGACCTTCGATCGCAATACCATCGCGGCGCTGCGCGAGCGCGGACACCAGATCGTGGTGGAAGATCCGCTCCAGGATTACAATTTTGGCGGCGCGCAGGTGATTTACCGTATGCCGGAAGGGCACTACGTGGCTGCGACGGAGAGCCGCAAAGACGGGCAGGCGTTGGTGAGCTGATTTGTAGGCCGGGTAAGGCGCAGCCGCCACCCGGCTTTTATTCAGCCAATGCTAAACGGATCCGCGTCCTGCCACGCCGGAAACTTCTCCCGATACTCCCTTAACGCCGTTAACGAAATCTCAGCATCAATTCGTGTCGCCTGATGCGGCTCGGCGGTGGCAATAATCTCGCCCTGTGGACTGATCACCCGGCTGTCACCGCGATAGTGATGCCCGTTGCCGTCCGTTCCTACGCGGTTACAGCCAACGACGTACGCCTGGTTTTCAATCGCGCGCGCTGTCAGTAGAGCCTGCCAGTGCAGGGAGCGTGGGGCGGGCCAGTTGGCGACATACAGCGCCAGATCGTAATCGTTGCGGTTGCGTGACCACACCGGGAAGCGCAGGTCATAACAGACCAGCGGCAGAATACGCCAGCCGCGCCATTCAAATACCACGCGTTCGTTGCCGGCTTCATAATGCTGATGTTCATCCGCCATGCGGAACAGGTGGCGCTTATCGTAGAAGTGGACGTTCCCTTCCGGCTCGACGAGCAGGAAGCGGTTAACCGCTCCGCGCCCGGTCTGGAGCGCGACGCTTCCGGCAATCAGCGCGTTGGTTTCCTGCGCCCTGGCGTGCATCCAGGACACCACCTCGTCCTGCGGCATAGACTGTGTTGCCGCCTCCATCGCGAAACCTGTGGTGAACATCTCCGGCAGAACAATCACGTCGCGTCCGGTTATCTCTTCCAGCTGGCGATCAAAATGGCGAAGGTTGGCGGGGCCGTCCATCCACACTAAAGGTTGCTGCAAAACAGAAATCTTTAAACCAGGCACGATACAGGCTCCTAAAAAAATACCTTTTGACACTGTAGCACGTCATTACGAGAAAATGTGGCAATAAAAAACCCCGCGCGGGGCGGGGTTTGTGGGAGCGGGATGCCTTATGCCGCTTCAGGTTTGCGGTGCTTCTCCGGCAGCTTTACCGGCTGCGTCGCCAGCTCTTCTGGTTCGAAATCATCCACATTAATACTGCGCAGACGGCTCTCTTCGGCTTTCACCAGAAGCGCGGCTTCGCTGTTGTCGATGATGCCACCCGCCAGCGCCTGTTTTGCCAGCTCGTCCAGTCGTGTAAACGGCAGGTTTTTGCCCAGCTGTTTACAGATTTTCTGATGAATCGGGTCGGCGGCCATGACGTCCAGCAGCGCCTCTTCCAGCAAACCTACCGGGTTATGCGGGGTAGGCGCCAGGTATTGACCGCGGCCGATACGGGAACGGGTTGCGCTCGGTACCTGGAGGATCTTCGCCACTTTGTGATCCAGCTTGTCGGACGGCGCCAGATAATGACGTCCGGTCGGGAAGATCGCCACGCGCAGGGCGCCGGCCACAAAGCGGTTCGGGAAGTTTGCCAGCAGATCGTCAATTGCCTGTTCGGCCTGATACAGCGCATCCTGTACGCCCCAGTGCACCAGCGGCAGATCCGCTTCCTGACGGCCTTCATCGTCGTAGCGTTTCAGCACCGCAGAGGCCAGGAAAATCTGGCTCAGCACATCACCCAGACGGGCGGAGATGCGCTCGCGACGCTTCAGGCTTCCGCCCAGAACGGCCATGGAGACGTCAGACAGCAGCGCCAGGTTAGCGCTCAGACGGTTCAGGTGCTGGTAGTAACGTTTGGTTGCATCGCGGGTCGGCGTCGCGCTGGTCAGCCCGCGCGTCAGGCCGAGCCAGAAGCTGCGAACTTCATTGCTGCCGACGTGACCGATATGTTTGAACAGCAGCTTGTCGAAGGCATCCACGTCGTTATTCTGCGCGGCGGCCATCTCTTCCAGCACGTAAGGATGGCAGCGGATCGCCCCCTGGCCGAAGATCATCATGCTGCGGGTCAGGATGTTTGCCCCTTCCACGGTGATGGCAATCGGTGCGCCCTGATAGCCGCGCGCCAGGAAGTTGCCTTCGCCCAGCATAATGCCTTTACCGCCAGCGATATCCATTGCATCAATAATTGACTGCTGTGCGCGGTGGGTACAGTGGTACTTCACAATCGCCGACAGCACGGCAGGTTTTTCGCCCAGCATAATGCCGTAAGTAATCAGCGAGGCTGCGGCGTCCATGACGTAAGCGTTGCCCGCGATACGCGCCAGCGGCTCTTCGATGCCTTCCATCTTGCCGATGGAGATTTTGAACTGACGGCGAATGTGGGCATAAGCGCCAATTCCCATCGCGACGGACTTCAGGCCGCCGGTTGAGTTCGACGGCAGGGTAATACCTCGACCCACCGACAGACATTCCACCAGCATGCGCCAGCCCTGACCGGCCATTTTCGGACCGCCGATGATGTAGTCAATCGGCACGAAGATATCCTGGCCGCGGGTCGGACCGTTCTGGAACGGCACGTTCAGCGGGAAGTGACGACGGCCAATTTCCACGCCCGGCGTCGAGGTTGGGATCAGCGCACAGGTAATGCCCAGATCTTCTTCACCGCCCAGCAGTTTTTCCGGGTCGGAGAGCTTAAAGGCCAGGCCCAGCACGGTGGCGATAGGCGCCAGGGTGATATAGCGTTTGTTCCAGGTCAGGCGCATGCCCAGCACCTGCTGGCCCTGCCATTCGCCCATGCAGACCACGCCGGTATCCGGGATTGCGCCAGCATCAGAACCGGCTTCCGGGCTGGTCAGCGCGAAGCACGGGATTTCCTGACCGCGCGCCAGACGCGGCAGGTAGTGATCTTTCTGCTCTTCCGTACCGTAATGCTGCAACAGCTCGCCCGGGCCTAAGGAGTTTGGTACGCCAACGGTGATCGCCAGGATCCCGGAAACGCCCGCCAGCTTTTGCAGGACGCGAGCCTGAGCGTAAGCGGAGAATTCCAGGCCGCCGTACTCTTTTTTGATGATCATCGCGAAGAAGCGATGCTCTTTCAGGTACGCCCACAGCTCCGGCGGCAGGTCCGCCATTTCATGGGTGATCGCAAAGTCATTTGCCATGCGGCACGCTTCTTCCACCGGGCCATCAATAAAGGCCTGTTCTTCGGCGGTCAGACGCGGCTGCGGATAGTTGTGCAGCTTTTTCCAGTCCGGGTTGCCCTGGAACAGATCGCCTTCCCACCAGGTGGTGCCGGCATCAATCGCTTCTTTCTCCGTACGCGACATCGGCGGCATCACTTTACGGAAGCCCTTAAACACCGGCGCGGAGATCATCGACTTACGCATCGGCGTCAGGTTGAACGGCAGCAAAATAATAGCCAGCGGGACGAGGACCCAGATATTCCACAGGCCAGCGACGCCAAGTGCAGCCGTCCAGGCCAGAAGAATCAGGCTGCTCAGGAATAAACTGACGCGGTGATAGAACAACACGCCGAGCAGAACAACGGTTGCGAGAATGCTCAAAATCATCATAAAGAAAAGCTCCCTTGCTTGTAGGAGGTCTGACCACTTGTGATGATATGGTTGTAGTTGATGTCATTTCCTTTAGCAATGTGTTTACAAAATAATTACAACCTGGTTCACATTGTTCGCGTTTTAGCCGGCACAAAAAATCAAAACGCCGGACGATTCGCATGGCTTTAGCTTCTCGCTTTTAGCGCTATCCGGTACACTCCACTGTGTTATTTCATCAATACTGAAGGATTATCCTCATGTACCAGGATCTTATTCGTAACGAACTGAACGAAGCGGCGGAAACGCTGGCGAACTTTCTGAAAGATGATGCCAATATTCACGCTATTCAGCGCGCGGCGGTCCTGCTGGCCGACAGCTTCAAAGCCGGTGGCAAAGTGCTTTCGTGCGGTAACGGCGGCTCCCACTGCGACGCCATGCACTTTGCTGAAGAGCTGACCGGACGCTATCGCGAAAACCGTCCGGGCTACCCGGCGATTGCGATTTCCGACGTCAGCCACATCTCCTGCGTAGGCAATGACTTCGGTTACGACCACATCTTCTCCCGCTACGTTGAAGCGGTAGGCCGCGAAGGCGACGTGCTGCTGGGGATCTCCACGTCCGGTAACTCCGCTAACGTGATCAAAGCGATTGACGCGGCGCGTGAGAAAGGCATGAAGGTGATCACCCTGACCGGGAAAGATGGCGGTAAGATGGACGGTACGGCGGACGTTGAAATCCGTGTTCCACACTTCGGTTATGCCGACCGCATTCAGGAAATTCACATCAAAGTGATCCATATCCTGATTCAGTTAATCGAAAAAGAGATGGTTAAGTAAGGCTTCGCTGGGGGGCGCCGGTGCCCCCCGCTGTTGTGGAGGTAATCTATGTGCGAACTGCTCGGGATGAGCGCCAATGTGCCAACCGATATCTGCTTTAGCTTCACCGGGCTGGTTCAGCGCGGTGGAGGAACCGGGCCGCATAAAGACGGCTGGGGCATTACCTTCTACGAAGGCAAAGGATGTCGCACGTTCAAAGACCCACAGCCCAGCTTTAACTCACCGATTGCCAAACTGGTGCAGGACTATCCCATTAAATCCTGTTCGGTGATCGCACATATTCGCCAGGCAAACCGCGGCGAAGTGGCGCTGGAAAATACCCATCCCTTTACCCGCGAGCTGTGGGGCCGTAACTGGACCTACGCGCACAACGGGCAGCTTACGGGCTATAAATCTCTGGAAACGGGCAACTTCCGTCCGGTGGGCGAAACGGACAGCGAGAAGGCCTTCTGCTGGCTGCTGCATAAGCTAACGGAACGTTATCCGCGCACGCCCGGCAATATGGCCGCCGTATTCAAATACATCGCGACGCTGGCGACGGAATTGCGTGAAAAAGGCGTTTTCAATATGCTGCTGTCAGACGGGCGTTACGTGATGGCGTTTTGCTCCACGAATCTTTTCTGGATCACGCGCCGCGCGCCGTTTGGCGTCGCCACGTTGCTCGATCAGGATGTGGAAATTGATTTTCAGAAGGAGACCACACCGAACGATGTGGTCACCGTCATTGCAACGCAGCCGCTGACGGGCAACGAAACCTGGCAAAAGATCATGCCAGGCGAGTGGGTGCTATTTTGCCTCGGGGACCGCGTAATTTGACGCAAGCTGCGGCTGAACCACTTCGTAGCTGAGCGGTTTACTCACCACGTAACGGCCATTGACGATGGATACCACCGGCGGCTTATGGGTCTGCTCGAAGTAGTCATAGCCCGGTTTTAGCTGTTTCCAGAAGTCCGTGTACACAGAGTACTTATGGCGCGCCATGTTGGCATCCGTCATACGGAACGGATAAATGCTGACCTGAACATTCGGCTGACCAAAGACCAGAGCGCCGGTGACAAACTGGAAAATCTCATCAATGCCGGAATCCGTCATCGCATAACAGCCGACAGACACGCAGGCGCCGTGGATCATCAGGTATTTACCCTCGTAACCGTGAGCGCGGTCGAAGGCATTAGGGAAACCGATGTTAATCGCTTTATAGAAGCGGCTGTCCGGTTTTAGCTGGTTACGCTGAACGTTATAAAACCCTTCCGGACTTTTGAAGTCGCCCTGACGCTGTTTTG
Organism: Enterobacter cloacae complex sp. P24RS; assembly: GCF_014982165.1. Taxonomy (NCBI): domain Bacteria; kingdom Pseudomonadati; phylum Pseudomonadota; class Gammaproteobacteria; order Enterobacterales; family Enterobacteriaceae; genus Enterobacter; species Enterobacter cloacae complex sp. P24RS. The sequence goes on from NZ_JADCKU010000024.1 coordinate 28,484, forward strand.
GCCCCAGCCCGCCAGAGTAGTTACAAATTTTGTAGCTATCGAGCAGCTGATACGTCTCGCCCATTTTGACAAACAGATCGAGTGTGCGCTCTTCCTTGAAGATTTGAATATAAACCGGGGACCCCATCAACTGCTGTTTATATTCTTTGCTGACCGGCGTCGTTGAACTGTTACTGCTGAGCAGCCCGGCAAACGACATGCACGGTATCAGAAGCATCGCAATGAACAATGCGATTTTACGCATACTACTGGTTCCTTGATAAAACAATGACCAACTTGCCAGAACGGCAAAAGACACCCGAAATCAGACTAATCTGGACAGGAGCGCTCACATTAGCACCGATGGAGATTTTCGCAAGAGCCAACCTTTGCGTTTACAAATTAGTTTTACTTTATAACCCATTCAAATTGCCGTGACTCCAGGAACTTTGCGCAATAGCTCGCATTTCGGCGCGCCAGACGGCGGATTTGCTGCCCTTGCAGGGGCGGGAAATGGTACACTCCGGCCACTCTGGATTGTTGTTCATGGATACCTGCTAACCACATGTTTAGAATCAGAAAAGGACTCGATCTGCCAATCTCTGGCGTGCCTGAACAGCACGTAACAACCGGCGCCAGTATTCACCATGTCGCTCTTGTGGGTGATGATTACGTGGGCATGCGTCCTGCGATGCTGGTACAGGAAGGCGATCGCGTAATAAAAGGCCAGGCTCTTTTCGAGGATAAAAAAAATCCTGGCGTTATGTTTACAGCCCCTGCCAGCGGCACCGTCGTGGCCATCCATCGTGGTGAGCGTCGCGTCCTGCAATCGGTCGTTATTCAAATTGAAGGTGACGAAAAACGCGAGTTTGCGCGTTTTGACGCCGCCGATCTCGCTACCCTCAGCCACGACGCGGTGCAGACGCAACTGCTGGAGTCCGGTCTGTGGACGGCGCTTCGCACGCGTCCCTTTAGCAAAACGCCCGTGCCAGGCACCGTACCCGCCGCTATCTTCGTCACGGCCATCGACACCAACCCGCTCAGCGCGGATCCGCAGCCTATTATCCTGGCCGAACGAAAAGCTTTCGATGCCGGTCTCACCGTGTTAACGCGCCTGACGCCGGGCAAAGTGCATGTCTGCCAGGCCAGCGGCGGCAAGCTGGGCGGGCATCCGCAGGGGCAGGTCGCTTTTAATGAATTTGCCGGCCCGCACCCGGCCGGGCTGGTGGGAACGCATATTCACTTCCTGGAGCCGGTGAGCCTGACGAAACAGGTCTGGCATCTCAATTACCAGGACGTTATTGCTATCGGTAAGCTGTTCACCACGGGTGAGCTGTGCGCGGAACGCATTATTGCCATCGGTGGCCCTCAGGCAACCCAGCCGCGTCTGGTTCGCACGCTGCTTGGATCAGATTTAACTGCGCTGCTGGCTGGCGAAACGAAAGAGGGCGAAAACCGCATTATTTCCGGTTCGGTGCTAAGCGGCAGGCACGCGACAGGCCCGAAGGCCTGGCTGGGGCGTTTCCATCTTCAGGTGAGCGTAGTGCTTGAAGGGCGCGAGAAAGAGCTGTTCGGCTGGGTGCTGCCTGGCGCGGAAAAATTCTCCGTGACCCGCACCACGCTGGGCCACTTCCTGCGTCATAAGCTGTTTAACTTCTCCACCAGCACGAACGGCGGCGAGCGCGCCATGGTCCCGATTGGCAACTACGAACGCGTTATGCCGCTGGATATTCTGCCTACCGTGCTGCTGCGCGATCTCCTGGCCGGCGATACCGACGGTGCCCAGGCGCTGGGCTGCCTGGAGCTGGACGAAGAAGATCTGGCGCTGTGTACCTATGTGTGTCCAGGTAAATACGAATACGGACCCGTGTTGCGCGAGGTGTTAACCCGCATTGAGCAGGAAGGATAACCATGGGCTTAAAACACCTCTTCGAAAAAATTGAGCCGCATTTTACCGAGGGTAAGCTGAAGAAGTACTACCCGCTGTATGAAGCGACAACGACTATTTTCTACACCCCTGGGCTGGTGACGAAAGGCGCGGCGCACGTTCGCGACGCTATCGACCTCAAGCGAATGATGATTCTGGTCTGGTTTGCGGTCTTCCCGGCGATGTTCTGGGGGATGTATAACGTTGGATTGCAGACGATCCCGGCGCTGCACCATATGTACGATGCAGAGCAGCTGGCGCAGGTGATTCAGTCTGACTGGCACTACCGTCTGGCGCAGTCTCTTGGCGTAAGCTTTGCGGCAGATGCCGGCTGGGTCAGCATGATGACGCTGGGCGCCGTCTTCTTCCTGCCGATCTATATGACCGTCTTTATCGTGGGCGGTTTCTGGGAAGTGCTGTTCGCCATAATCCGCAAGCATGAGATCAACGAAGGTTTCTTTGTTACCTCTATTCTGTTTGCGCTGATTGTTCCGCCCACGCTACCGCTCTGGCAGGCGGCGATGGGGATCAGCTTTGGCGTGGTCATTGCCAAGGAGATCTTCGGCGGGACCGGACGTAACTTCCTCAACCCGGCGCTGGCGGGGCGCGCATTCCTGTTCTTTGCCTACCCGGCGCAAATCTCTGGCGACCTGGTGTGGACGGCTGCGGACGGATTCTCGGGCGCAACGCCACTTTCACAGTGGGCGGCAGGCGGCGAAACGCTGGTCAATAATGCCACCGGCCAGCCTGTCACCTGGTTTGATGCGTTTATCGGCAATATTCCGGGCTCTATCGGTGAAGTGTCTACCCTGATGATCGTGATCGGCGGGGCCATCATCCTCTTTGGCCGCGTGGCCTCCTGGCGCATTGTCGCAGGCGTCATGCTCGGGATGGTACTCACCGCCACGCTGTTCAATTTCATTGGTTCAGACACTAACCCGATGTTCTCCATGCCGTGGTACTGGCACCTCGTGCTGGGAGGCTTTGCGTTTGGCATGATGTTCATGGCCACCGATCCCGTCTCGGCTTCGTTTACCGACAGGGGTAAATGGTGTTACGGCGCGCTCATTGGGGTGATGTGCGTACTGATTCGCGTGGTCAACCCGGCCTATCCGGAAGGGATGATGTTGGCCATTCTGTTTGCCAATCTGTTTGCGCCGCTGTTCGACTACCTGGTCGTGCGCGCCAACATTAAGCGGAGGAAGGCGCGTGGCTGAAATCAAAAATAACGACAGCATCAGCAAAACGCTGCTGGTGGTGCTGGTACTGTGCCTGGTCTGCTCCATTGTCGTGGCGGGCTCTGCCGTAGGGTTGAAACCGCTACAGCAGGAACAACGCGCGCTGGATAAACAGCGTAACATCCTGGCCGTAGCCGGGCTGATGCAGGAAGGCATGACGAAGGATGACGTCGCGGCCGTATTTGCCGAACGCATTACCGCCCGGCTGGTGGATTTAAAAACCGGCGAACTGATGGATAAAGACCCGGCGAAATATAACCAGGCGCTGGCGTTAAAGGATCCGCAGATGAGCACCGTGCTTGACGCCTCGCAGGATCCGGCTGGCATTAAGCGCCGCAGCAATGTCGCGGAGATATACCTCGTTCGTGACGAGCAAAAGCGCATACAGGAAATCGTGTTGCCCATCTACGGCAACGGCTTGTGGTCAATGATGTACGCCTTTGTGGCGCTGGATACCGATGGCCGCACGGTCAAAGGCATTACTTATTACGATCAGGGCGAAACGCCGGGGCTGGGGGGCGAGGTTGAAAACCCTAACTGGCGCGCGCAGTTTGTCGGTAAAAAAGTGCTCGACGACAACGGCCAGCCTGCGCTCAAGGTGGTGAAAGGGGGCGCACGTCCCGGCGATGAGTTCGCCGTTGACGGTCTTTCCGGCGCCACGCTCACCTCTAACGGGGTGCAGCACAGCTTTGATTTCTGGATGGGTGAACTGGGCTTTGGTCCCTTCCTGAAGAACGTACGTGAAGGAGCGCTGAACAATGGCTGATACGTGTGAACTGAAAGAAGTTAAAAAGGTGCTGATTGGCCCACTGTTAGCCAATAACCCGATAACGCTTCAGGTGCTGGGCGTGTGCTCGGCTCTGGCGGTGACCACCAAGCTGGAAACGGCGGTGGTGATGACGCTGGCGGTAACGCTGGTGACGGCGTTCTCCAGCATGTTTATCTCAATGATTCGCCACCATATTCCCAATAGCGTGAGGATCATCGTCCAGATGGCGATCATTGCCTCGCTGGTGATTGTGGTCGATCAGCTCCTGCGCGCCTTTGCTTATGAAACCTCGAAGCAGCTTTCGGTGTTTGTCGGCCTGATTATCACCAACTGCATCGTGATGGGGCGTGCTGAAGCCTATGCGATGAAAATGCCGCCTCTGGCAAGCTTTATGGACGGTATCGGCAACGGGCTGGGTTACGGCGTGATCCTGCTGACGGTCGGTTTCCTGCGCGAGCTTATTGGCAGCGGCAAGCTGTTCGGCATTCCGGTGCTGGATACGGTACAGAACGGCGGCTGGTATCTGCCGAACGGCCTGTTCCTGCTGGCCCCAAGCGCATTTTTCATTATCGGTTTGCTGATCTGGCTGATTCGTACGTTGAAGCCTGAACAGCAGGAAAAGGAGTAACCGACAATGGCTCATTACCTGAGTTTATTTGTGCGCGCGGTGTTTGTTGAAAACATGGCGCTCGCGTTCTTCCTGGGCATGTGTACGTTCCTTGCCGTTTCTAAAAAGGTCTCGACGGCATTTGGCCTGGGCGTGGCGGTCACCGTTGTGCTGGGGCTTTCCGTTCCGATTAACAACCTGGTGTTCAACTTCGTGCTGCGCGATGGCGCGCTGGTGGAGGGCGTTGATCTCAGCTTCCTGAACTTCATCACCTTTATCGGAGTGATTGCGGCGCTGGTGCAAATCCTCGAGATGATCCTCGATAAGTATTTCCCGTCGCTGTACAACGCGCTGGGGATTTTCCTGCCGCTGATCGCCGTGAACTGCGCCATTTTTGGCGGTGTTTCATTTATGGTTCAGCGCGATTACAACTTCAGTGAATCGGTTGTGTATGGCTTCGGCTCCGGTATCGGCTGGATGCTGGCGATTGTCACCATGGCGGGGATCCGTGAAAAAATGAAATATGCCAACGTGCCTGCGGGACTTCGTGGCCTAGGGATCACCTTTATCACCACCGGCCTGATGGCGCTGGGCTTTATGTCCTTCTCCGGTGTGCAGCTATAAGGGCTAACAGATGGAAATTATTCTTGGCGTGGTGATGTTCACGCTGATAGTACTGGTGCTGTCAGGGCTGATTCTGGCGGCGCGCGCAAAGCTGGTTAATTCCGGGGATGTGATCATTGATATCAATGACGATCCACAAAACCAGATCCGCACTCCGGCAGGGGATAAGCTGCTTAATACGCTCTCGGGCAACGGGATTTTTGTCTCGTCAGCCTGCGGTGGAGGCGGCTCATGCGGGCAGTGCCGCGTGACGGTGAAAGAGGGTGGCGGTGATATTCTGCCAACGGAACTGTCGCATATCACGAAGCGTGAAGCGAAAGAGGGCTGCCGTCTGGCGTGTCAGGTCGCGGTGCGCCAGAACATGAAGATTGAGCTGCCGGAGGAGATCTTCGGCGTGAAAAAATGGGAGTGCGAAGTTATCTCTAACGATAACAAAGCTACGTTCATTAAAGAGCTCAAGCTGCGCGTTCCCGAAGGGGAGAGCGTCCCGTTTCGTGCGGGTGGTTATATCCAGATTGAGTGTCCGGCACATACCGTAGCGTATGCGGACTTCGACGTGCCGGATGAGTACCGGGCCGACTGGGATAAGTTTAATCTCTTCCGCTTTGTTTCCGAGGTAAAAGAGCCCGCGCTACGCGCCTATTCCATGGCTAACTACCCGGAAGAGAAGGGGATCATTATGCTCAACGTGCGTATCGCCACGCCGCCGCCGAATGTGCCCGATGCCCCGCCGGGCGTGATGTCGTCGTATATCTGGTCCCTCAAGCCTGGCGATAAGGTGACGATTTCCGGTCCGTTTGGGGAGTTTTTCGCTAAAGATACCGATGCGGAAATGGTCTTTATCGGCGGCGGCGCGGGTATGGCGCCGATGCGTTCGCATATTTTTGACCAGCTCAAACGACTTGGCAGCAAGCGCAAGATCAGCTTCTGGTACGGCGCGCGCTCGCTGCGCGAAATGTTCTATGACGATGAGTTTGAACAGTTGGCGCGTGATAACCCTAACTTTACCTTCCACGTGGCGCTATCCGATCCGCAGCCGGAAGATAACTGGACAGGCTACACGGGCTTCATCCACAACGTGCTGTATGAAAACTACCTCAAACAGCATTCGGCACCGGAAGACTGCGAGTTCTATATGTGTGGTCCGCCAATGATGAACGCCGCCGTGATTAAGATGCTCAAAGATCTGGGCGTGGAAGATGAGAACATCATGCTCGATGATTTCGGAGGCTGATTATGTTGACCTTTCTGGCGACCTTTGCAGTGTTTGTGCTGGTGATATTCGGGATGTCTTTAGGCTGGATCATCAAGCGTAAAAGCATTCAGGGCAGCTGTGGAGGCATCTCTTCCATCGGAATGGAAAAAGTTTGCGACTGTCCGGAACCGTGCGATGCGCGGAAAAAACGAATGGCCCGGGACCAGCAGAGGATCATCTAAAAAAAGGCCGCTTCGTGCGGCCTTTATCATTTATTTTGCCCAGCTTTTGGCTTTAGCTGGTGAGCCTACAAGAACCCCTTCGGCACCCAGTGTTTTCGCCTTCTGGTAATCCTCTTCAGAGTTCACGCCGATAAAAATCAGATGGGCATTGCCCTGAGAGCGGAAGCAGTCCACGGACTCTTTGTCCCACGTTAACGTTGCGGGGGAAACACCTTCGCCTAAGGTGAATTTCTCTACCACCTCTACTTTTCGGTTTAACTCAAGCCCATACCAGTAATCGTCCATTTTTTGGGAAGGCGGCAGGCATTCGTGGCTCAATGACACTGTGGCCAGCCGTGTACGGGTTTCGCTGCGCGTGACAAAGCGGGGGATTTCGACAGGCAATGCTGCCATATAGCGATCTTCGGTTGAATAAACGCGAACACGATTCAGGCTGTTGGTCTCTTTCAGTACGTTAAGCAGCTTGCTGCCCATTGTCGCCGGATCGGCATCCGGAGATTTGATATCAATAAAAAACCGCGTGTCTGGCCAGGCCGTCAGTACCGACTTGAGCGTAGGTACTGACGTATTCAGCATGTCTTTCGCCAGGCCCTTATCTTTCCATTTTACGCTGGCATCCGCCTTTGCCAGTTCTTCAGCGGTAAACTGTGATACTTTTCCCTGCAAGCTGGTTAACGCTTTCAGGTCAGCTGGCCGATACAGAACCGGCACGCCATCCCGACTAAGCTGCACGGTTATCCAGACGATATCGGCTTTATTTTCGAGCGCGAGCTTAATTGCAGGCAGGGTGTTTTCAGGGGCATCCGCCGTACCCCCCCGGTGAGCAACGATCTCGGGATGAGCCGATGCCGCACACGCCAGAAACAGTAACGACACCGAAAATATTTTCCTCATCAATGATAACCCTCTATGTATTTTCTTTAAATATATGAATATAAAGACTTTATTTGGGTTATTTGTAACATGGATTTATGACAATCGTGAGAAAGGAAAATAGCTGACGCATTTTTTGCCTTTTGTTATACTGTATATAAATACATGTGTGGTGTAATCAATGCGCAAAATAATCCATGTCGATATGGACTGTTTTTTTGCCGCAGTGGAGATGCGTGACAACCCCGCGCTGCGGGACATCCCTATCGCCATTGGCGGCAGTCGTGTTCAGCGCGGTGTGATCAGCACCGCGAACTATCCTGCACGCAAATTTGGCGTGCGCAGCGCCATGCCGACGGCGATGGCGCTGAAGCTGTGCCCGCACCTCACCCTTTTGCCGGGGCGCTTTGAAGCCTACAAAGAAGCGTCGAGCCATATTCGTGAGATCTTCTCTCGCTACACTTCGCTGATTGAACCCCTGTCGCTGGATGAGGCCTATCTGGACGTCACCGACAGCCTGCACTGCCACGGCTCCGCCACCCTGATGGCGCAGGAGATCCGCCAGACTATCTTTAACGAGCTGAATCTGACGGCATCGGCGGGCGTCGCGCCGGTCAAATTTCTCGCCAAAATCGCCTCCGATTTAAATAAGCCCAACGGCCAGTACGTCATCACTCCGGAAGAGGTGCCGGCGTTTTTGAAAACGCTGCCCCTCAGCAAAATCCCCGGCGTGGGTAAAGTCTCCGCCGCGAAGCTGGAAAGTATGGGGCTACGCACCTGCGAAGACGTCCAGCGAAGCGATCTTGCCCTGCTGCTTAAGCGTTTTGGCAAGTTTGGCCGCGTACTGTGGGAGCGCAGTCAGGGCATTGACGACCGCGATGTAAACAACGAACGGTTGCGTAAATCGGTCGGGGTTGAACGCACGTTAAGTGAAGATATTCATGACTGGTCGGCATGTGAAACCATCATTACGGAACAGCTCTATCCAGAGCTGGAGCGACGGCTGATCAAAGTGAAACCTGATTTACTGATTGCCCGGCAGGGCATCAAGCTGAAGTTTAACGACTTTCAGCAGACGACGCAGGAGCACGTCTGGCCGCGCCTGAACAAAGAAGATCTTATCGCGACGGCGAAAAAGGCGTGGGAAGAACGACGAGGCGGGCGAGGGGTGAGGCTGGTGGGGCTGCACGTGACGCTGCTGGATCCGCAGCTGGAGCGTCAGCTGGTTTTGGGACTGTAGATTGCACTCATCGTAGGCCCGGCAAGCGTAGCGCCGCCGGGCAACAGACGACAAATTACTTCGCAGGGATCGCCTTCAGCAGTTCAGTCAGCAGCGTCCAGTAATGCCCAACGCTTTCAATGTGAACCTGCTCATCCGGCGAGTGTGGCCCGGTGATGGTTGGCCCAATGGAAACCATGTCCATGTCCGGATACGGTTTTTTGAACAGACCACACTCCAGACCTGCGTGAATAACCTGAATGTTCGGGGTGCTGTTGAACAGGCGCTGATAGGTTTCACGCACCAGTGCCATAACCGGAGAACTTGCATCCGGCTGCCAGCCCGGGTAGCTGCCTTTGGCAGACGTTTTCGCGCCCGCCAGGGTACCCAGAGATTCCAGCATGCTCACCACGTACTCTTTACCGCTGTCGATCAGGGAACGGATCAGGCAGATGATTTCCGCACTGTCGTCGCCCATGGTGACCACGCCCACGTTCAGAGAGGTTTCCACCACGCCTTTCGCGACGTCAGAGTTACGGATCACGCCGTTTGGCGTCGCGTTCAGCAGCTGAACAAACGTGTCACGAGACTGCGCGGTCAGCGCGGCTTTATCCGTCGTAACGGACTCCAGCACCACGGTCAGGTTTTTCTCTTTCTCAGACAGCTCGTTTTTCAGGATATCCAGATATGCGCTGGCGAGTTTTTTCAGCTCGTCCGCTTTCGCCGCGGGTACCGCCACGGTCGCGAAGGCTTCGCGAGGGATTGCGTTACGCAGGGTACCGCCGTTGAAGTCCACCAGGCGCAGATCCAGCTCAGCCGCGTGGCCCGCCAGGAAACGTGCCAGCAGTTTGTTGGCGTTGCCCAGGCCCAGGTGAATATCGCCGCCGGAGTGGCCGCCTTTCAATCCTTTCAGCGTCAGCTTGAAGGTTTCGAAGCCGGCAGGAACCGCCTCGCGGGACAGCGGCAGGGTAGAGATGAAGTCGATCCCGCCCGCGCAGCCCATGTAGATTTCACCTTCTTCTTCAGAGTCGGTGTTGATCAGAATGTCCGCTTGCAGCCAGTTCGCCTGAAGGCCGAACGCGCCGTCCATGCCCGCTTCTTCGGTCATGGTCAGAAGCACTTCGAGCGGACCGTGCTCGACGCTGTCGTCAGCCAGCACGGCCAGCGCGGAAGCCATACCAATACCGTTATCCGCGCCCAGCGTTGTGCCCCGCGCCTTCACCCACTCGCCGTCGATATACGGCTGGATCGGGTCTTTGGTGAAGTCGTGAACGGTGTCGTTGTTTTTCTGCGGAACCATGTCCAGGTGCGCCTGCAAGACAACCGGCTTGCGGTTTTCCATACCTGCGGTGGCAGGTTTGCGGATAAGAATGTTGCCAACCTGGTCACGCTCGGCGTGCAGACCTTTTTCCTTTGCCCAGCCCATAATATGTTCGGCAAGCTGTTCTTCGTGATAGGAAGGGTGCGGAATGGAGCAGATTTTGGCAAAAATATCCCACAGCGGCTGCGGAGATAATTGAGACAGTTCAGACACGATAGGTCTCCTTGTCGATGCGCTGCAAAACAATGTTGCAGGTCACAGGGTTAGCAGGTTGATTGTTACCACAAGACGGGCTTGCGAGATGCAACTGAGAATACCACTTTCTCCCGTGGCTGGTAGCATTAAGCATGTAAAAACTCAGGCTGTTGGCGCGTAACACTGGTTTTTAGTGCGTCAGATCTCTATAATCTCGCGCAACCTGGTTCACCCTCATTTTTTTTAAGCCGTATATAAACAGGCTGGGACACTTCACATGAGCGAAAAATACGTCGTCACCTGGGACATGTTGCAGATTCACGCACGCAAACTGGCTGCGCGTCTGATGCCTTCCGAACAGTGGAAAGGCATTATTGCCGTCAGCCGTGGCGGTCTGGTACCGGGGGCGCTGCTGGCACGTGAGCTGGGTATTCGTCATGTCGATACCGTCTGTATCTCCAGCTACGATCACGACAACCAGCGCGAGCTGAAAGTGCTGAAACGCGCGGAAGGCGACGGTGAAGGCTTCATCGTTATCGATGATCTGGTGGACACCGGCGGTACCGCGGTAGCCATCCGCGAAATGTATCCAAAAGCGCACTTCGTCACTATCTTCGCGAAGCCAGCGGGCCGCCCACTGGTTGATGATTACGTCATTGATATCCCGCAGGATACCTGGATTGAACAGCCATGGGATATGGGCGTGGTCTTCGTACCGCCTATCTCAGGCCGTTAATTTCAGTACGTAACTTTACACGCCCGGCTATGCCGGGCGTTGTTCTTTTTGGCCTGCCACGCGTTACAATGGTCTACATATGACGTATCCATGGAGGCAACGCAATGACGCAGGCGAATCTCACCGAAACTCTCTTCAAACCTCGTTTCAAGCACCCTGAAACGTCGACGCTGGTGCGTCGGTTTAATCCGGGAACAATGCCTGCTGTCCAGTCAGCGTTAGACGGTAAGAACGTGCCTCACTGGTACCGCATGATTAACCGCCTGATGTGGATCTGGCGCGGCATCGATCCGCGTGAAATTCTCGACGTACAGGCGCGTATCGTGATGAGCGAGTCTGAGCGCACCGACAGCGATCTCTACGATACGGTGGTGGGCTACCGTGGTGGGAACTGGATCTACGAATGGTCGAAGCAGGCCATGCTCTGGCAGCAGAAAGCGAGCCAGGAAGAGGACGCGGCGCTCAGCGGCAAGCACTGGCTGCATGCGGCAAACCTGTACAGCATCGCTGCTTACCCACATCTTAAGGGCGACGAGCTGGCGGAGCAGGCACAGGCGCTGGCCAACCGCGCCTATGAAGAGGCTGCCCAGCGTTTGCCTGGCCGGATGCGTGAAATTGAGTTCACCATTCCCGGCGGCAGCCCGGTAACCGGGTTCCTGCATATGCCGGAAGGCGAAGGCCCGTTCCCGACGGTTCTGATGTGCGGCGGTCTGGATTCGTTGCAAATCGATTATTACAGCCTGTATGAGCGCTACTTCGCACCAAACGGGATCGCCATGCTGACGCTGGATATGCCTTCGATCGGTTTTTCATCCAAGTGGAAGCTCACTCAGGATTCCAGTCTGCTGCACCAGCATGCGTTAAAAGCGCTGGAGAATATTCCGTGGGTGGACCACACCCGGGTGGGCGCGTTTGGTTTCCGCTTCGGCGCTAACGTGGCGGTTCGGCTGGCCTACCTTGAATCTTCCCGCCTGAAGGCCGTCGCCTGCCTTGGCCCGGTGGTGCATGCGCTGTTAAGCGATCCCGAGCGTCAGGGTAACGTTCCTGAGATGTATCTGGACGTGCTGGCGAGCCGGCTTGGCATGCATGATGCTTCAGATGAAGCGTTACGCATTGAACTTAATCGGTACTCATTAAAAACGCAGGGCTTACTGGGCCGCCGGTGCCCAACCCCGATGATGTCCGGCTTCTGGAAGAACGATCCGTTTAGCCCGGAAGAGGAGTCACGCTTAATCACGTCGTCATCTTCGGATGGCAAATTGCTGGAGGTACCCTTCAGCCCGGTGTACCAGAATTTTGACAAAGCGCTGAAAGAGATTACACGCTGGATCACGCAGAGATTGTGTTAATAGTTTGCTAAATTTCGTTGGTTTGGTAAAACAGTGCTTCACAAAAGGAGATCGCAATGACGTTACCGAGTGGACACCCGAAAAGTAGACTGATTAAGAAGTTCATGGCTCTTGGCCCGTATATTCGAGAAGAGCAGTGTGAAGAGAATCGCTTTTTTTTCGACTGCCTGGCTGTTTGCGTCAACGTGAAGCCTGCACCCGAAAAACGTGAGTTCTGGGGCTGGTGGATGGAAATGGAAGCACAGGAAAACCGTTTTACCTATAGCTATCAGTTTGGCCTGTTTAATAAAGACGGGTACTGGCAGGCGACGTCCATCAAGGATCAGGAAGTGATTGACCGCCTGGAACACACGCTTAAAGAGTTCCACGGCAGGGCGCGTGATTTGCTGGCCACCCTGGATCTGAAGCTGGAACCTGCGGATGATTTTTCCAGCGAAGCGGTGAAGCTGACCGCCTGATGATGTCACCGCGCCGGGTGGCGGCTACGCCTTGCCCGGCCTACAAGATGTACTTTCCTGTAGGCCCGGTAAGCACAGGGTATGAACCGGAAACATGGGTAACACTTTAGACCGGATACATGGGTAACAGTTATAACTGGCATAGAAGAGGAGAC
>NZ_JADCKU010000025.1:0-40564 GCF_014982165.1 Enterobacter cloacae complex sp. P24RS
CACATGTATAAAATATTATATTCGCTCAGAGAATATATGCTTGTAAGAAAATTCCGTTGGGGATAATGTCTTACCTGCATCAGATTTCCTGGTGTAACGAATTTACAAGTGCTTCTTGCATAAGCAAGTTTGATCCCGGTCATCCCCATGACCGGGATTTTTTTCGCCTTAGCGGTTCGTCTCCGAGACGCTAAAGTCATGGATATCCAGCTCGAACGCTTCGGCCAGCTCGCGGTAGGTATGGTAATCCCGACCGTTGACCACGATGCGGTCTGAATTATCCTCCGCACGATGAACTTCGGACTCACTGATTTCATTGATGGCGGCAAGCAGGGCATCGACGTCCACCTCAACCTCACGCTTAATGGTGTCGCTGTACTCTTTGTCGGTCTTCATTTCGGGCTCCTCATTTAACCGTCTCCACAGCTAAGTATAGACCGCACACAAAAACGCCATTCGCGCCGGGCGGCGATGCCAGGGAAGGTAATTTGTTCTACACTGGCTCAAAACCACAGGAGAAATGTATGAAGGTCAACGATCGGGTAACCGTCAAAACGGACGGTGGGCCGCGCCGCCCGGGTGTGGTGCTGGCGATAGAAGAGTTTAATGAAGGCACGATGTATCTGGTGTCGCTGGAAGATTACCCGCTCGGCATCTGGTTCTTTAACGAACTGGGCCACCCGGATGGGATCTTTGTGGAAACGGCGGAATAGGGCGGCGTCGGGGGCGTTGTCTCCCCGGCTCCGGCTGCTGAAAAGCAAAATCTCTGGCCAGGCCAGAGATCAAGGTAGGGTACAACATGGCCGTGCAACTTAGCGCATATTAACGAAAATCCCATTCGTCACATTATCTGTCAGGCGTACGACATGGTAAATCACTTGCTTATTATGCGTTTTAATTTTCCTTTTAATATTTCCTTTGTGTGACGATACTGTTTTTGCCTTAATATTCATCTGGTCTGAGATCTGAATTGTCCCTTGTCCTGCCATCCACATTCTTAACATACTTGATTCAGTTCTGCTTAATGATAGGGTGGGTAAGTTAATCGCACCTACATTCTTTACTTCTTTATTCAAATAATCGCCCAGAATGTCGTCAAGCGACTCTGGTTTAATCGATTTCGAACTGATTAATAAGTTTTTACGCACCAGCAAATACTCATCGAAATGAATATTGGCGATTGCCATAAAAACAATAAACAAGGTCTTAGGATGCTGATTAATGATCTGCTTAATGTGCTGACTGTTAGCGGGGTCGTGAATGAAACAGTCCTCATTAATAAACACCACGCCTGGCTTGTGGACGTCACAAGCGGCTGCGAGTTCTTCAACGGTGTGCGCATCGTTGATGTCTCTCTTTCTTACCCCTCTGCTTGCTAAGTACCCGGTTAACCCTAGCCGGGTGTAGCTGCATAAATCCATAATGATCGTTGACATGGCATACCCTCACTCAATGCGTAACGATAATTCACCATCTGCCTGAGAGCTCATAAACAGCCATACGGGATGGAAAAAAGCTAATAAAACCTGTGAGCATGACAAAGACTTTCAGGCGAACTCACTATCCCGTAAAGTTACGTATAATTTGCCAGGAATCATCTTAAAGTAAAGTAAATATTAAGTATTGTGAGGTGGTTAGAAACATTTAAACCGCGTCAGATATATCCTGGTAGATGTTTTTCGAGATTATTTTTAGGAATATCCTCAGAAAGACATTGCAAACGCTACGGGTTATTATTTGCGTGGAAGTTCGCTGACAATATCCGCTAACAGATTGAATATCTCGCTGAATAAATGTTCGCAGAAGGGGGCGATAAGGGGCATCAATAATGACATTAATAAAAGGCCAACCGTCAATGTCACTGGAAAACCGATGACGAAAACCGACAGCTGCGGGGCCATTCGGTTGAGTAAACCCAGTGCGAGGTTAACCGTGAGCAGCAGGGTAATGATCGGCAGCGCCAGCATCAGCCCGTTGAGGAAAATCAGTCCGGCAGCCCGCACCAGCGCCAGAAAGGCGTTGCTGTTTACCGGATTGTCGCCAATCGGCAGCGTATGGAAGGTATCCACCAGCATGGAGATCAGCCACAGGTGGCCGTTGAACGAGAGAAACAACAGCATTGCCAGCAGGTCGATAATGCGCGCGAGCACGGGCATATTCAGATGGCTGCCGGGATCAACGAACGTTGCGAAGGAGAGCCCCATTTGCAAGCCGATCAGTTCCCCCGCCGTTCGTACCGCGGCAAAGGCGAGCTGCATCGTAAACCCGACCGCCACGCCAATCATCACCTGTTGCAGGGCAATCCAGATCGCATTCGGGGAAAAAATGGGAATATCCACCGCTGGCAGGGAAGGGGCAACGATAACGGTGATAACGATGCCCAGCCCAATTTTGACGCGTTTAGGCACCGACTTTTCACTGAGAATGGGGGCGGTGGAGATCAGCGCCATGATGCGCAGCATCGGCCAGAAATAGATCCCGAGCCACTGAACAAACTGATCGCTGGTGAAATGCAGCATCGTCCGTCAGCCGATGATGTAAGGCAGGTTGGTGAACAGGTTGCGCATATAGTCCAGCAGCAAATTCAGCATCCATGGCCCGGCGACGATAATCGCCACGAAGACGGCAATGATCTTAGGGATGAACGACAGGGTCATTTCGTTAATCTGCGTGGCGGCCTGGAGAATACTGATAATCAGACCGGTTACCAGCGCAACCAGCAGCAGGGGCGCGGCCACGGCAATCGCGACTTTCATCGCCTCCGTGCCCATCATCATGACCGATTCAGGCGTCATTGCGCGCTCCTCAACTATAGAAACTCTGCGCCAGCGAGCTGACCAGCAGCTGCCAACCGTCGACCAGCACAAACAGCATGATTTTAAAGGGCAGGGCAATGGTCGCGGGCGGAACCATCATCATCCCGAGCGCCATCAGGACGCTGGCGATCACCAGGTCGATGATCAGGAACGGAATAAAAATGGTGAAGCCAATCTGGAACGCGGTTTTCAGCTCGCTCGTGACATACGCTGGCAGCAGGATGCGCATCGGCACCGCTTCCGGCCCCTGTAGCTCCCCCGTGTTCGCGAGACGGGCAAACAGGGCTAAATCCGCTTCGCGCGTCTGGCGAAGCATAAATTCACGTAATGGCTGAGCCCCCTTTTCCAGAGCGACCTGCATGGAAATTTTATCTTCGCTGAACGGCTGGTACGCCTCGGTATAAATCTTGTCGATCACCGGCGACATAATGAAAAAGGTCAGGAAAAGGGCTAAGCCCAGCAGCACCTGATTGGGCGGCGCGGACGGCGTGCCGAGCGCGTTGCGCAGCAGGCCAAACACGATGATGATGCGGGTAAAGCTGGTCATCATCAGAAGGATCGCCGGGATAAAGGTCAGCGAGGTGATGAACACCAGCGTCTGCACGGACAGGGACCAGCTTTGACCCCCGTTCGCCAGCGGTGTGGAAACCAGTCCCGGCAGTTGCGCATACACGGAGGGCGCGAACAGGCCCAGGCCTGCCAGCGTAAGGAATAACAGACGACGCATCAGGATCTCCCGGAACGCTTGAGCAAACTCTTCATAACGGACTGGAAATCCGCAGTGGCCGGGGCGTTTGCCTCTACCGCGGCAGGCGCAGGGGGCAGCGTGTGCAGGACGTTGATGCTGGAGGCGGTCACGCCCAGCACCAGTCGCGCATCTTCCACTTCCACAATAACCACGCGTTCGCGTGGCCCGAGCGTGGTGCTGGCGCTGACCTTCAGCCCGCGCGTGCCGGCCGTTTTCCCCGCCAGACCGAAACGCTTCGCCAGCCAGGCGGCGAGAAGGATAAAGGCAATAATACCAAACAGCGCGCCGCTCACCTGAAGCAGCGGTGAGCCGGGTACGGCGGAGGGCGCGGACATTGTTGCCTGGGTTTTCATGCTTAACGGCTCAGACGACGCATACGTTCGGAAGGAGTAATGATATCGGTGATACGTACGCCGTATTTATCGGCTACCACCACCACTTCGCCCTGGGCAATCAGGTAGCCGTTGATCAGAATATCCAGCGGCTCACCGGCTAAACCGTCCAACGCCACCACGGACCCCTGCGTCAGGCGCAACAGCTCTTTAATGGTCATGCGGGTGCGGCCCAGCTCAACGGTCAGCTTGACCGGAATGTCCATAATCAGGTCGATGTCCTGCAACGTGCCGCTGACGTCACCGCCGCCTAACTGCTGGAATACCGCGTCTGCCGCGCTTTTCGTCGGCGTCGTTTTTTGCTCGTTTAACGCGTCAGCCCACAGATCGTCCAGTGCTCCGCTGTTTTCATCGGACGGATTGTTCATGTCACTCATTTGGGCTGTTCCTCATTCAGCGAATTCAAAATCGGGTTGATCAAGTGCTCTACGCGTAACGCATACTGGCCGTTAATCGTGCCGTACTGGCTTGTCAGCACGGGTACGCCATCCACATGGGCAATAATGCGGTCGGGTTTGTCTATCGGCAAAACGTCGCCGGGTTGTAATTTCAGGATCTGCGATAACCGCATGGAGATATCGGCGAAGTTGGCCACCAGCTCCAGCTGCGAATGCTGCACCTGACGCACCAGGTTCTCACGCCAGTTCTGATCTTCATGGCGTGAGTTCTCCAGCGGCGGGTTCACCAGCAGTTCGCGCAGCGGTTCAATCATGCTGAACGGCAGGCAGATGTTGAACTCGCCCGTCAGGTTGCCGATCTCCACGTGGAACGGGGTGTTCACGACGATGTCGTTCGGGGAGGTGGTGATGTTGGTAAACTTCACCTGCATCTCGGAACGCACGTACTCCACTTCCAGCGGGTTAATCGCTTTCCACGCGTCGCTGTAGGATTCCAGCGCCAGCTTCAGCATGCGGTTAATCACGCGCTGTTCGGTATGAGTAAACTCGCGGCCTTCCACTTTGGTCGGGAAACGACCGTCGCCACCGAACAGGTTATCCACCGCGATGAACACCAGGCTTGGCGAGAACACGACCAGGCCGGTACCGCGCAGCGGCTTGAGATGGATCAGGTTAAGGTTGGTTGGCACCGGCAGGTTGCGGGCAAACTCATGGTACGGCTGAATGCGGATCGCCCCGACGGTGATATCCGGGCTACGACGCAGCAGGTTAAACAGCCCCATACGGAACTGACGTGCAAAACGTTCGTTGATGATCTCCAGCGCCTGTAATCGCTCGCGCACCACGCGACGCTGGGTATTAGGATCGTAGGGACGAACATTATCGTCGCCGGTTAAACTCGGCTTCGGATCGTCACTCTTATCGCTGTCGCCGTTGAGCAGCGCATCGATTTCTGCCTGAGAAAGAATACTGTCGCCCATGTCGTTACCGCAGAATGAAGGCTGTATACAGAACGTCAGTGACTTCCTGCTTAGGTTGGCCGTTGACCAGCGGGGTCGCCAGCGTCTGTTTGATGGCATCGACCAGCTTTTGCTTGCCTACATCGGTGGCGAGCGCGGAGGCGTCCTGACGAGAAAACAGCAGCAGCAGACGGCTACGCACTTCAGGCAGGTAGTCGTTCAGACGTGCCCGGGTCGCTTCATCTTTCAGGCGCAGCGTAATGCCCACGTACAGCACGCGATCCGCATCGCCCAGGTTAACGGTGAACGTATCCAGCGGAAAGAAGACCGGTGCCGGCGGAGGCGGCACGTCAGCCTTGGCGGCCGCGCCGGAGGGCTCCTGCTGCATACGCCAGTAACTGTAGCCTGCGGTGGCGCAGGCCGCGAGGGTAATCAACACCAGCAGCGGGATCCAGATGGAACGCTTGCTTTTTTTGGTGATAGCGGAGTCTGTCATCTGATACGAGCTTCCTGTTTCGGTACAGCTTAATACGGTGATTATCCCGTGTCCGGCTTAGGTCAAAGCGTGGAAAAGACGGAGATAATCACGTTACCTCTGGCGTTTAGGCAAAGATGTCTACGGCACGGCTGCCGCGCGCGGCGGATTGCAGGGCGGCTGGGGTTGGCAATAACTCGTCGCTCTCATCGTTAAACCCGCCAGGCTGACCGGAGCGCGAAGCGTGCTGTTGCTGCCCGGATGAAGACTGCTGCTGCCCGGCAAAGCCCTCGCTGCTGACGCTGCTTTGTGCAAGCTGAATACCATTTTCCGCAAGCTGCGTGCGCAGGATCGGCAGGGCCGCTTCCAGCGCCGCGCGAACGTGGCTGTGGGGCGAAACCATCTGCAACTGCGCCTGGTTGTCATCCAGCTTAAGCGAAATTTGCACCTGACCCAGATCCTCCGGGTGCAGACGCAGCTCCGCGGTCTGCTGTCCCTGCTTTGTGAACAGGGTGATGTGCTGGCTCAGATTCTGCTGCCATTCGTGCGTGCCCAGCGGCTGGCTTAACACCGGTGCTGTCGCAACGGTAGCGGCAGGTTGGGGTGCAGGCAGATGACTGACGACCGGGGCCAGCGTCGCGGTTGGGCTGGAGGCTGGCGACGCCGTGCTCGCTACGTCCTGCTTTTCCGCGACGGCGGCGACAGCTGGCGTAACGGATGCCGTGGCGGGCAGCGACGTATCGCTATCCTGAACCGGCGTTTTATCCTGGCCCGGTAACGCGTGGCTAAGCGGCTGTTGCTGGCCGTTATCCGTCTGGGCTAGCGCAGAGGCGAGGGCGGCGCGGGGCGCGATCCCCGTCGTACTTGCAGGCGCCGTCGCCACCGGGGTGGCGATCTGCTGGTGCGGTAACATTGCCATCAGCGCGCTTAACCCGGCCAGCTCTTCCTCTTCGGTTGCGGTGTCGCTGCTTGTCTTCGCGTCCGTCTGGGTCAGCACCTTCAGCGCGTCCGTATTCGCTGTGGGTTTCAGGCCGGAGACAAGGGTTTGCAGGGAGAGGGCGGTATCCTCTCCGGTCAGTGTCTCCTGGCGGGAGAGCAGCTCGGCGATTTTGGCCTGGAGCGTGGTATCACCGCTTTTTTCCCGTGCCGCTGTCGACAGCTTGCTGCCCGCTGCTTTCAGATCGGCCAGCGTCAGCGGGGCATCTTTACCTTTGCCGGTGGCCTCCGTCAGCGCGCCAGCCAGCAGAGAGAGAAAATCCTGCGCGCCCTCATCGCCTTTTCCGGCCAGCGTGCCGCCGGACGGGTCGCTGTCGGTCATCAGCAGTTGTTGCAGTGTGATCATTCTGGTTTCCTCATTGATGCGCGCTGGGCAAACTCATCCATTTTTTTCTGATCCAGACGGTTTTCCGCCAGGGTCGAGGCTGCAATTTGCCGGTCCTGTAAGGTTTGCCAGGCCTGCAACCGCTGTTTTTTCTCGCGCCAGAAGTTCAGCGCGGTATCGACTTTTTGCGTCCACTGGTTAAGCTGCTGGCGATGCTGCTCAATCGCCTTTTCCAGCGTCTGGATAAACTGCTGATAGTTGATCCAGCGCTGGCTCCCAATGCCCTGCGTCATGTCGGTGTTAAGGTTGGTGCGGTATTCATGCTGATAGTCGATTAACATCTTCAACTGTTCTTCAGCCTGCTGGCACCCGCGCCGCATTGCGCCAAGCTGCAATGCGGCATCATCAACTTCTTTTTCAGCCAGATCTTTCAGCGTTGATAGCGCGCTGTTTTGCGCCATGACCTTCGCCCTCCACCTGTGTTACACCTGCGGGAAAATCAGCTCCAGTGCCTGGAGGGAGTCTTCCCAGTCGGCGCGTTCAAAAATACCTTGTTGCAGAAACGCCTCCAGCTGCGGCCACAGGGCGATCGCTTTATCGAGCATCGGATCGCTGCCTTTGGCGTACGCCCCGACGCTCACCAGATCGCGGTTGCGCTGGAAGCTGGAGAGCAGTTGTTTGAAGTTACGCACGCGGGCGTAGTGCTTCTCGGTAATCAGCGCCGTCATCGCACGGCTGATCGAGGCTTCAATATCAATGGCCGGATAGTGCCCGGCTTCGGCCAGACGGCGCGACAGCACGATATGGCCGTCAAGGATCGCTCGCGCGGAGTCGGCAATCGGATCCTGCTGGTCATCGCCTTCGGTCAGTACCGTATAGAATGCGGTGATGGAGCCCCCGCCGCTGATGCCGTTCCCCGCGCGTTCCACCAGCGCGGGCAGTTTGGCAAAGACCGACGGCGGGTAACCTTTGGTGGCCGGCGGTTCGCCGATGGCGAGCGCAATCTCACGCTGCGCCATCGCGTAACGGGTCAGGGAGTCCATGATCAGCAGCACGTGCTGGCCCCGGTCGCGGAAATCTTCCGCGATCCGCGTGGCGTAGGCGGCACCCTGCATACGCAGCAGCGGCGACACGTCGGCCGGTGCGGCGATCACCACCGAGCGGGCGCGTCCCTCCGCACCCAGAATGTTTTCGATAAAATCTTTAACTTCGCGTCCACGTTCACCGATCAGGCCGACAACGATCACGTCCGCCTGGGTATAACGCGCCATCATGCCGAGCAGGACGGATTTACCCACGCCGGAGCCGGCAAACAGCCCCATACGCTGGCCGCGTCCCACGGTGAGCAGGGCGTTAATTGGCCGCACGCCGGTATCCAGCACGTGCTCTATCGGGGTACGTTGCAGCGGGTTGAAGGGTTGCGTGATGAGCGCGCCGGTTTCGGTGGTATCGGGGGAGGGCAGGCCATCGAGCGGTTTGCCGCTTCCGTCCAGCACGCGGCCCAGCAGCGCCGGACCGAGCGGCAGCTGTTTGCCGCTTTGCAGGCCGTCGCCGCTGATGTTTTTCGCATAGACGCGGGCGCCGGGCAAAATCCCTTCCACCTCTTCAAGGGGCATCAGGAACAGGCGATGACCGTTAAACCCGACCACTTCGCTTTCCACCTCGCGCGTGTCGCCCCCGTCCTGACGCTCAATCACGCAGGTGGCGCCGAGCGGAAGTTGCAGCCCCGTGGCTTCCAGCACCAGTCCGGTGGCGCGCGTCAGGCGACCATAACGACGAACGGACGGCAGCTGCGCCATCTTCGTTTCAAAATTGTCGAGCGTATTAAGCCAGCGCGTCAGGCGAGCGGTCATCAGACGACTCCCGGTGCCGCCAGACGGCACAGTTCCTGCCAGCGGGTCGCGACGCTGGCATCCAGATCGCCCTCATCCGCCGAGACCTTACAGCCCCCGTGATGAAGTGACGGATCGCCGCGCAGCCGCCACCCGTGCAGGCTCAGCGTCGCGCCGAGGCTCTCCTCCACGCGCTGCAAGTCATCAGGATGAACGCGCAGCTGCGGTTTGCCGCTGAACAGCGGCTCCTGCTGGAGCAGGGCCTGGATCTGCTTAATCAGCGCGGCGTTATCCACCACCGGCGTCTGGCCGATCACCTGACGGGCCGCCTCCAGCGCCATCTGCATCAGGCGCGAGGCAATCACGCTGTCCAGCGCATCCAGGGTATGCTGAAATTCGCTCACCAGCTGCTGCATGCGGGCATGTAGCGGCGCCTGCTGCTGGCGCGCCTGCTCGATGCCCTGCTCTAAACCTTTCGCCAGCCCTTCCTGATAGCCCTGCGCGTGCCCGGTCTGACGGCCTTCGTTCATCCCGGCGTTGAAGCCCTGCTCGTGCGCCTGCATTTGCATCTGGGCCAGCAGCTGGGCGCGCTGTTCCTCTTCACTCTGTTCCGGCACGCCCGCATCGGTATCGCCCTCGTCGGACGACTGCATGGCAGGGGTGAACTCTGCGGCAGGAGGGGAGAGGTCGTCAGGCGTCCAGCGCTTCCACGGCAGTTCATCAGACATAGGTGTCGTCTCCGCTGCCAATCACCATCTCGCCGGTTTCCGCCAGACGACGAACGATAAGCAGGATGGCTTTCTGTTCGTTCTCCACCTGAGACAAACGCACCGGGCCGCGGTTGGCAAGGTCGTCGCGCAGGATATCTGCCGCACGTTGGGACATATTGCGCAGGAATTTCTCGCGCAGCGGCTGCTCGGCGCCCTTGAGGGCGATAAGCAGAGATTCCGAATCCACTTCCTGGAGCAGTCGCTGAATGCTGCGATCGTCCACTTCGACCAGGTTTTCGAACAGGAACATCTCGTCGATAATTTTCTGTGCCAGTTCGCCGTCGAACTCGCGTACCGCCGTAATAACCGCCTCTTCCTGCTGGGTTTTCATCAGGTTGATGATTTCCGCTGCCGTTCTCACGCCGCCCATTTTGCTGCGCTTGAGGTTCTGGCCGTCGAGCAGGTTGTTCAGTACTTCGGTCAGCTCTGCCAGCGCGGCAGGCTGGACGCCGCCGAAGGTGGCAATACGCAGCATCACGTCGTGGCGCAGGCGCTCGTCGAACAGCGCCAGAATATCGGCCGCCTGGCCCCGTTTGAGGTGGACCAGAATGGTGGCAATAATCTGCGGGTGCTCGTCGCGAATAAGATCGGCGGCGCTTTGCGGCTCCATAAAGTTGAGCGTTTCGATCCCGCTGGCGGTATCGCGCGTTTCGAGAATGTCTTCCAGCAGGCTGGCGGCGCGCTCTTCGCCCAGCGCCTTAACCAGCACGGAGCGCAGGTATTCGTTGGCGTTGACGTTGAGCGCAGCAAACTGTTCTGCTTCCTGCTCAAACTCCGCCAGCACTTCGGTCAGCTGCTTGTTGGAGATCTGGCGCACGTTGGCCATCGCCGCACTGAGGATCTGCACTTCTCTCTGGGAGAGGTGTTTAAACACCTCCGCCGCGCGGTCTTCGCCAATGGTCATCAGCAGGATGACGCTCTTATCGGTGCCTGTAAGCGTATTACTCATGTTCGTTACCCATCCAACCGCGGATGACCAGCGCGACGACGCGCGGATCGTTATCTGACATTTCGCGAATGCGCTGGCTCATCACCTCTGCGCCCATGCGCTGGTTAGCACGGCGCTGCTGCATCTGTTCATCTTTGCTGAGACGAACCTCGACCGCTTCTTCCTCGTCCTGACGCGTGCTCTTCTGTTCCAGCGCGGCTTTCTCGGCTTCAGCACGACGCTGAAGCTGAGGACGGACGCCTTTACGCCACAGCAGCCACGCGACAATCAGCACCAGCAGCCAGCGGCCAGCGGACATCAGCTGATCGAAGAACGCCTGCTGTTGCCAGAACGGCAGTTCGCCACCGGTTTCATCCACCGGGTTGAACGGTGAGTTCACAACGTTGAGGGTATCGCCACGTTTTTCAGAGAAGCCCATCGCTTCGCGGGTCAGGTTTTCGATCTGCTTCATCTGCTCCGCCGTGAGCGGCAGCGGTTTACCGTCCGGCAGCGTTTTGTAGTTCACGACAACGGCTACAGAAAGGCGCTCGATATCGCCCGTGTTCAGTTTGGTATGGCGGATGGTCCGGTCGACTTCGTAGTTGGTCGTTTCGTTACGGCTGCTGTTGCGCGGGCCGGCACTGTTCGCCGTCGAGGTCGTCTGCTGATTCGTTTGCTGACCGTTCTGCTGGTTTGCCGGCGGCGTGGAGATTGGCGCGGCGTTGGCAGGCGCAGGCTGGTTAGAGAGTGCACCCGGCACCCCGCCAGGATACTGGCCGCCGACCTGTTCCGTCTCATTGATCTGACGCGAGCGTAACACGGCGCGGGAGGCATCCCCGTTCGGAGCGTACTGCTCTTCGGTCTGTTCTTTATTCGAGAAATCAATCTGCGCGGTGACCTGCGCGTGCACGTTGCTGTTGCCAACCACCGGGCCCAGAATCGCTTCGATGCGACGCTGGAGACGGCCTTCCACATCAGCGGCATATTTCAGCTGGGCGTCGTTGAGATCGCGCCCGGCGGTGTTGGACTGCGTCAGCAGGTGACCGCTTTGATCCACCAGCGTGACGTTACCCGGCGGCAGACCGGCTACCGCACTGGAGACCAGGTGCGTCACGGCGCTGATCTGCCCCTCATCCAGCGCGCGGCCAGGTTCGAGGTTAACGGTCACAGAGGCGGAAGGGGACTTTTGTTCGCGAACAAACAGGGACGGCTTAGGCATCGCCAGGTGCACGCGGGCACTCTTCACCGGGCCTAAGGTTTCAATCGTACGGGCCAGCTCACCTTCCAGCGCGCGCTGGTAGTTAACCTGCTCGCTGAACTGGCTGATGCCGAATTTTTCCTGATCCAGCAGCTCAAACCCAACCGCGCCGCCTTTCGGCAGCCCCTGCTGGGCGAGACGCAGGCGAAGCTCGTGCACTTTATCTGCCGGTACTTCAAGCGCACCGCCGTTATCGGCAAAGCGATACGGGATGTTCATCTGGGTCAGCTGGGTGACGATGGCACCGCCATCCTGGTCGGAAAGGTTGCTGTAGAGCGTGCGGTAATCCGGGCTTTTTGCCCATAAGATCATCGCGACAATAATCGCAATGGCGGCAGCGCCTGCCACAATCAACGGGATCTTAGGGTTAGCGCGAAGGCGGTTCATCCACTCAAGTGATTTATTCTGCGGCGCTGTCGATGCTGCTGTCGCACTCATTGCGCACCTCTTAAATCCTGGTGGTTTACGTTATTCGTGTAGAGAAACAAAACTGACTCCCGGGTCGGCAAACACGACAAAAGTTCCATACTGATGGCCCAGCCATTATTTGATGATTCGGGATTTTCTATGCGTCAAATAACCTGGTTTTTTAACGCTATTTACCGCCTTTATCTTATTGACAAGCTGTTAGTCTTGACCCCGTAAAAAACCATCCAGGGGAGAGTCATGGCTATACAGGGCATTGAAGGGGTACTCAGTCAGTTACAGGCAACGGCGATGACGGCCCGCAGCCAGAGCGTGGCTGACCAGCCACCGGGCATTAGCTTCGCCGGTCAGCTGCATGCGGCGCTGGACCGGATCAGCGACAAGCAAAACGCGGCCCGTACCCAGGCTGAGAAATTTACCCTCGGTGAACCCGGCGTGGCGCTCAACGATGTGATGGCCGATCTGCAAAAAGCGTCGGTGTCGTTGCAGATGGGGTTGCAGGTGCGGAACAAGCTGGTGTCGGCGTATCAAGAAGTCATGGGGATGCAGGTTTAAACATTACCTATCTTACGCTGGCAGCCTGATGGCTTTAATGCCACAATATTTTTTTCTTCGCATGCAGGAAAGATGATGAAAAAAGTAGCAATTGTGGCTGCGATGCTGACGTTAGCGGGATGCGTTCAGGTCGAAAACTATCAGGAAGTGGTTAAGCATCCGGCACCTTCGCAACTGGCAGGTTACTGGCAGTCGAAAGGGCCGCAGAGCGCGATGGTGAGCCCGGAGGCGATTGCCACGCTGGTGGTGACGCAAGAGGGTGATACCCTGGACTGTCGTCAGTGGCAGCGCGTTATCGCGGTGCCGGGTAAGATCATGCTGCGTTCAGATGATTATTATAACGTGACCGAAAAACGAGACGTCTATCCGCTGGATCGCGATGGAACCACGCTTGAGTATGACGGCATGGAGCTGCAAAAGGTTGACCGTCCAACGGTGGAGTGCGCAGATTATCTGAGCAAGAATCCGCTGGAGAGTAAGCTTCCGTAACCGTTTTTAGCCGGGTGGCGGCTTCGCCTTACCCGGCCTACAAAAACTAACGGTAAAAGCAAAACGGCAATCGTATTGCCGTTTTTAGGGTTTGCTCCCTTTCCCGTACTAGAGCGCGTCTTCAATCACCCAGACGCTGACGCTTCCCCCGTTACAGAAGAACGTCCCTTCGCCGTCCGCCGCCGTGGTTACGGTTTCCTCGCGATTGCCTAAAAAATCACGCCAGGTCTTATTGCCGTAATTCTCGCCGAGGCAGATCGTCTTCTCTCCGTCATCACCATTCGACAGCACCACCACGCAGCCCGGGTGATCCTCAGTCCCGCTGCGGCTAAACGCAATGCAGTTTGGATGATCGAAAAAGAGCGTCTGCACGCCGTGGGCAAAACGCTGACGGGCGAGTATCAGCTCGTGGAGCTGTTCAATCACCGGCATATCAATGTGATACGTCTCGCCGTCACCCCCGGTGTCGTCATAGCTGGCGCCAAAAAGATCCGGGTAGAACACGCTCGGCACGCCGTTTTCACGCAGCAGGATGAGCGCGTAGGCCAGCGGTTTAAACCAGGCTTCAACCGGGGCTTCCAGCGCCTGCAAGGGTTGGGTGTCATGGTTGGCCACCAGCGTCACGGCATGGAACGGATCGGCTTCCACCAGCGTACCGGTGAAAATCTGGCTCATATCGTAGTCGCGGCCCTGGCGTGACGCCTCGTGAAATTTCATTTGCAGCGGTGCATCAAACAGCATGGTCTTGCCGTCTACCTGATCGATGTAGTGCTGCAATTTATCCACTTCGTGAGACCAGTATTCCGCCACGATAAACAGCGGCTGCGGGGCCACCTCCTGGACGTGCTCAATCCACTCTTTATAGAACCAGGCCGGGATGTGCTTTACCGCGTCCAGGCGGAAGCCGTCGCAGTGGGTTTGCTCCATTACCCAGCGCGCCCAGTATTTGATCTCTTCCGTCACCGCATGGTTGCGAAAATCAATATTTTCGCCCATCAGGTAATCAAAATTGCCCATCTCGTCGTCGACCTGATCGTTCCAGCCTTCGCCGGTGTAGTCGTTCACGATTTTGAAGATACCGTCCTCATTGGGGTTTTCAATGTGGTCGATACCGCTGAAGCATTTGTAATCCCAGACAAACTGCGAATACTGGCCTGCACGAACGGGGAAGGTGTAGCGCGTCCAGGCTTCACATTCGATGATCTCATCGCTGATTTGGGTGCGATCCTGCGCATCCACGCGCTGTACGCGGACGGGTTCCTTTTCATCTGCACCCATTTTGTGGTTGACCACCACGTCCAGAAGCACCGCAATCTGGTTGCTTTTTAAGGCGTTGATGGCCTCCAGCAGCTGGGCTTTATCGCCGTATTTGGTGGCAACGCTGCCTTTCTGGTCAAACTCACCGAGGTCGAAAAGATCGTAGGAGTCATACCCGACGGAATAGCCTCCGGATGCGCCTTTGTACGCCGGCGGTAACCAGACCATATTGATGCCGATTTCGTTCAGGTTGGGGGCTAATGCCGTGACTTCTTGCCACAATTCACCGCCGGTGGGGTAGTACCAGTGAAAACATTGTAAAAGTGTTGGGTTGCGCATGCACCATCTCCATGAGGTCGCGAAACTCAAGTATGGAGCAGGTTTGGCAGAAATGCCTGGCGAACGAAACGGTTAACGCTTGCCCGCCAGTTAAATGGCTAATTAATATCGCTATTACTTTGCGGAACCAGGACATGGCCGCCCTGATTACCGTAGGTGGAGAGCACGGTTTTCTGGATGGAGGATTGCCCAACCAGTTTCGCCAGCTCATCCATTCTGGCTTGCAGCAATGTTTTTACCTGGCCTTCGTTGTCCAGGATCACCCGTAGCGTCGGGCGAAGCTGTTCCTGAATCTGCATCGAAGGTTCACTTTCCTGAGTGAGACGAGCCAGTGAGTGCACCGCATTAACATAGTCGGTTTCACAGATGATCAGATCATCCCATAGTCCCTGCCGGGCCAGTCGCAACATCAACTGGCTCTGCTCAAGGAGTTGCTGATAAAGGGCATAAAGTTGCGGTGCGTTACTCATTAGACGGCGTCCTGCATCAGTTGTGGCGTACCGGCAACCTCCTTCCACCCGTCAGCGATATTGCGCAGCAGGTTTTCCACCTCTTCGATGGCGCTGGCGTCGTTATTCACGTTGGCGTGCAGGAGGCGACGTACCATATAGGCATAAAGGGCAATCAGGTTTTGCGTAAGCTCATCACCGTTATCTTCTACCAGGCCAACTTTCAGCCCGTTTTCGATAATGTTGATGGCTTTGGAGAGCGCCAGCCCTTTTGCCGGGATATTACCGTCTGCCAGGAACAGACGCGCGCGTACCAGCGCGCTGAGGGCTCCATCAAATAGCATGATAACCAGCTGCTGCTGGCTGGCGCTCATCACCGCGCTTTCAACTTCTATCTTTGCGTAGGCTTGCGTGCCTTTTGCGCCGTACATGTTATCCCCCTCGGGTCTGATTAGCGTTTACTACTTGTTGCTGGACGTGTTCTCGAACTGCTGCGTCAGGTAGCTGCTGGTGTTGTTCAGCGAGGTCATCAGTACGTCCAGCTGGGTAAACTGGGCTTTGTACTGTGCCACTCTCGCGTCAATACGTTCGCTCACGGCGTTGTATTGATCCGTTAACTTGTTCAGCGTTTTGCTGACGCCATCTTTGGCCGCCTGGATAATGCCTTTACTGGAAAGCCAGTCAGTCAGATGGGTGGCCATGGTGGTGGTGATCCCGGTGGTTTTACCGTCACCTACAACCAAATCTTTCACCGCAGACGGGTTCTCCGTCAGCGTTTTTTTCAGCTTGTCGCTGTCCAGCTCCAGCTTGCCCGTGCTTGGATCGGAGGTAATGCCCACCTGAGACAGCGTTTTATAGGCGGTTCCGCCGACGGTGTTGCTCAGCATGGTTTTCAGCTGCGTCTGGATAGTACGCAGCGTGCTGTCCCCGAGCAGGGCGCCGTTGCTGGAATCCTGCGCATCTGTGCCTGCATCAACCGCCGTATATTTGGTTAACGATGCAAAGCTGTCCTGAAGGGTGTTGTAGGCATCCACCCAGGCCTTCATCGCCGTTTCCGCTTTTGACGTATCTTTCGTTATCGTCAGCGTCTGGTTACCGGTGGTGACGTCGTTCAGGTTCAGGGTGATATCTTCCAGCGCATCGCTGATGGTGTTGCTGCTGTTTTCGATATCAACGTTATTCACCTTCAGCTTTGCGTTCTGCGCGGTGACGCTTTCCGTCATGCCGTTGCTGGCGTCGGTGCTGGTGCCGTTGTAACCCATGAAGGATTGCAGGGCGCTGTCGCCGCTGACGCTGATGCTGACCGCGTTGTCCGCCCCGGTTTCGGTGGAGGTGATGGACAGACGATACTGACCGTTACCGACGTTAATAATACTGGCGGTCACGCCGGCGTCTGCTTTGTTAATGGCATCACGAATGCCGTTCAGCGAAGAGTTTGCCGCGCTGATATCGACGGTCACCGGATCTTTACCGTTACCGGCGGTAAACGTGATCTTGCTGTCAGCCGTGGCAATGGCCGTTTTTGCATCTGCCTGCGTATTTTTGGTCGTCAGGGTTTGCGCCTGCGCCAGCTGCGACACGCTGATGGTGTATTTCCCGGCAATCGCGCTGCCGGTGGTGGTGGCGCTGAATGCCGTGGTGCTGCTCGCTGTGCTGGTCGCCGTAAACAGATCGGCTTTATTCAGTGCGGTGTTGGCGGTCTGAAACGCTTCCAGTGAACTCTTCAACGTGCCGTAAGCGCTCAGCTTGGCGGTATAAGATGACTGTTGTTTGGAAATCGGCGTCAGCTGTTCTTTTTCGGCCTTGGTCAGACTATCCAGAATGTCTGCTAACTTAAGACCCGATCCAATCCCCAATGATGAAATACTTGCCATATTTATTCCTTAATCTATCGACACGTAGAACGAATAGTGGGGTTATCGGCCTTAATGGGGGAAAGTTTACGGTTAATTTCTTTTTTTTAATGGCGGGAATAACGGTAATAGAGAAGAGCTTTTCCGTGGCTAAAAAAATTAACGCGATCCTGAAAAAATATCTAAAGGTTGGTTTGGACCAGACGATAACACCTTTGACGGCGATGAAGCCGAAGGGTGGAAACCCAAATCTAACCAAACAGATTTGATGAACAACAGGAATCGAAATCATGGCACAAGTCATTAATACCAACAGCCTCTCGCTGATCACTCAGAACAACATCAACAAGAACCAGTCCGCTCTGTCTTCTTCTATCGAGCGTCTGTCTTCTGGTCTGCGTATCAACAGCGCGAAAGATGACGCTGCGGGCCAGGCTATCGCTAACCGCTTCACCTCTAACATCAAAGGTCTGACTCAGGCTGCACGTAACGCTAACGACGGTATCTCTCTGGCGCAGACCACTGAAGGCGCACTGTCTGAAATCAACAACAACCTTCAGCGTGTTCGTGAACTGACCGTTCAGGCAACGACCGGTACTAACTCTGATTCTGACCTGTCTTCAATCCAGGACGAAATCAAATCCCGTCTGTCTGAAATCGACCGCGTATCTGGTCAGACTCAGTTCAACGGCGTGAACGTGCTGGCTAAAGACGGTTCCATGAAGATTCAGGTTGGCGCAAACGACGGCCAGACCATCTCCATCGACCTGCAACAGATCGACTCTTCAACGCTGGGTCTGAACGGCTTCTCCGTTTCTAACAACGCACTGAAACTGAGCGACTCTATCACTCAGGTTGGCGCGAGCGGTGCACTGAAAGATGTTGACCTGAGCGCAGTGGCTACCACTCTGGGTGTTGACGCGAAGAGCCTGACTCTGCACAACGTGCAGACTCCAGCTGGCGCATCTACTGCGACCTACGTGGTTTCTTCCGGTTCTGACAACTACGCTGTATCTGTTGACGATGCAACTGGCAGCGTGAAAGTGAACACCGCTGACATCACCTATACCGATGCAAACGGTGGTACAGGTACGCTGACCGGTGTTGCTGTTAAAGTTGGCGCAGACGCTGCTGGCGCTGCTGCGGGTTACGCTGAAGTGCAGGGTAAAAACTACTCCCTGACTGCTGGCGCTATCGCTGACGGCGGCGCGGGCGGTACGCTGAACAACGCACAGACTGTTACCCTGAACGCAGCTGGCGAATTCAAAGGCGTGTCTACTGCTGATCCACTGGCTCTGCTGGACAAAGCTATCGCGTCCGTAGACAAATTCCGTTCTTCACTGGGTGCGGTACAGAACCGTCTGAGCTCTGCGGTAACCAACCTGAACAACACCACTACCAACCTGTCTGAAGCGCAGTCCCGTATCCAGGACGCCGACTATGCGACCGAAGTGTCAAATATGTCCAAAGCGCAGATTATCCAGCAGGCCGGTAACTCCGTGCTGTCCAAAGCTAACCAGGTTCCTCAGCAGGTTCTGTCTCTGCTGCAAGGCTAATCGCCTGATTACGCTCAAACCCCGCTTCGGCGGGGTTTTTTCTATCCACGCACACGCGTAACCCCCCAAATAACCCCTCATTTCACCCACTATTCACCCGATTAAAACCCCTCCAGAATCGGATAATCATGCCGATAACTCAACTAACGCAGGGCTGTTTATCGTGAATTCACTCTATACCGCTGAAGGTGTAATGGATAAACACTCGCTGTGGCAGCGTTATGTTCCGCTGGTGCGTCACGAAGCATTGCGCCTCCAGGTGCGTTTGCCGGCGAGCGTGGAACTGGACGATCTGCTACAGGCGGGCGGTATCGGGTTATTGAATGCAGTTGACCGGTACGACGCTCTGCAAGGAACGGCATTTACGACTTACGCAGTGCAGCGTATTCGTGGTGCGATGCTGGACGAGCTGCGCAGCCGCGACTGGGTGCCGCGCAGCGTTCGCCGCAACGCGCGCGAAGTGGCGCATGCGATGGGGCAGCTGGAACAGGAGCTGGGGCGCAACGCGACGGAAACCGAAGTGGCGGAACGTCTGGGCATTCCTGTTGAAGAGTATCGTCAGATGTTGCTCGATACCAATAACAGCCAACTCTTCTCTTATGATGAGTGGCGCGAAGAGCATGGCGATAGTATCGAGCTGGTGACGGATGAGCATCAGCAAGAAAACCCGTTACACCACTTACTGGAAGGGAATTTACGCCAGCGCGTGATGGAAGCGATTGAAGCTTTACCGGAACGTGAGCAACTGGTGTTAACCCTCTATTACCAGGAAGAGCTCAATCTCAAAGAGATTGGCGCCGTACTGGAGGTGGGCGAGTCACGGGTGAGCCAGCTGCACAGCCAGGCCATAAAACGCCTGCGCACCAAACTGGGTAAGTTATAGGTGAGTGATTCGCCTTGGTAATGCCGCACAACGTATTGACAACCAGGAGTTATCATGACGGTGCAGCAATCTAAAAGACGGCCTTTAAGCCGCTACCTGAAAGACTTTAAACACAGTCAGACGCATTGCGCCCACTGTAAAAAATTACTCGACCGAATCACGCTGGTTCGTCGCGGTGAAATCGTGAATAAGATTGCGATTTCCCGCCTCGACACGCTGATGGATGAAGCCGCCTGGCTTGAAGAGCAAAAAGAGTGGGTAGCGCTTTGCCGTTTCTGTGGCGATCTCCACTGCAAAGAGCAAAGCGACTTCTTCGATATTATCGGCTTCAAGCAGTTCCTGTTTGAACAAACTGAGATGAGCCACGGCACCGTGCGTGAATACGTGGTTCGCCTGCGCCGCCTGGGTCAGCATCTGACCGTGCAAAATATCTCCCGCGATCTGCTGACGACCGGCTATCTGGATGAAAATCTTGAGCCCTGGCTGCCCGCCACCAGTACCAACAATTACCGCATCGCGCTGCGTAAGTACGCGCAATATAAAGTCCAGATGCCGGGCGCCCTAAAGCAGAAAGTCCACGCCGGAACAACTTCTGATATATATTAAAAAAGAATAAGATGTAGCGCTGCCGCCTTTGACGTTGCAGGCGATTTCTCTACACTACTCAAAAATTCCACTGTATCGGAGTACTTATGAAATTAGCACTTCTGGGTCGTCAGGCGCTGATGGGGATGATGGCCGTTGCGCTGGTCGCGGGGATGAGCGTAAAAACGTTCGCGGCAGATAATCTGCTCAATAAAGTCAAAGAGCGCGGCACGCTGCTGGTTGGGCTGGAAGGTACCTATCCTCCGTTCAGCTTCCAGGGCGACGACGGTAAGCTGACCGGTTTTGAAGTGGAGTTTGCGCAAGAGCTGGCAAAACACCTCGGCGTAAAAGCCTCTCTGAAACCGACCAAATGGGACGGTATGCTGGCGTCACTGGACTCCAAACGTATTGACGTGGTGATTAACCAGGTGACCATTTCTGACGAGCGTAAGAAGAAGTATGACTTCTCCACGCCGTACACCGTGTCCGGTATCCAGGCGCTGGTGAAGAAAGGTAACGAAGGCAGCATCAAATCCGCCGCGGATCTGAAAGGTAAGAAAGTCGGCGTCGGTCTGGGCACCAACTATGAAGAGTGGCTGCGCCAGAACGTGCAGGGCGTGGACATCCGTACCTACGATGATGATCCGACGAAATACCAGGATCTGCGCGTAGGCCGTATCGACGCCATTCTGGTTGACCGCCTGGCAGCGCTGGATCTGGTGAAGAAAACCAACAATACCCTGGCTGTTGCAGGCGATGCGTTCTCCCGTCAGGAATCTGGCGTGGCGGTGCGTAAAGGTAACGAAGATCTGCTGAAAGCCATTGATGGCGCCATTGCTGAAATGCAGAAAGACGGCAGCCTGAAGGCGCTTTCTGAGAAGTGGTTCGGCGCAGACGTGACGAAATAAGTCTCTGACCGACAAAAAAAGGCGCTTTCAAAAGCGCCTTTTTTATTTCTCGCGCGTCTGCGTGCATAATGAAATAACAATTGTTTGCGTGACCGGAGGAACCATGTCACTACAGAATTTAACGCGCTTTCCCCGTCTGGAGTTTATCGGCGCACCCACGCCGCTGGAGTACCTGCCGCGATTTTCTGACTATCTGGGGCGCGATATATTCATTAAGCGTGACGATGTGACGCCCATGGCGATGGGCGGAAATAAGCTGCGCAAGCTCGAATTTCTCGCCGCCGATGCCCTGCGCGAGGGCGCGGATACGCTGGTCACCGCCGGGGCCATTCAGTCTAACCACGTTCGCCAGACGGCGGCCGTGGCGGCAAAGCTGGGCCTTCATTGCGTAGCCCTGCTGGAAAACCCGATTGGCACGCAGGCTGAGAATTACCTGACTAACGGTAACCGCCTGCTGCTGGATCTGTTCAACGTGCAGGTTGAAATGGTTGACGCGTTGACCGACCCGGCTGCCCAGCTTGATGAGCTGGCGACGCGCCTGGAAGCGCAGGGCTTTCGTCCGTACGTCATTCCGGTTGGCGGCTCGAATGCGCTGGGTGCCCTCGGCTATGTTGAGAGCGCGCTGGAAATCGCGCAGCAGTGCGAAGGCGCGGTAAGTCTGACCTCTGTGGTGGTGGCGTCCGGCAGCGCGGGTACCCATGCCGGTTTAGCGGTCGGGCTTGAGCAGCTGATGCCGGACGTTGAGCTGATTGGCGTAACGGTTTCCAGAAGCGTTGCGGACCAAAAACCGAAAGTCGTCACGCTGCAACAGGCGGTAGCTGAACAGCTTGAGCTTGAGGCGAAGGCGGAAATTATGCTGTGGGATGACTACTTTGCACCCGGCTATGGCACCCCCAATGATGAAGGGATGGAGGCCGTTAAGCTGCTGGCGCGTCTCGAAGGCATTCTGCTTGACCCGGTCTATACCGGCAAGGCAATGGCGGGCCTTATCGACGGCATTGCCCGGAAGCGCTTTAAGGATGAAGGACCTATTTTGTTTGTTCATACTGGCGGGGCGCCTGCGCTGTTTGCCTATCATCCTCATGTCTAAAAATCAGGTCGAAAAATAATAATGCAAGAAAGTATTCAACTGGTTATTGATTCGCTGCCGTTCTTACTTAAGGGCGCGGTGTTTACGTTACAGCTCAGTATCGGCGGGATGTTCTTCGGGCTGGTGCTCGGGTTTGTGCTGGCACTGATGCGCATGTCAAACATCTTGCCGGTGCGGTGGCTGGCGCGGTTTTACATCTCCGTGTTCCGCGGAACGCCGCTTATCGCCCAGCTGTTCATGATCTACTACGGGCTGCCCCAGTTCGGTATCGAGCTGGATCCGATCCCGGCGGCGATGATTGGTCTGTCGCTGAATACGGCGGCGTACACCTCGGAAACGCTGCGTGCGGCGATCTCGTCCATCGATAAAGGGCAGTGGGAAGCGGCGGCCAGTATCGGGATGACCCCGTGGCAGACGCTGCGCCGGGCGATCCTGCCGCAGGCGGCGCGCGTGGCGCTGCCTCCGCTGAGCAACAGCTTTATCAGCCTCGTAAAAGACACCTCGCTTGCGGCGACCATTCAGGTGCCGGAGCTGTTCCGTCAGGCGCAGCTGATCACTTCGCGCACGCTGGAAGTGTTTACCATGTATCTGGCGGCCTCGCTGATTTACTGGGTGATGGCGACGGTGCTGTCGGCCCTGCAAAACTATTTTGAAAACCAGCTTAACCGCCAGGAGCGAGATCCAAAATGAGTGCAATTGACGTCAAAAACCTGGTGAAAAAATTCCACGGGCAAACGGTGCTGCACGGCATCGACCTTGAGGTTGAGCAGGGCGAAGTGGTGGCCATTATTGGCCCGAGTGGGTCAGGGAAAACCACGCTGTTGCGCAGCATCAATTTGCTGGAGCAGCCCGAAGGCGGGACGATCCGCGTGGGCGATATCACCATTGATACCGGGAAATCCATCAGCCAGCAAAAAGGGTTGATTCGCCGCCTGCGCCAGCATGTCGGCTTCGTATTCCAGAGCTTTAACCTCTTTCCACACCGTACGGTGCTGGAAAACATTATTGAAGGCCCGGTCATCGTCAAGGGTGAATCAAAGGAAGACGCGACGGCCCGCGCCCGCGAGCTGCTGGCGAAGGTTGGCCTGGCAGGGAAGGAGACGAGCTATCCGCGTCGCTTATCGGGCGGGCAGCAGCAGCGTGTCGCCATTGCGCGCGCGCTGGCGATGCGCCCGGACGTGATCCTGTTCGACGAACCCACCTCCGCGCTCGATCCGGAGCTGGTCGGGGAAGTGCTGAACACCATCCGCCAGCTGGCGCAGGAAAAACGCACGATGGTGATTGTGACGCATGAAATGAGCTTCGCCCGCGATGTGGCCGATCGGGCCATTTTCATGGACCAGGGGCGAATTGTAGAGCAGGGGCCGGCTAAAGCGCTGTTTGCCAATCCGCAGCAGCCCCGCACCCGTCAGTTCCTTGAAAAATTCTTAATGCAGTAGCATTTTCGCACTCAATTTGCTCCGGATGCCGCTTCTGGGGCAAATTATCCTCCCTTAAATTCGGTTCTGTTGCTTTTTTATTCCGGCTAATGTGGTTAAGCCTTCCTCAAATTAAAGATAATCTGCCCGTGGCCGATATTTTATATAAATAATCATGCTTTATGTGATAGGTTATATTCACCATAATAATGATTATCTATTTCAGAGGCTTCATTCACTACATATGAGGGATATAGACTTTTTCACCTGGCGACGGGAATGCTTCCTTCGGTTCCAGGAAATGACTTGTGCTGACGAGGTATATCAGGAGCTTCAGCGACAAACGCAGGCGCTTGAATTCGATTATTATGCGCTTTGTGTTCGACACCCTGTGCCATTTACCCGCCCGCGAACCTCCGTCCATTCCAGTTATCCGCAACAATGGATGGCACAATATCAGTCCGAGAATTATTTCACCATCGATCCGGTACTGAAGCCGGAGAATTTCATACAGGGACATTTGCCCTGGACGGATGAATTATTCGCGGATGCCCAGCAATTATGGGACGGCGCCCGCGACCACGGTTTACGCAAGGGAATAACGCAGTGTCTGATGCTGCCAAATCATGCGCTCGGCTTCCTCTCCGTGTCACGGACCAGCGTAGAAGCAAACGCTATCACCAATGAAGAAGTTGAGCTGCGTTTGCAAATGCTGGTCCAGATGGCGCTCACAACGCTGTTGCGTTTTGAACATGAGACGGTGATGCCGCCGGAAATGAAATTCAGCAAGCGTGAACGGGAAATACTGAAGTGGACCGCAGAAGGGAAGACGTCGGCGGAAATTGCCATCATTCTCTCCATCTCGGAAAATACCGTGAACTTCCATCAGAAGAATATGCAGAAGAAATTCAACGCGCCGAATAAGATCCAGATAGCGTGTTATGCCGCCGCGACGGGACTTATCTGACTGCTCTCACGTTCTGCGTGTCAGACGAGGAAAAGGCTGAATGCACTGCATCCAGCCTTTTTTGTTACTGGCGGTAGGCTTGTTTAATTTGCTTAACCGTATTGGCAAAAACAGCGGATTCCGCCTGGTCTTCCATCTGCGCGATCTGTTTTTCCATTTTAATGATCACACGTCCAGCATCAGCCTGGCCCATCGCTTGTAGCATAAGCGTCAGCAGCGACTTCAGGCAGTTAACTTCCTGTGCCAGTTC
Organism: Enterobacter cloacae complex sp. P24RS; assembly: GCF_014982165.1. Classification (NCBI taxonomy): domain Bacteria; kingdom Pseudomonadati; phylum Pseudomonadota; class Gammaproteobacteria; order Enterobacterales; family Enterobacteriaceae; genus Enterobacter; species Enterobacter cloacae complex sp. P24RS. The sequence goes on from NZ_JADCKU010000025.1 coordinate 24,923, forward strand.
CTGGTTATTCTCGGCAGTGGCAAATTCAGGTGTGCTCATTTATTTTCCTCATTATAAAACAGCGCATGAGCGCGACGATGAAAGTTAAGGCGGCGGAGTATACCACAAGCTGCGGCAAAAAATGCAGTGGTTGTTTTTTATACTTTTCCGCGTAATGATTATTGGCTGATGCGGATTATGAAGGTAATCTGTCCAATATGTTAGCGACAATTAAATGTTTATCGCCGGTACGTCATCCGTTAATTGTTGTTACAAAAAAATGAGAGCATTTTTTAGTTTACGTTAACAAATGTTTTGGTAGCTTTTTGAATGCTGGTGCCAAAAAATAGCGGTAAAGCCCAGCGTACATGGGTTTTCTTTCCACTTACTGTACAGCCTAATTTCCAAAAACGAGACCCGAATCGTATAGCCGATTTTTTAGCGTTTTAATCTTGCATGGAAAACCGTTAATATAAACACAATTAGCAGTCAGTAGCGTTATCCCTATTCTGGAGACATTTCCTTTGATCAACGTCCTTCTTGTTGATGACCACGAACTGGTGCGCGCAGGGATACGACGCATTCTTGAAGATATAAAGGGTATTAAAGTTGCCGGCGAGGCGTGCTGTGGTGAAGATGCCGTCAAATGGTGTCGTACTCACTCAGCAGACGTGGTGCTGATGGATATGAACATGCCCGGCATCGGCGGGCTTGAAGCCACGCGTAAAATCGCCCGCATGTTTGTTGATACCAAAGTCATCATGCTGACCGTACACACTGAAAATCCGCTGCCCGCCAGAGTTATGCAGGCAGGTGCCGCAGGATACCTGAGTAAAGGCGCCGCGCCGCAGGAAGTCGTCAATGCGATCCGTTCCGTACACGCAGGGCAGCGCTACATTGCTTCTGATATTGCTCAACAGATGGCGTTGAGTCAGATTGAACCGGAAAAAACGGAATCGCCGTTTGCCAGTTTGTCTGAGCGCGAATTGCAGATTATGCTGATGATTACAAAAGGTCAGAAGGTGAATGAGATTTCAGAGCAGCTGAATCTCAGCCCGAAAACGGTCAACAGCTATCGCTATCGGATGTTCAGTAAACTGAACATTCACGGTGATGTCGAACTGACTCACCTGGCCATTCGCCATGGTTTGTGCAATGCGGAGTCGTTATTAAGTCAGTGAGTGAAGCGTTCGATTCAAAAGCATTTCTGAAAACCGTTACCAGCCAGCCGGGCGTCTACCGTATGTACGACGCTGGCGGCACGGTTATCTATGTCGGTAAGGCGAAAGATCTCAAAAAACGCCTTTCCAGCTACTTCCGCAGCAACCTTGCTTCCCGTAAAACCGAAGCGCTGGTTGCCCTCATACATAACATTGATGTCACCGTGACGCACACGGAAACGGAAGCGCTGCTCCTTGAGCACAACTACATTAAGTTGTATCAGCCGCGCTACAACGTTCTGCTGCGCGATGATAAGTCCTACCCGTTTATCTTCCTGAGTGGTGATACGCACCCGCGGCTGGCGATGCATCGTGGCGCTAAGCATGCGAAAGGGGAATATTTCGGCCCCTTCCCGAACGGTTATGCCGTACGGGAAACGCTGGCGCTATTGCAAAAAATCTTCCCCGTTCGCCAGTGCGAAAACAGCGTCTACCGCAACCGATCCCGACCGTGCCTGCAATATCAAATTGGCCGCTGTCTGGGGCCGTGCGTTGAAGGGCTGGTGAGCGAAGAAGAGTACGCGCAGCAGGTGGAATATGTACGCCTGTTTTTAGCCGGGAAAGACGATCAGGTGCTCACGCAGCTGATTGCCCGCATGGAAAAAGCCAGCGCGGGGCTGGAGTTTGAGGAAGCCGCCCGCATCCGCGATCAGATCCAGGCGGTGCGCAGGGTGACCGAGAAGCAGTTTGTTTCCAATACCGGCGACGACCTCGATGTAATCGGCGTCGCTTTTGACGCCGGTCTCGCCTGCGTTCACGTGCTGTTTATTCGTCAGGGTAAAGTGCTCGGCAGCCGCAGCTACTTCCCGAAGGTGCCGGGTGGTACCGAGCTGGGTGAAGTGGTGGAGACTTTTGTCGGCCAGTTTTATTTGCAGGGCAGCCAGATGCGTACGCTGCCTTCGGAGATCCTGCTCGACTTTACGCTCGACGATAAAACCCTGCTGGCGGATTCGCTTTCAGAGCTGGCAGGCCGTCGGGTGAATGTCCAGACGAAACCGCGCGGCGATCGCGCGCGCTATCTGAAGCTGGCGCGAACCAATGCCGCCACGGCGCTGACCACCAAACTCTCCCAGCAGTCGACCGTCAGCCAGCGTTTAACCGCGCTTGCGACGCTGCTTAAGCTGCCGGAAGTGAAACGCATGGAATGTTTCGACATCAGCCATACGATGGGTGAGCAGACCGTGGCGTCGTGCGTGGTCTTTGATGCCAACGGTCCGCTGCGGGCAGAGTATCGACGCTATAACATCACCGGCATTACGCCCGGTGACGATTATGCCGCCATGAACCAGGTGCTGCGTCGTCGCTATGGTAAAGCGATTGAAGAGAGCAAAATTCCTGACGTTATCCTTATCGACGGCGGGAAAGGGCAGCTGGGCCAGGCGAAGGCGGTGTTTGAATCGCTCGACGTGGAGTGGGACAAAAACCATCCGCTGCTGTTAGGGGTGGCGAAAGGGGCGGATCGTAAAGCGGGCCTGGAAACGCTGTTCTTCGAGCCGGAGGGCGAGGGCTTTAGCCTGCCGCCAGATTCCCCGGCGCTGCACGTGATCCAGCACATCCGCGATGAGTCGCACGATCACGCCATCAGCGGGCACCGCAAAAAACGGGCGAAGGTGAAAAATACCAGTACCCTCGAGACTATCGAAGGCGTTGGGCCAAAACGTCGCCAGATGCTGTTGAAGTATATGGGCGGATTGCAAGGATTACTCAATGCCAGCATGGAGGAAATTGCAAAAGTGCCGGGTATTTCGCAAGGGCTGGCAGAAAAGATCTACTACTCGTTGAAACATTGAGGGCTCTGTAGCAACATAGAGCTAAATTTTACTGACAACAGACAGTTACCGTCATCATGCGATTTAATATCCCTACGTTGCTCACCCTTTTTCGCGTTGTGCTCATTCCGTTCTTTGTACTGGCATTTTACCTGCCGGTCGTCTGGGCGCCTTTTGCCTGTGCGCTGATTTTCCTGATTGCCGCCGTGACGGACTGGTTTGACGGGTATCTGGCACGCCGCTGGAATCAGAGTACCCGCTTTGGCGCGTTCCTCGATCCGGTCGCGGATAAGGTGATGGTGGCGATCGCGATGGTGCTTGTGGCGGAGCATTATCATACCTGGTGGGTCACGCTGCCCGCCGCGACCATGATTGGCCGTGAAATTATTATTTCTGCCCTGCGCGAATGGATGGCGGAGCTGGGGAAACGCAGCAGCGTGGCGGTATCCTGGATCGGTAAAGTCAAAACCACCGCACAAATGGCGGCGCTGGTGTGGATGCTGTGGCGTCCGAATGCCTGGGTCGAGTGGGCCGGCATTGGCCTGCTGTGGGTTGCGGCAGTGCTGACGCTGTGGTCAATGCTGCAATATTTGAACGCTGCGCGCGGTGATTTGCTTGAACAGTGATCGTTTCGGCTTAATTTTCAGCAAACGATCCTGAGATGCAAAAAATAACGTTGACTCAAAACGTCATATCAGTAGAATGCAACGCATCGAACGGCGGCACAGTTAGCCGGACGATAATGAAATCAAGTGGTTAGCAGTTAACTTGATAACATGCGGGAATAGCTCAGTTGGTAGAGCACGACCTTGCCAAGGTCGGGGTCGCGAGTTCGAGTCTCGTTTCCCGCTCCAGATTAAAGCATCGGCAGTTTGCGGGTGCGTGTCGAAAGACAAAAGATTTAAGGCGCGTTAGCAAAGCGGTTATGTAGCGGATTGCAAATCCGTCTAGTCCGGTTCGACTCCGGAACGCGCCTCCACTTTCTTCCCTGGCCGGATGGTGGAATCGGTAGACACAAGGGATTTAAAATCCCTCGGCGTTCGCGCTGTGTGGGTTCAAGTCCCACTCCGGCTACCATGGGAAACAAAGAATAATCAAAGCAATAAGCAGTGTCGTGAAACCACCGAAAGGTGGTTTTTTTGTGCCTGGCCTTCCGCTAACCATTCTCTTTCATCCCTGATCTTCAGTTAATACACAGCGTTCCTTTCGTAACGGAATTAAACAGATACGCATTATGCTATCGTGTAGCGGGCGCGATATGCGGTTTGAACATGTGCACGTTTGCGACCCCGATTCTCCATCTCATCACGTTATGTAAGGGACGCTATGTCTTTACCGCCATTGTATGCACTGCGTGCGTTTGAGGTTGCTGCGCGGCTGAACTCCTTTAGTAAAGCCGCTGAAACGCTGAATATTACGCCGGGCGCGGTCAGCAGACATGTCCGTACCCTTGAACAATGGTTCGACTGCGAGCTTTTCAAAAGGCAAGGTCCTCGCGTGGAGGTCACTGAAGCCGGGCGGGTGCTTGCCGGACAGCTGAACGAAAGCTTCACGAGCATTGAATGGGCCTGCCGGGCATTTCGCAGTGAAAACCATCTGCTGCGGTTAAAAGCACCCAGCACCCTGACCATGAGATGGCTTCTCGACGTGCTGCGATCTTTTCGCAACAACCATGCAAAACCACAGGTGGAGATTGCCAGCGTCTGGATGGACATTGACACCGTTGATTTCAATCTTGAGCCATACGACTGCGCCATTCTTCTCGGCAATGGCCGTTTTGGTGAGACAACGGAAAGCCAGCTGCTTTTTCATGAATGGCTTATTCCGGTTTGCACCCCATCGCTTCTCGAACCGGCCCGGCAGCAGCTTTCGCAATGCGATCTGATCCATCCTTCACCGGACAGACGGGACTGGCGGCGCTGGCTGCGAAGGACGGGCTTGTTCCCGGGGCTCGATATGAGCAGCGGCATGGTGTTTGACACCCTTGAACAGGGAAGTATCGCCGCGATGAACGGGCATGGCATCGCCATCGCCGACCTGCATCTCACGCTTGATGCCCTGAAAAGCGGCCTGCTGGGCCTGCCGTTCAGGGAAGCTATCGCGACGGGAGATGGCTACTACCTCGTCTGGCCAAAAAATTCGCTCAAAAGAGAGAGCATCCAGCACCTTCTGGCCTGGCTGCAAAGCCATACCCCGGTCGTTCCGGCTCTGGATATTCTTTTTCTGGAATACGATGAAAGCCGGGTTTATTAATACCCTTATGAGTAAGAGATGTTTGCCATCTTTTTATAGCGTTCTGGCAAAGCGCTGTTCAGGCTGAGCACCTTATCCAGAATATAAAAAGCAGGGGTATTTTTTTGCTGCTCGGCCTCGATGATTGCGTCGCGTAATATCGTGGCCGCAGACGTAATCTTGTGAAAATATGCCTCGGACTCGGGCGTCTGAAATTCACCCGACGTGGCGTAACGCACGTGCGGCCAGCCGGAGAAGTCGAGCAGCGGAAGGGGCTTTCCTGCTTCAGGATGACAGGCTGAAATCAGCGCAGCCGCTTGCTTAGGGTCGCGATGGGCTACGGACAGCATGTACACGCGCTGCGAAAACGGTGACAGAGCCTCTGAGTGATGTTTCGTCGCCATAAGCATGGCCATAAAATCCTGTAAATCATTGGCTGAATCGGTGTCAGGTGGTAATACAGTTTTCATTAACTGATATAACGCATCAAGTGTCATGTTTGCCCCGGATCCTCTTATCATTATTATTCAGTTTGCCGCTGAACGTTTTATCGGCCCGCGCGAAGGCGGGTCGTGAGGATGATATTTGAATGCGGTCGCATCAGAAAAACGATTAATAATGGAAATCATTGTGAGTTTTTCTCACTATAGCCCTGGCTTCACACGCCACCCAGATACGCCTTCCTCACCTCCGGATCCCTCAGCAGCGCCTCGCCGCTGCCGCTTAACCGAATCTGCCCGTTAACCATCACATAGCCGCGATCGGACAACTTCAGGGCATGGTGCGCGTTCTGCTCTACCAGAAAAATCGTCATCCCGTTACGGGCCAGCTCGCGCAGCGTCTGGAAGATCTGTTTAACCACGATGGGCGCAAGGCCGAGACTGGGTTCATCCAGCAGCAGAAGTTTGGGGCGGCTCATCAACGCCCGGGCGATAGCCAGCATCTGCTGCTCACCGCCGGAGAGCGTCATCGCCCGCTGGTTGCGTCGCTCCCTGAGGCGGGGAAACAGGTCAAACATGCTTTGCAGATCTGCCGCCGCATGGTGATTGCCGATGGGGATTGTCCCCATCAGCAGGTTCTCTTCTACAGACATATCCGGGAAAATGCGCCGCCCCTCAGGTGCCTGCGCGATGCCGCCGGTGGCCACGTAGTGGGTGGATTTTTGGCTGATATCCTCCCCGCAGAAGAGGATCTGCCCATTGCGGATCCGGGGCTGGCCAAAAACAGACATCAGTAATGTGGATTTCCCCGCGCCGTTAGCGCCAATCAGGGCCACGGTTTCCCCTTTATTCACCTCCAGCGAAACCTGCTTCAACGCCTGGATCGCCCCGTAGAACACGTCCACATCATGAAACTGAAGCATCGGTTCGCTCACAGATTTACCTCGCTTTCGTCGGTGCCCAGGTACGCGGCAATCACCTTTTCGTTGTGCTGGATCTCGGCGGGTTTACCTCTGGCAATAACGTCGCCGTGATCGAGCACAATAATGTCGTCCGAAATGTCCATCACCATCCCCATATCATGCTCAATCAGCAATACCGTGATGTCGTGGTGGTCGCGCAGGAACCGAATGATATCGCTCAGCTTGTGCGTCTCCACCGGGTTCAGGCCGGCAGCGGGTTCATCAAGACAAATCATCTCCGGGCCGGTACACATGGCGCGGGCGATTTCGAGGCGTCGCTGCTGGCCATAGGACATTTCACCGGCCAGACGGTTGGCGCAATCCACCAGATCCACCACCTCCAGCCAGTAAAACGCCCGGTCCAGCGCATCGTTCTCTGCCCGACGATACGCAGGTGTGTTGAGTACCCCCGCCAGCAGGTTACGGTTGACGCGCATATGCTGTGCCACCAGCAGGTTTTCCACCACTGACATCTCGCGGAACAGGCGGATGTTCTGAAACGTGCGCGCAAGACCCGCGCGGTTCACCAGATGCGTGCCGCCAAACATCTTATAGAACAGGCGTTGACCAAGCTGCGCCGGGTTGAGCCAGTCGCCGGGCTGGAATTTCTGCCCGAGCACCTGAATGACGTTGGTGGTTTTATGCCGGGCATTGAACAGAATGTTGCCGCCGGAGGCCCGGTAGAAGCCGGTCAGGCAGTTAAAGACGGTCGTTTTCCCCGCGCCGTTAGGGCCAATCAGGGCGGTAATTGACCCGCGCTGCACCTCAAGATTGACGTCATTCAGGGCCTTGATCCCGCCGAAATGCATCATCAGATGTTCTACGCGCAAAATCGTTGCGTTCATGGCGCCACTCCTTTCCGTACGGCAAATCCGCTGCGGTTAATGCGGATCAGACCGCGAGGACGCCAGATCATCATCACCACCATCAGCATGCCAAAGAGCAACACGCGGTATTCCGCAAAGCTGCGCAGCAGCTCAGGCGTGACGGTCAGCACAAAGGCGGCCAGCACAACGCCCACGGTAGAACCCATCCCGCCCAGAACCACGATCGCGAGGATCAGGGCCGATTCAAAAAAGGTGAAAGAGGTGGGGTTAACAAATCCCTGATAGGTGGCAAAAAACACCCCGGCAATACCTGCCGTTGATGCGCCCAGGGTGAAGGCAGAAAGTTTGACCAGAACGTGGTTAAGCCCCATGGAACGGCAGGCAATCTCATCCTCACGGAGCGCTTCCCACGCCCGGCCAATGGGCATTCGGGTCAGCCGGTGTTTAATGTACAGGACCAGCATGACCACCAGAAAAAGCACCGCATAGATGAAGATAAACTTCATGTTGGGGTTATAGGTCAGGCCGAAAAACTCGTGGAAGGGTACGCCGCCTTCTTTGGCGCGTCGGCCAAACTCCAGGCCAAAAAAGGTCGGAGCAGGGGCCGAAACGCCGTTTGGCCCGCCGGTGAAGGCGAGCCAGTTGTTCAGCACCAGGCGGATGATCTCGCCAAACCCGAGCGTGACGATGGCGAGATAATCCCCGTGCATGCGCAGCACCGGAAAGCCGAGCAGGGCACCCGCGCCTGCGGCCATCAGCGCCGCCAGCGGCAGCATGCTCCAGAACCCGAGGCCCAGATACTGATACCCGAGCGCCAGGCCATAGGCGCCAATGGCGTAAAAGGCGACGTAACCCAGATCCAGCAAACCCGCGAGCCCGACGACAATGTTCAGCCCAAGGCCGAGCAGAACGTAGATCAGCCCGAGAATAGCGACCGTCAGCACGTATTTGGTGGCAACAAACGGGAAGCAGATCGCCAGCGCGATAATCAGCGGAAGGATCCAGCGCAGGCGGCTTTTATATTCCGGTGGCCGGACATACACCCCGGCATTGTCGGATTCAAACCGCGCCTGTAAACGCTTTCCGGCCGCCGTGCCCGTGAAGGCGCTCAGCAAAAAGCGTCCCAGCATCACGGTGCCAACAATCCACGCCAGACGCTGGCCGTCAAAGTTAAAGCTGTAACCATCCAGTATGACGCCCGCAATCGGGCCGAAAATAATCAGGGCGATCATACCGGAAAAAATTGCGTCCAGAATGCAGCGCTTCAGGGAAAAGCCGTCAGAGGTCATCGCGTTGTTCCTTACACTTTAGCCACGACAGGGCGGCCTAACAGCCCCTGGGGACGGAAGATCAGAATTAAGACCAGCAAACCAAACGAGAACACGTCTTTATAATCTGAGTTCACCATCCCGGAGAATTGCGCTTCTGCGACGCCCAGAATCAGCCCGCCGAGCATCGCCCCGGGCAGAGAGCCGATGCCGCCCAGCACCGCCGCCGTAAAGGCCTTAATGCCGATAACGAACCCGACGTAGAAATCAAAGGTGCCGTAATTCATGGTGATCAGCACGCCCGCCAGCCCGGCCATGGCTGCGCCGATAACAAACACCAGCGAAATAATTCTGTCGGTATCGATCCCCAGAATAGAGGCCATTTTGCGATCCTGCTGCACCGCACGACACATCCGCCCCAGGCGAGTACGGTTGATGATCCAGGTCAGCACCAGCATGCCCGCGAACGAGGCGATGAGAATAAAGACTTTGGTATAGGTTATCTGGACAAACCCTTCGCCCAGGTGGAAACGCAGCACGCCATCCAGCAGGGTGGGCACGCCCTGCTGACGCGGACCCTGACTGAGCTGGGCGTAGTTTTGCAGTATCAGCGACATCCCGATAGCCGAAATCAGCGGCGCCAGACGCGTCGAATTGCGTAGCGGCTTATAGGCGATGCGCTCGATCGTCCAGCCGTAAACCCCGGTGACCACGATGGTGAAAACCAGCGTCCCCAGGATCAGCAGCGGAAAGGACTGAAGTCCAAAAAACGCCAGCAGGGCCAGGCCAATGGCCGAGAGATAGGCGGAAATCATATACACTTCGCCGTGGGCGAAATTAATCATACCGATGATGCCGTACACCATGGTATAGCCGATGGCGATAAGGCCGTAGACCGAACCCAGCGTTAAGCCATTAATTAACTGCTGTAGGAAGAATGTACTCATTGTCGCGCACCTGAATAAAGGGTTACGCCGACAGGCAGACCTGCCGGCGCAGAGCAGATTCCGTCCCGTTATGGCACTTCTTTATATTTGCCTTTGTCGTCCCACTGGTAGACCACGTAGTCAGACACCTTGAGGTCACCTTTGCTGTCCCAGGCTTTTTGACCCATGACCGTGTCGACAGGGTTGGCCTTCAGCCACTCGCTGGCTTTCGCTGAATCCGTGCCTTTTGTGGCCTTGAAAGCCGCCGCGATAGCCTGCACGGAAGCGTAGGCGTAGAGGGTATAGCCTTCTGGTTCAAATTTACCGGCGCGGAATTTATCAATAACGGCTTTTCCGTCGGGGATCATGCGCGGATCTTTACCGAACGTCATGTAAATACCGTTGGTGTATTGCGCTCCGCCGGCAGCGGTGACCATCTCTTCATTGACGATGCAGTCCCCCGAGAAGAACTTCGCCTGCACGCCCTGCTCACGCATCTGGCGAACCAGCGGGCCCGCTTCCGGATGGCAGCCCCCGAAGAACACCACGTCCGGTTTTTGTGCGCCAATTTTGGTCACCAGCGCGTTAAAGTCTTTTTCCCCGCGCGATAATCCTTCGTACATCACATCCTTAACGCCGCGTTTTGCCAGTGCCGCCTTAGTGGCGTCCGCCAGCCCCTGACCGTAAGTGTCCTTATCGTGGATGATGACCACCCGTTTGGCCTTCAGCTTATCAAGAATAAAATCGCTGGCGACCTGGCCCTGCTGGTCGTCACGACCGCACATGCGGAACACATCGCTCATGCCGCGCTCGGTAATCAGCGGGTTCGTTGAGCCGGGAGTGATGGAGAGGATCCCGGCATCGCTATACACCTCGGAGGCGGGCATGGTCGACGAGGAGCAGAAGTGGCCGACGACCGCTTTCACCTTATCCTGATCGACTAAGCGGTTGGCGACGGCAACGGCCTGTTTGGGTTCGCAGGCGTCATCGCCCTGAACCAGTTTGATTTTCTCACCGTTGATCCCGCCTGCGGCGTTGATATCTTCCGCCGCCTGCGTAGCGCCATGCCAGTACTGATCGCCGTAGGTTGCGTTCGGGCCGGTGAACGGCCCGGCCACGCCGATGACGATATCGGCCTGCGCGGAAAAGGCCGTTACCAGACAGCCGGCCAGCACCAGGGAGAGGGGAGTTTTGGTAAATTTCAGCGACATTATTATGTTCCTTAGCAAAGAGGTTTTTGCACCAGGTATAAACCCGAACGCCTGATGGCATTGTTAATCCAAAAACAAGAGCGAGAACAAAATGCACTTTAGAAGCAATCTTCTGCTTAATACGGCGAGGATCCCACGCACCGTGAAGCGCGCAGAACATTAAGCAAAAAGGTTGCCAGAATGGTTAATCCCTTGACCGGGGCACAACATGTTGAGTATAGAGTGCCGTTTTACGCCCCTTTGCGGGATAAGATGAATTTTCAGCGGAGATCACATCTCCTTAACAACAAAGCCCATAAGTTGTGCAATGGTCACGATTTGCACGTTTTTGCAGCAGCAAAGACCTCAACTTCAGATAGGCACGGGCGGCGATATATGTCAGGATCGTTTTTTTTATCAGGAGTATCCGCAATGGCTGAAGGCCCATTAAATGAAAGCGAGATGGCGTGGCTGGAAGAGACGTTAATGTCTTACGGTCACGACGATGCATCCGTGATTGACGTGTCCGAACTGGACGGCATGCTTACCGCAGTACTTTCCGGTCCCGTTGTGGTGGAGCCCGACACCTGGCTGGTGGCGGTCTGGGGTGGTGAGAAGTATATTCCGCGCTGGAAAAACGATCGTGAGATGAACCGGTTTATCGATCTTTGCTTTAAGCACATGAACGATATTGCCGAGCGTCTGAGCGAATACCCGGATCAGTTTGAACCGCTGTTTGGCTATAACGACGTTGACGGTCAGAGCTACACCGTGGTGGAAGAGTGGTGCTATGGCTACATGCGCGGCGTGGCGCTGACAGACTGGTCATCCCTGCCGGAAGCGCTGGAAGCGGATCTGGCGGTGATTGCCCTGCACGGCACGGAAGAGAACAGCGAGAAGCTGGATGCACTGACCGAAGAGGAGTATATGGCCAGCATCGAGAGCATTCAGCCTGCGGCGCTGCGTTTGTATAACTACTGGGTCGCTAACCCGCAGCAGCCGGAAGCGAAAAAGCCGATAATCAACGGGGCGAAAGTGGGGCGTAACGACCCGTGCCCGTGCGGCAGCGGGAAGAAGTTTAAAAGCTGCTGCCTGCACTGAAAAAAGGGGCTATTTATAGCCCCCTTTTTTTACCCCACTTCCGGCAGCATTCCCGCTGCAATCAGCACCTGCACCAGAATAATCACCACCCCACAACCAAACACCGCGCACAGCATTGGCGTACCGCCCGCCACGCGATACCCCTGCTGCGGATGCTGCTGGCGGCTCTTCCACGCCAGCAGGGAAGGCAACAGCAGGGCCAGAACCGATAACGCCACGCCGGCATACCCCAGCGCCATCACAAACCCGCGCGGGTAAAAGAGCGCGAAGGCCAGCGGCGGCAGGAAGGTCATCGCCCCCGTCTGTAAGCGTCCGGCAACGGTATTGCGGCGCTGGAGCAGATCCGCCATATAGTCAAACAGGCCAAGCGCCACGCCGAGGAACGAGGTTGCCAGCGCCAGGTCCGCAAACAGATGTACTGCCAGCTCTACGTGTGAAGAGGCCACCACGTTACGCAGGGCAACCAGGAAACCATTCAGACCAGAATGCTCGGCCATCAGGCCAATAAAAGTGGTGGAATCGATGCTGCCCAGCGTCACCAGCTGCCAGAACAGATAGGCAATCAGCGGAATGGCGCTGCCGATGACAAAGACGCGGCGCAGCTTGCGGGTGTCGCCGTTCATATAGCTCACGATGCTCGGCACGCTGCCGTGAAAACCGAACGAGGTAAAAATCACCGGGATGGCCGAAAGCGCCAGGCCTTTTTCCAGCGGCATCGTCAGCAGGTTGATCTTATGAACGTGCGGGGCCAGCAGCAGCAGCATCACAACAAGGAAGAGAATTTTGGCGCTGAATAAAAAGCGGTTAAACAGATCGACCAGCGACGTGCCCGCGCAAACCACGCCGCCACCGATCAGCGCAAAGACAATGGCGCCTGCTTCCGGTGAAACCGACGCCCCGAAGCCGTCATTGATACTTGACGCTATCAGTTCCCCGGCGCCGCTGATGTAAGCGGCAGTCAGCGCGTACATCAGAAACATCATGCTAAAACCGGTGATCCACTGCCCGTAGCGTCCAAGATAGCGTGCCGCCAGGGAGCCTAAGCCAGTATCGGCAGGGACGTGCTGATAAACCTCCAGCAACAGGAGCGCGGTGTAACACATCAGGACCCACAACCCGCCCAGTAACAGTACCGTCACGCCAAATCCGACGCCGGCAGCCGCCAGCGGCATAGCCAACATTCCTGCGCCAATTGTCGTTCCGGCGACGATAAAAATACTTCCCAGAGTTCTGTTTTTCACGCTTTCCTCTACAACCCTTCCATATCGCGACTCATTCTGCGGCGCAGAGTAAGGGAAAAGCCCCATCTCGTCAAATCACCGTTACATAGGGTGTAATGATTAATTTACAAAAAGAAAAGGGGAACCTGCGCCAGCGCAAAGCGTGTCGTGGAGGGAGCGGTTAGTCTGCTTTTTATTTGCGAGAGGTAACCATGTCAATTCACGGTCACGACGTGCTTAATATGATGATTGAGTCAGGTGAGCGCTATACGGAGCAGAGTCTGGTTGAGGCAATTCATGCCCGCTTTGGCGAAGCGGCGCAATTCCATACCTGTTCGGCTTCGGAGATGTCCGCCGCAGAGCTGGTGGCGTTTCTGGCGGCGCGCGGAAAATTCATTCCGGCAGAAGACGGCTTTTCTACGCACGAAAGTAAAATTTGCCGTCATTAAAATAAAACGGTGCTGAAAAGTCAGCACCGTTTTGATATTAATTCTGAGTATCGAGAGTCGACAGCTCTTTATCGATGAAGTACAGGCCTTCCCCGGATTTCCCCGCCAGCGATAATTTATCGAGCACGGATTTAAACAGCTTCTCTTCTTCGTGCTGTTCAGCCACATACCACTGAAGGAAATTAAAGGTTGGATAATCCTGGCTGGTCATGGCGGCATGAGCCAGTTCATTTATTTTCTGGGTGATCAGCTGTTCATGCTCGTACGTGGCGCGGAACAATTCATCCAGAGAGCCGTACTCGGCGAAAGGCGACGTCACGTTATCAATGCGCGGCAGGCTGCCGGTATCCGTCAGATAATCAAACAGACGCTGCATGTGCGTCATCTCTTCCTGAGCATGACGACGCAGGAAGGCGGCGGCCCCTTCAAAGCTGTGATAGCTGCACCAGGCGCTCATCTGCTGATAAAGCAGGGAAGAAAAAAGCTCAAGATTCATTTGCGCATTGAGCTTGTCGATCATTTCAGTTTTTAGCATGGTGCAGCTCCGGTTTATTATTTCTGGTTCACGATGAGCGACACTATAATTTGTTATTTAATTATTTGCAAAAAGTAAAATAAATATCTCTTTATTAAAAATACGAATGGGAATAAAACGCATTGCCGCTATTTATTTTTATTAATGAGAATTGTTTTTGTTCTTATTAAATAAACTGCCAGCGTGACTGGCAGTACGGGTTAATACCACGGATTCTGGCTGCCGGCGGTTACGGCATAACCCTGACATTTATACTGAATGGTCACGCTTTCATTCAGACACAGCGAGCCGCTGATAAGCGTACAGGTTTTAATGGGCTGGCCGTAGGCTGACGCGGTGGCATAGCCCATGTTTTGACAGGCTTTTGTTGCCGTACCGTTATTGACATAGTCGTCAGACCAGGCGTTTTGCAGTATGGCCTGGCCATAGTCGAGGCGCACAATCCCGTTAGGGGCATCGGTACTGCTTATTTCTGCCTCACGGTTGATGCTGCACCCGGCGACCAGCAGGATCGTTCCGGCGATGATTACACTTTTCATGGTTCACTCTGCGTGTCGGGAAATATGCCATTGTAACCAACGCGAAGGGGCGCAATGGCTGGAATAGCCGGAGGATCTGACCCTTCACCGTGCAACGAGCCGGCCCCGCCTGCGAAATTGTGAGCGCCCCTTTGTTTTTTAAAACAAGCTTTCACTTAATTTGAAAGTGCGTTTGTTTGATAGTAAGGTTAAGTGGAAAAGGTATCCACAGCGGGATCGCCCGCCATGCATTCAGGAGAGACGAGATGAAAATTGCACTGATGATGGAAAACAGCCAGGCCGCTAAAAATCCCATCATCCTTAATGAGCTGAAAGCCGTTGCTGATGAAAAAGGTTTCCCGGTCTATAACGTCGGTATGAGTGATGAGAACGATCATCATCTCACCTATATTCACCTGGGCATCATGGCGAGCATTCTGCTGAACGCGAAAGCCGTCGATTTTGTTGTTACCGGCTGCGGTACCGGGCAGGGCGCATTGATGTCCTTGAACATTCATCCGGGCGTCATTTGCGGCTACTGCATCGATCCTGCGGATGCTTTCCTGTTTGCACAAATCAACAACGGTAACGCGCTTTCTCTGCCATTTGCGAAGGGCTTTGGCTGGGGGGCAGAACTGAACGTCCGCTTTATCTTTGAGAAAGCCTTTACCGGACGCAATGGCGAAGGCTACCCGCCAGAGCGTAAAGAGCCGCAGGTGCGGAACGCGGGGATCCTCAATCAGGTGAAAGCCGCCGTGGTGAAAGAAAACTATCTGGATACCCTGCGTGCAATCGATCCTGAGCTGGTTAAAACCGCCGTCTCGGGCCAGCGCTTCCAGCAGTGCTTCTTCGAAAACTGCCAGGACAAAGAGATCGAAGCCTTTGTGCGCGGTATTGTTGGCTAATTCCGTTTTGCCGGGCGGCGCGCTTGTATGACCGGATACATAGGTGACAGATCAGACCGGGAACATAGGTAACACTTTTAGTCTATCCGGAGCACACTCTG
>NZ_JADCKU010000026.1:0-36927 GCF_014982165.1 Enterobacter cloacae complex sp. P24RS
GTGTTCGGCCTTCTTCATCAGCCAGTGAGTATCTCCCTCAGTGCCCTCTAAGGCCTCCATGAACCCTGTTGCCGAACGACAGCCATCAACTGGCAGTACCATCTTCATCATCTGTCCCTGGATTTACTATGGTTATTTGCTTATAATACACCGCTTAAGAAATAATCCAAAGTTTCGAAAATGGACAAATTTGTTATTGAAAAAACTGAAGTGAATAGAAAAATCCTCTGTCCTATTGTTCATATGTCAAGCTGGATGATTAGCACCCTAATTATTTCACAGGATTTGTAGCGAATATCGAAAGGGCGACACATTCAGCGATGCTTCCATCACGCTGCACCACTACAGGGAAAAATTGCAGCGACAAGTTTTTTTTGCCTAATTTTTCGGTCTATTTAACATAATGGTTCTTATATGTTGAGCAAAATGGACTTGATAAGGCAATCAATTAAGCGCTGTTGAAGTTGAGAAAGAAGAATGCAATCTGAGGCTGGGGTAACCAGGCCTTTTTTGTATCTATTATTGACCTTCCGCTGTAAATAACTGTGGGATATATTTTGGGACACGAGCTGGGACAAATGGCTTTTTCCAAGCAAAAAGGTCGATTTTAGGGGATTGTAACTTTGGCTTCCCGCTGGCATGATCCTGATCAAGGATTGATAATGAACATTAATCTCAAGCTGTAGATTTTTTTTGTAAATGACTCGGGGTGCCCTTCTTTGTGAAGGCTGAGAAATACCCGTATTACCTGATCTGGATAATGCCAGCGTAGGGAAGTCAGATGCCTACCCGGTCATCGCTTCTTCACGTACGGCAGGAGCGAAACCATGCAGCCTGACCTGCTCGATTCACACGTTTTATTTCAATTCCGAACCCGTTCCCCGCTCACACACTGTATGACTAACGATGTCGTGCAGGCCTTCACCGCCAACGTTCTGCTTGCGCTCGGTGCGTCCCCGGCAATGGTGATCGAAGCCGAGGAAGCGGAACCGTTCGCCGCGCTTGCCGATGCTCTGCTCATCAACGTTGGCACGCTCACCGCGCCGCGTGCCGAGTCGATGCGTCGGGCCATTGAGAGTGCGGTTGCTGCGGGCACCCCCTGGGTTCTGGACCCGGTCGCGGCTGGCGCGCTGGCGTTCCGCACCCGTTTTTGCCAGCAAATCATATCGCTTAAACCTGCTGCCATTCGCGGCAATGCCTCCGAAATCCTGGCCCTTGCCGGAATGAGTGCGGGCGGTCGCGGGGTAGACACCACCGATACGGCTGTAAGCGCCTTGCCCGCCGCGCAGGCGCTCGCCCGCCAGACCCACGCCGTTGTGGTGGTCACAGGGGAAGTGGATTACATCACCGACGGGCAGCGAACCCGTACGGTCGCGGGCGGCGACCCGCTGATGACCCGCGTGGTGGGAACAGGCTGCGCGCTCTCGGCGGTCGTCGCCGCCTGTTGCTCACTGCCTGGCGACAGGCTTGATAACGCGACGGCAGCCTGCGGTTTTATGAAGCGTGCAGGATCGGCTGCTCTGTCTCAAAGCCAGGGGCCCGGCAGCTTTGCCTCTGCGTTTCTGGATGCGCTTTACGCGCTGGAGGCACAGGCATGAAACGCATCAATGCCCTGACTATTGCGGGAACCGATCCAAGCGGCGGAGCGGGGATCCAGGCAGACCTGAAAACTTTCTCTGCGCTCGGCGCTTACGGCTGCTCGGTTATCACCGCGCTGGTGGCGCAAAACACGCGCGGCGTACAGTCGGTGTATCGCATTGAGCCGGATTTTGTCGGCGCGCAGCTGGATTCGGTATTCAGCGACGTACGTATCGACACCACCAAAATCGGCATGCTGGCAGAAGCAGACATTGTTGAAGCGGTTGCTGAACGTCTTAAACATTACCGGATAAAAAACGTAGTGCTCGATACCGTAATGTTAGCCAAAAGCGGCGATCCGCTGCTCTCCGCCTCTGCTGTCGACACGCTGCGTAAAAAGCTGCTGCCGCAGGTGGCGCTGATCACGCCCAACCTGCCCGAAGCCGCCGCGCTTCTGGATGCGCCGCACGCGCAAAGCGAACGTGAAATGAAAGAGCAGGGGAATGCGCTGCTGGCGATGGGGTGTAGCGCAGTGCTGATGAAAGGTGGTCATCTTGATGATGCAGAAAGCCCGGACTGGCTCTTCACCCGCGATGGCGCGCAACGTTTCACCGCGCCGCGCGTACAGACTAAAAACACCCACGGCACGGGCTGTACGCTCTCTGCCGCGCTGGCGGCGCTGCGTCCCCGTCACGCGAACTGGGCGGATACGGTGCAGGAAGCGAAGGTCTGGCTCTCGGGCGCGCTGGCAAAAGCCGATTCTCTGGAAGTGGGTCACGGTATTGGGCCGGTTCACCATTTTCATGCATGGTGGTAAGCCGTATACTGGCATGAAACCTCATGCCAGAGAAAAACAGAGATGGAACAAGCGCATACCCGGTTAATTGCCCAGCTCAAGGAACGAATTGCCGCACCGGACAACACGCCGCTGTATCTGAAATTTGCCGAAACGGTCAAAAACGCGGTGCGCAGCGGCGTGCTCGCTCACGGGAATATTTTGCCCGGCGAACGTGACCTGAGCCAGCTTGCCGGCGTATCGCGCATTACGGTGCGTAAAGCGATGCAGGCGCTGGAGGAGGCCGGGGTCGTCACCCGGGCGCGCGGCTACGGCACGCAAATCAACAATATCTTTGAATATTCGCTAAAAGAGGCTCGGGGGTTTTCCCAGCAGGTGGTGCTGCGGGGCAAAACGCCCAACACGCTGTGGGTGAATAAACGCGTGGTGAAGTGCCCGGAAGAGATCGCCCGCCATCTTTCCCTTGCGCCGGAAAGCGACGTGTTTCTGCTTAAGCGCATCCGCTATGTGGACGACGATGCGGTATCCATTGAGGAGTCCTGGGTACCGGTAGGGTTAATTCCCAACCCGGACGATATTGGCGTCTCGCTTTATGATTACTTTCGCAGCCAGAATATCTTTCCGCAGCGCACCCGTTCCCGCGTCAGCGCCCGGATGCCGGACAGCGAGTTTCAGACGCATATAAAGATGGACGATAAGATACCGGTGCTGGTGATCAAGCAGGTCGCGCTCGATCAACAGCACCGTCCCATTGAGTACAGCATCAGCTACTGCCGCAGCGACCTATACGTCTTTGTGTGCGAGGAGTAGTGCGTCGCGCGTGGGGGCGCAGTCTCCACCGCGATGGCTGACGACCCAGGCGGCTACGGCATTGCCAAGCTGCACCGACTCCGGCAGTGACCATCCCGCTGCCAGCCCGGCAAGGGTGCCTCCCGCATGGCTGTCACCCGCGCCGATGGTATCGACCACGTCAGCAGGAAACGCCGGAACGTGTCCGGAGGCGTCACCGTCATACCAGATCGCCCCGTCTTTATCATGGCGCACGATCAGCGCAGCGCTAAAACGCTGCTGCCACTGTTTGCCGAGCTGCTCCACGTTCACGCCAAGCCATTCGGCGGCAAGCTCTGCCTCCTGACGATTAAGCGAGACAATCGGTTTGCAGGCCATCATCCGCGCCATCAGCGGGTCGGGGATATCCGCAATACGCGGACCGAAATCAATAAAGAGCGTCACATCCTGAAGACTTTCCACCCAGGCCGTCAGCAGTTCGCCGCTGGGCGACGCCAGCTGGTAGCCGGACAAATAGATCAGGCTTTTCTCCGGCACGCTTAACCCGTCCAGCCAGCGCTGCTGCCACTGATTCTCCACGCCGCTGAACGACATAAAGGTGCGTTCACCGTCAGGCTCCACCAGCGCCAGACACCAGCCGTTATCGCCCGTTTCCGCTTCCACGGTGCTGTGCAGGTCCTGCTTCGCCATGGCGTTACGGATAATATCGGCCCATACGCCGTGGCCCACGGGAAGCGCGTTTTGCGCAGCAATGCCGAGCCGCTTGAGGGCGATAGCGATATTCAGGGCGCAGCCGCCAATATTCACGCCCTGTTGCTTCAGCTCGATATCACACCCGCGCCAGGGCAGGGCGTAGGCGTCGGCAATCACGTCGATCACCGCCGCGCCCAGCACCGTTACCGGACGCGTGGCGTGAAGCGTTTCGAGACGGCGGGCAAAAGCACTCATACACCCTCCCTTTGCTCCCGGAAGTGCAGCAGCTTGTCGCAGTAGTGGCCGAAATCAAGCCGGTTTACGGCATCCAGTTCGCGCCTGAGCGCCGGATCAATGGCCTGTATACCGTGCAGCGCGCCGCAGATGGCGGTTGCCATCGCGCCGATAGTGTCGGTGTCACCCCCCAGGTTGGCGCATAAAAACGCGCAGCGGTTCGGGTCGGTTCCCGCCAGTTCGACCATCGCAATGGCCGCCGGAACGGACTCCAGGGTACTCGTGCCCGCGCCAATAAGCTGATAGATCTGCTCGCTGGCGGATTCCGTACCGTTGGCTTCGCGCACGGTTTTCAGGGCCAGCTCAATGCGTGCCGAAAGCGATGCGCTGAAGGTGGTCGTGTTGGCCTCCTGGGCCGCGCGGGCAATACCCGGCAGGGCATCAGCGATGTTCTGCCAGCGCTCGCCGTCGATAGCGCGCGAAACCGCCCACGCGATGACCACCGCACCGGCGATGGCGAGATCCGATTTATGGGTCGGGCTGGAGGCTAACGCAACCTGTTCAACAAAGTGCGTCAGACGCGTGGCCGGCAGCAGGCAGCCCAGCGGGGAGGCGCGCATCGCGGCCCCGTTGGTGACGCCGTTATTTTCCAGCTCGCTCACCGGCCTGCCGTCGCGGATGGCGTTCAGGGCAATTTTGGAGGTCGGGCCAAGCACATTCTTATTGAACGCGTCGAAATCCAGCGCCCAGTTCAGAATATGCTTACCGATAACGTCAGGATTAATCTCCCCGTCGCATTCGATAATCGCATCGGCCAGGCACAGCGCCATGGATGTATCATCGGTAAACTCCGCCTGCCTGAAGTAGCAGGCGGCATTATTCTCGGCCGGGCCGGGTAAGAAACGGTCGATCCAGCCGAAGTGTGCTTTTACCCGCTTGCGCGGCCACAGCTCCGACGGCATCCCCATCGCATCCCCTAACGCCTGCCCGTAAAGGGCACCGAGAATACGGTCTTGTTTCATTTAACTTCCCCTCGTGTCAGCGCGGTATCGCCATCAACCACCTCAATTGCGGTGATCTCTTTATCCGATTCGCGGAAAAACAGCATAAACAGCACGGCAATCACCACAATCATGATTGCACCAAACGTCCACATTCCGGCCCAGTTGAAGGTCAGCCCATTCACCGGCTCTTTATATGCGAACATTTTTTCCATCATCACGCCGCCGAGACGGTAACCCAGCAGGCTACCAAAGCCCTGACAGCACAGCGTGATCAAGCCCTGCGCCGCGTTGCGCATATGCACGGGCGCTTTTTTATCCACGTAGATGTATGCGGTGACGTAATAGAAGTCATAGCTCACGCCGTGCAGCAGAATGCCGAGGAACAGCAGGGCGTAGGTGAAGTACTGTTCGGCGCCACCGTAAACAAAGAAGCCGTAGCGAATGGCGGCGGTGATCAGGCCCAGCAGCAAGACCTTCTTAATACCAAAGCGTTTGGTAAAGAACGGCAGGGCGAGCATGAAGAAGATTTCAGAGAACTGGCCGAGGGTCATCCAGCCGGTGGCGTTTTTCATCCCCACTTCGGTGAGATAGCCGTTGGCAAAGATGTAGTAGAAGGCCAGCGGCATGGCGAACAGGAACGAACAGAAGAAGAACACCAGGAAGTTTTTATCGCGCAGCAGGATCAGCGCGTCCAGCCCCAGCATGACTTTGAAATCCAGCTTGCCGGTGCTTTTCGGCGGGGTATTCGGCAGGAACAGCGCGAAGACGCCGAGCAGAAGGGAGCTGGCTGCGGTCATCAGCAGGGGAATATTGGTGTCGGAGATGTCGCTATAGCCCATCATCTGCGGCAGGAAGCCGCACGCCAGGCCCGAGGCAATCCAGCCGATGGTGCCCATCACGCGGATGCGCGGGAAATCGGCCTCCACGTCATCGACGTTCGCAAAGGCGATACTGTTGGTCAGCGCGATGGTCGGCATATAGGTCAGGGAGTAGGCCAGCAGCAGCGGGAAGAAGGTGCTGAACTGGGTTTGCTGTGCGGCGAAGTACATCAGGATCGCGCCGGCGAACATCAGCACCGCCAGCACCTTCTGGGCGGCGAAGAAGCGGTCCGTCAGCGAGCCGACCAGGATGGGCGAGAGGATCGCGGCGATGGCGGTACAGGCATACGACCAGCCTATTTCGCCGGCAGTAAACCCGCTCTTGCTCAGCCACAGCCACAATGGCACAAACCACGCGCCCCAGATAAACCATTCAACGAACATCATGAATGACAGTTGGACTTTCGTTTTCATTTTTTAATCCTGCATGTCAGAGGTACGCGGTTAACATACCATGTGATAATACCTTTTAAATACCTTTAAGGCGATTGTTTGATCAGTGTAACAAAAATGTTGTACACGAAACGAGCCAGCAGATTGTGCTTAAAAAAGTTGCAAATGGTGGAAAATAGAGTAAGTCGGTACCAGGCTTAGTCTGCCTGCAAAAACGTGGGTTTGGATCACACGCTCCGACATCACGTCGGACTTACGGGAGCATCACTATGACTGATATTGCGCAGTTGCTTGGCAAAGACGCCGACAGCCTTTTACAGCATCGTTGTATGACCATTCCAGCCGACCAGCTTTACCTGCCTGGCCATGACTACGTTGACCGCGTCATGGTCGACAACAACCGTCCGCCTGCCGTACTGCGAAACATGCAGACGCTTTATAATACCGGACGCCTGGGCGGAACCGGGTACCTCTCTATTCTGCCCGTTGACCAGGGCGTTGAACACTCTGCGGGGGCGTCGTTTGCCGCGAACCCGCTCTACTTCGATCCGAAAAACATCGTCGAGCTGGCGATTGAGGCGGGCTGTAACTGCGTGGCCTCCACCTACGGCGTGCTGGCCTCCGTGTCGCGTCGCTATGCCCACCGCATTCCGTTCCTCGTCAAGCTGAACCATAACGAAACCCTGAGCTACCCAACTGAATACGACCAGACGCTGTACGCCAGCGTCGAGCAGGCGTTCAATATGGGCGCGGTGGCGGTCGGGGCGACGATCTATTTCGGCTCTGAACAGTCGCGTCGTCAGATAGAGGAGATCTCCGCAGCGTTCGAGCGCGCCCACGAGCTGGGCATGGTGACCGTGCTGTGGGCCTATCTGCGCAACGGGTCGTTCAAGAAAGACGGCGTGGATTACCACGTGTCTGCGGATCTGACCGGTCAGGCCAACCACCTGGCGGCGACCATCGGCGCGGACATCGTGAAGCAGAAAATGGCCGAGAATAACGGCGGCTATAAGGCGGTGAATTTTGGCTATACCGACGACCGGGTCTACAGCAAGCTGACCAGCGACAACCCGATCGATCTGGTGCGTTACCAGCTGGCGAACTGCTACATGGGCCGCGCCGGGCTGATTAACTCCGGCGGTGCGGCAGGCGGTGAAACCGACCTGACCGACGCGGTGCGCACGGCGGTGATTAACAAACGCGCGGGCGGCATGGGGCTGATCCTCGGCCGTAAGGCGTTCAAAAAATCCATGGCCGACGGCGTGAAGCTGATCAACGCGGTTCAGGACGTCTATCTGGACAGTAAAGTCACGATCGCTTAAGTCTTTTTCCTCTCACCCTAACCCTCTCCCCAACGGGGAGAGGGGACGGTTCCGTGCATACGGGAAGAGGGCCGCCACCCGGCAACACATCAGCGCAAAAGCTGACAGTCCGGCGGCAATCGGCACTGCAACGCGCCGGGCAAAACTTCGATGCGGAATCGCTCGCCGCTGAGCGGCTCTCCGTCAAGGTTAAAGGTCATGCCGTGGGGGGCGATCACCTCAAACCACGCGGATGTGCCGTCGATGATGTTGGGGCTCTCCTCCGGCTGCGTCAGCGTCGTAAACAGCGCGGGCAGCAGCCCGTCGCCGGTAAAAATGCGCAGCTGTAGCTGACCGTCATTAATCAATGCTTCCGGGCAAAGCTGCTGTCCGCCGCCCGCCTGCCGCCCGTTGCCGATGCCAATCACCAGCGCGTTGCCCTGCCAGTGGAAGTTCTCACCGTGGATTTCACAGCTGTCCGGCTTGAGCGTGTCCATGCGCATCAGGCCGTGAATGAGATACGAGACGCCGCCCAACGCGGCTTTCAGCTTTTCCGGCGTTTCGCTGGTGATCCGCGTGCCGAAACCGCCCGTCGCCATATTGATAAAGCAGGTTTTTTCATTTACCTGAGCGATATCGACGGGGGTCGCTTTACCGAGGATGGCCAGTTGCAGCGCTTTTCCTAAATCCTCAGGTATGCCGGCGCTGGTGGCAAAATCATTGGCGGTACCGAGCGGTAAAATGCCCATCACCGGGCGATCTGCTGTGTTGAGATCAATCAGCGCGCCGGCGATTTCGTTGATCGTTCCGTCGCCGCCGCCGGAAATAATGGTTTCAGCGCCTAACCTGATGCCCTCGTCGATATAGCGTGCCGCATCGCCTTTTTCAAAGGTCACCCGCACGTGAATGCGCGCGCCATCTTCACGCAATTCGGTAATCGCCTGACGCAACAGATCGTTGCCTGCACTTTTGCCGTTGAGAATTAATAAACTGTCTGGATAGGTTGCCATCCGGTTTGCTCCCTTTTTTAACTATAGAAAGAGTGTATCCCAGAGAAGAACAAAGCGGGTAAGAACAGGATGAAAGGCAAAAAATAAGCCCGCGTAAGGGAGATTACGCAGGCTAAGGAGGTGGTTCCTGGTACAGCTAGCATTTATGGGTTATGTTTTTCAGCGGGGGGATAATACCCGTATTGAACGAAGCGGTATGTGATCCGATTCTAAGAATTATCCCAGCGTGAAAAAATCCCGTTGATTGACTATTTGCCGTGTGGATTTCGGGTATTTTCACCTTCAAAATTACGCATCAGCAGCGCAAACTCCAGCTCTACCTCTTCAGGAACCGGCAGCCAGACCACATGGCCATCGCCCGGTGCGACCTCAATCGCCTCACCTTTTTTGTTTTCCAGGTGCTCCAGGCGGAAGTTCATGTTGCCCTGCGGCGTCATCAGCTCCAGGCTGTCGCCTTTGGTGAATTTGTTTTTTACGGCGACGGCTGCCAGCGGGCCTTTACGCTCGCCGGTGAAGTCACCGACAAACTGCTGGCGTTCAGAAATCGAGTAGCCATGCTCGTAGTTCTGGTAGTCGTCGTGGGTGTGACGACGCAGGAAACCTTCGGTATAGCCGCGATGCGCCAGACCTTCCAGCGTTTCCAGCAGGCTGGTGTCGAACGGTTTACCGGCGGCGGCATCGTCGATGGCTTTGCGATATACCTGCGCGGTGCGGGCGCAGTAGTAGTAGGACTTTGTGCGGCCTTCGATTTTCAGGGAGTGCACGCCCATCTGGGTTAAACGCTCCACGTGCGCGATGGCGCGGAGATCCTTCGAGTTCATGATGTAGGTGCCGTGCTCGTCTTCAAAGGCGGTCATGTACTCGCCCGGACGTTTGGCTTCTTCAATCATAAACACGCTGTCGGTCGGCGCGCCGATACCCAGCGTTGGCTCAACGTTGGTGACCGGGATCGGCTCGTGTTTGTGCACGATGTTCCCGATCTCATCCTCTTTGCCTTCCTGAACGTTATATTCCCAGCGGCAGGCGTTGGTGCAGGTGCCCTGGTTCGGGTCACGCTTGTTGATATAGCCAGAGAGCAGGCAGCGGCCGGAGTAGGCCATGCACAGCGCGCCGTGAACGAAGATTTCGATCTCCATATCTGGAACCTGGGTGCGGATCTCTTCGATCTCTTCGAGAGACAGCTCGCGAGACAGAATGACGCGGGTCAGCCCCATCTGCTTCCAGAATTTCACCGTCGCCCAGTTGACGGCGTTAGCCTGCACCGAAAGGTGAATGTCCATATCAGGGAAGTTCTCCCGAACCAGCATGATTAAACCCGGGTCCGACATGATCAGCGCGTCCGGCCCCATCTCCACGACCGGCTTCAGGTCGCGAATGAACGTTTTCAGCTTGGCGTTGTGCGGCGCGATGTTCACCACCACGTAGAATTTTTTGCCCAGGGCATGCGCTTCGTTAATGCCGAGCTGAAGATTCTCGTGGTTGAATTCGTTGTTACGCACGCGCAGCGAGTAGCGCGGCTGGCCCGCGTAGACGGCGTCGGCACCATAGGCGAAAGCGTAACGCATATTTTGCAGCGTTCCCGCCGGGGAAAGGAGTTCCGGTTTAAACATGTTTGTTCTCGTTCTGATGACAGGTCAGATCCGCATACACCTGGTGCAGCGGTAAGGGGAGATCCCCCACTTTAAGGGCGGGCATTGTAGCGCTGCGGGGCGGGGAGGTAAAGTTCTTGTGCCGGGTGACGGCTTCGCCTTACCCGGCCTGGATTATCCCGCAGCTGACTAGGCAATCCTGCACGCGTCCGCTTCCCACCGATACCCCACGCCGTACACCGCACGAATAAACGACTGGTCGGCATCCAGCGACTCCAGCTTGCGGCGCAGGTTTTTGATGTGGCTGTCGATGGTGCGGTCCGTCACCACGCGGTAATCGTCATACAGATGATTGAGCAACTGTTCGCGGGAAAACACTTTCCCCGGCTCGTGGGAGAGCGTTTTCAGCAGGCGGAACTCCGCAGGGGTGAGGTCCAGCAGCTTGTTGCGCCAGCTCGCCTGGAAGCGGCTTTCGTCGACAATCAGCGGGCTTTGCGCATCCAGCACCTGCAATTCACGCTGCGGCTTGCAGCGGCGGAGGATAGTTTTCACGCGAGCAACCACTTCGCGCGGGCTGTAAGGCTTGCAGATATAATCGTCGGCGCCGATTTCAAGCCCCAGCAGGCGGTCGATCTCTTCGATTTTGGCCGTCACCATCACGATGGGAACGTCGGAGAAACGACGAATTTCACGACACAGGGTCAGGCCGTCAGTACCCGGGAGCATCAGATCCAGCAGGATCAGATCCGGCGGCGTCTGGCGCACGTAGGTCAGCACCTGGTCGCCGTGGCTGATAAGCGTGGGCGCGTAGCTCGCGGTACGCAAATAGTCGATCAGCAGTTGCCCCAGTTTAGGCTCGTCTTCCACGATCAAAATGCGCGGTGTGTTGTCGTCAATCGGTAACTCGGTCATGCTTCCCTCGATAAATCCCGTTCCAGAGGTAACTCTACTGTAATGCTAACCCCGCCAAAAGGCGAATGGGCGGCGCGGATGGTGCCGCCGTGGGCTTCTACAATGTTAACGCAAATCGCCAGCCCAAGGCCGGAACCGCCGCTGGCGCGGTTGCGGGAACCTTCGGTGCGATAGAAGCGCTCGAACAGTTTTTCCAGCTGCGCATCCGTCACGCCAGGGGCGGAGTCCGCGAAGGTCAGGGCAAAGCGCCCGTTTTCCTGCTTGCCGGAGATATGCAGCGCGCCGCCGCCGTCGGTATAGCGAAGGCTGTTCTCCAGCAGATTATTGAATAGCTGCATCAGGCGATCTTTGTCGCCAAACACCACCGCACTGTCCGGCAGCGAGAGGTTGATTTTCAGGTCACGGCTGGCGAAGCGTTCGCGGAACGCGCCGGTCACGACTTCAAGAATATTGATCACGTCGATTGCGGCTTTCTGGTAGGCCAGGGCACCTTCGTCGGACATGGAAAGCTGATGCAGATCGTCCACCAGCTTGGTCAGCGTACCGACTTCCGCCTGTAACGAGGCCACGGACTCGGGAGTGAACTGCCGAACGCCGTCCTGAATCGCCTCCAGCTCGCCGCGCAGCACCGCCAGCGGGGTGCGCAGCTCGTGCGAAATGTCGGCCATAAAGTCGCGGCGCATCTGCTGGTTTTTCTCCAGCGTGCTGGCGAGCTGGTTAAAGTCCTGCGCCAGCTTGCCCAGCTCGTCCTGACTGCGGGTGTCCACGCGGGTCGAGAAATCACCCGCCGCCAGCTTGTGTGTGCCCTCAACAAGGCGCTTAACCGGCGCCAGCAGACCGCGCGCCAGCGGGAAGGTGGCGAGCGCGGCAAGCAGGGTAGAGAGCGCGACAATCAGCCAGCTGGTTTGACGCTGCTGGCGGTCAAAGTTGATGTCGGTGTTGCGCGTCAGCCGCTCGACCGGCGAGGCGATGACCCAGCCCACCGTGGCACCGTTCGAGGTGATGGCGCGCTTTGTGCCGTCCGGCGGTACCGGCGAGCGCGGGCCAACGAGCACACGCATCTCCTGATCAATCACCCAGAATTGGGTGCGCCAGCCGTGCGGCGGCATACCCGGCCCCGGACGGTCGTCGTCATTATCGTGCTCCAGCGAGCGCAGAATTTGAAATATAAAGCGGTCATTATTGCGCAGAAAACGCCAGTTACCGTGCAGGCTGTACTGTTCGCCCAGCGCGTCGCTTAAGCCCTGTAAACGCTGTTCGTTACCGTGCTTGATGTAGTCAATAAAACCGCGCTCAAAACTGACCCGCACCGCCCAGTGCATGGTAATCAGCAGGACAATACAGGTGGCGAAAATCGCCACAAAAAGCTTACCGGTGATCCCCGGACGCCAGAATTTCATGGTGTACTCCTTTTGCCGCGTCGGAGCACGACATTTTTGGTCGTGTCATTCGGTACTCTGGCAAAGATAAAAGCGGGCAGGGCGACGATCGCCGCCATGCTGAGGTAGGTGTATAAAAAGACCTGATGCGCGACGGGGGTGTCGACGCTGAGGTGGTGCTGGCCGTACATGCCGAGCAGCAAGCCGGCCACCGTGACCCCCACGCTCATGGAGAGCTGCATGATCATCGACAGCAGGCTGTTACCGCTGCTCGCCAGCTCGTCCGGCAGATCTTTCAGCGTGAGGGTGTTCATTGACGAGAAGCGCATGGAGTTGACGATCCCCTGGCAGAACAGCACCAGCGGCAGGACGTAGTACCAGCCCATCAGCGCTACGGCCATAAACAGCAGGGTGACCAGCGCCAGCCCGAGCGTGGCGGCCACCAGCACGCGGCGGTAGCCAAAGCGGTTTACCACCTGCACCACAATACGCTTCATCCCCATGCTGCCGAGCACCATCGGGATCATCATCAGCCCCGCGTGGAACGGCGAAAAGCCCATCCCAATCTGTAAAAATACCGGCGTCATAAACGGCAGCATGCCGCTGCCGATACGACCGGCGAAGCTGCCCAAAAGCCCCAGACGGTAGGTTGGTGTGTTAAACAAGTTCAGGCTGAACAGCGCCCTGTCGTTGCCTCTGGCATGCCACAGATACCAGAGAATAGCGGTGACACCCAGCGCCACCAGCAGGGCGAGCGACAGGGACGAAATCCCCAGCCCTTTTTGCCCGTCCAGCGCCAGGGTGAGCGTCGCCATGCCGGCGGCCAGCAGGATGAAGCCAAAGAAATCAAAGCGCCGGGTCTGCATTTTATAGTTCGGCATCAGCGTCAGGGTGGCAATCGCGCCGATGATACCGACCGGCAGGTTAATCAGGAAGATCCAGTGCCAGGAAGCGTACTCCACCAGAATACCGCCCAGCGCCGGGCCAAGCAGCGGGCCGACCTGACCGGGCAGGGTGACAAAGGTCATCGCTGCCATATACTGCGCGCGCGGAACAATTTTCATCACCGTTAGCCGCCCGACGGGCACCATCATTGCGCCGCCGACGCCCTGTAGTACGCGCGCCATCACCAGCTGATCGAGGGTATTGGCCTGAGCGCAAAACAGAGACCCGGTGGTAAACAGCACGATGGCGGTGAAGAAGATGTTCCGCACGCCGACCTTATCCGCCAGCCAGCCGCTGGCGGGCAGCATCACGGCGACCGTCAGCACGTAGGCGACAATCACCATATGCATGTGCAGCGGGCTCTCCCCCAGGCTTTTTGCCATCGAGGGGAGGGCGGTGTTCACGATAGTCGTGTCCAGCGACTGCATAAAGAAGCCGAACGCGACTATCCACAACTGCCAGCGAACGTTACCGGGAAGGTCGGTCATTTACTCGGTCACCGTGGTTCTTTTTTTACGCGAAAAACGCAGCCGCAGCCGGTCGAAGAACAGATAGACCACCGGCGTGGTGTAGAGCGTCAGGAGCTGGCTCATCACCAGGCCACCGACAATCGTGATCCCCAGCGGCTGGCGCAGTTCAGAGCCGTCACCGCCGGAAATGACCAGCGGCAGCGCGCCGAAGAGTGCGGCCAGCGTGGTCATCATGATCGGGCGAAAACGCAGCAGACAGGCCTGGAATATCGCCTCGTCCGGCGTCAGGTTACCGTTGCGCTGGGCGTCCAGCGCAAAGTCGACCATCATTATCGCGTTTTTCTTCACGATGCCAATCAATAGCATGATCCCGATAAGCGCGATAAGACTGAATGGGGCACCGAACAGCTCCAGCGCCAGCAGTGCCCCCACGCCCGCAGAGGGAAGCGTGGAGAGAATGGTCAACGGATGCACGTAGCTTTCATACAGCACGCCCAGCACGATATACACCGTGGCAATGGCCGCCAGAATCAAAATGACCTGCGAATTCATGGTGTCCTGGAACACCTGTGCCGTACCGGCAAAACTGCCGCGCACGGAGGAGGGCACCCCGAGCTGGGTCATAGCGCGGTTAATGGCATCGCTGGCCTCAGACAGCGACGAGCCGGTTGGCAGGTTAAACGAGACGGTCGAGGCGGCGGAAAGCCCCTGGTGGTTCACCGACAGCGGCGCGTTCGACGGCTGCCAGCTGGCGAAGTACGACAGCGGAATCGCCTTACCGTCATCATTGATCACAAACATCTTGTCCAGCGCGCTGATGTCCTGGGTGTAGCGCGGATCCACCTCCATCACCACCTTGTACTGGTTCATCGGCTGGTAGATGGTAGAGACTTCACGCTGCCCGAAGGCGTTATTCAGCAGGCTGTTGGCCGCCTCCACGTTAATGCCCAGGCGGGCCATGGTTTCACGATCGTAGGTGAGCGCCATCTCCGCGCCGTTGTTCTGGCTGTCGGAGTTCACGTCTGCCAGCTGCGGCAGAGCGGCCAGCGCTTTTCGGATCTTTGGCTCCCACTCGCGCAGGGCAGCTAAATCGTCCGAGAGCAGGGTGTACTGATAGCTGGCGTTGGCCTGTCGTCCGCCGACGCGGATATCCTGAACGGCCATCAAAAACAGGTTTGCCCCCGGCTCTTTGGCGAGCTTCACCCGCAGGCGGTCAATGATCTGCTGCGCCGTTTCGTGACGTTCACCGCGCGGCTTAAGGGTAATAAACATCATCCCGCTGTTAACGCGCGAGCCGCCGGTAAAGCCGGTGACGTTGTCTACGGCCGGATCCTCACGGATGATTTTCATAAAGTCCTGAAGCTTGCCGCGCATCGCCTGGAACGAAATGCTCTGGTCCGCCTGAATACCCCCCATCAGCACGCCGGTATCCTGCTCCGGGAAAAAGGTTTTCGGGATGGTAATGTACATCCAGACGTTGAGCACGATGGTGCCCATCAGCACCAGGCCGACAATACGCGTGTGGTTCAGCACCCATTTCAGCGATTTGCCATAGCCTGACTGCATTGCCATCAGGACGCGGCCAAAGCCTTTCCGGCGCGGCTGCGAGTGCGGTTGGCTGCGCTTGAGCATCCAGCCGCACATCATTGGCGTCAGCGTTAGCGAAATCACCAGTGAGATACCGATGGCGACGGAAAGCGTGACGGCAAATTCGCGCAGCAGTCGTCCCGGCAGGCCGCCCATCAGCAGCAGCGGCAGGAACACCGCCACCAGCGACAGGCTCATGGACAGTACCGTAAAGCCCACTTCACGCGTACCCTGAAGCGCCGCCTGGAGCGGCTTCATGCCCGCTTCCAGATGACGCGAGATATTTTCCAGCACCACGATGGCGTCATCCACCACAAACCCGGTGGCAATCGTCAGCGCCATCAGCGACAGGTTGTTAAGGCTGAAGCCGCACAGGTACATGGCGGCAAAGGTGCCAATCAGCGACACCGGGACCGCCACCGCCGGGATCAGCGTGGCGCGACCCGATCGCAGGAACAGGAACACCACCAGGATCACCAGCGCGACGGAAATAATCAGCGTCTGCTCCACCTCTTCGAGCGAGGCGCGGATGGTAGGGGAGCGGTCCTGCGCAATCTGGAGATCGATTGCCGCCGGAATGGTTTCCTGAAGCTCCGGCAGCCGCTCGCGGATGCTGTTCACCGTCTGGATGATGTTGGCTTCCGGCAGTTTGCGGATCATCAGCAAAATGGCCGGTTTGGCGTTGGTCATCCCGGCGTTGCGCACGTCCTGCACCGAATCGGTAACGCTGGCGACGTCGCTCAGGCGCACCGCCGCGCCGTTGTTGTAGTGAATAATCAGCGGCTGATACTCGGCGGCGGTTTTCAGCTCGTCGTTGGTCTGGATCTGCCAGCGGTGGCTGCCGTCCTCAATCGCCCCCTGCGGTTTACGCACGTTGGCGCTGCTGATGGCGGAACGCACGTCGTCCAGCGACACGCCCTGGTTGAACAGCGCCTGCGGGTTGAGGCCCACGCGCACGGCGGGCAGGGAGCTGCCGCCGACGTCCACGTCGCCCACGCCGTCAATCTGGGCGATAGTCTGCGCCAGCTGCGTGGAGGCAAAATCGTACAGCTCGCCCTGGGAGTAGGTCTCAGACGTGAGCGTCAGGATCATGATCGGCGCATCGGACGGGTTGGCCTTGCGGTAGGTCGGACGGCTCGGCATGCCGCTCGGCAGAAGGCTTTGGGCGGCGTTAATCGCGGCCTGCACGTCACGCGCCGCGCCGTTGATGTCCCGGTCGAAGTTAAATTCCAGAATGATGCGCGTGCTGCCCAGCGAACTGCTGGAGGTCATCTCGTTAACCCCGGCAATTCGCCCAAGCGATCGCTCAAGCGGCGTCGCCACCGATGAGGCCATGGTTTCCGGCGATGCGCCCGGCAGCGAGGCGCTGACCATGATCACCGGGAAATCCACCTGCGGCAGCGGCGCCACCGGCAGCAGGCGGAAGCCCAGCACGCCGCACAGGGTGATGGCGACGGAGAGTAAAATCGTCGCCACCGGACGGTAAATGAAGAGGGCGAAAAACTTCACTTACGCCTCCTCTTCACGTTTCGGGAAGCGGCTTTTCGTCCACAGCGCCAGACGGTCGAACAGCAGGTAGATGACCGGCGTGGTAAACAGCGTCAGCACCTGGCTGACCAGCAGGCCGCCCACCATGCCGATACCCAGCGGACGGCGCAGCTCTGCCCCCACGCCAGTACTCAGCATCAGCGGCAGGGCGCCCAACAGGGCCGCCAGGGTGGTCATCAGGATCGGACGAAAACGCAGCAGGCAGGCCTGGAAAATGGCCTCGCGCGGCGCCATACCCTGCTCGCGCTCGGCGGCCAGCGCAAAGTCGATCATCATGATGGCGTTTTTCTTCACGATCCCGATAAGCAGGATGATGCCAATGATCGCAATCACGTCCAGCTCGCTCCCCGCCAGCATCAGCGCCAGCAGCGCTCCCACGCCCGCCGTCGGCAGGGTGGAGAGGATGGTGATCGGGTGGATAAAGCTTTCATACAGCACGCCAAGCACGATATACATCGCCACCACCGCCGCGACGATCAGCCAGACGGTGCTGCCCAGCGCGGCCTGGAACGCCAGCGTACTGCCCTGGAACTGGGTCTGAATATCGGACGGGAAGCTCAGTTCCTTCTCCGCGCCCAGAATGGCCTCCACCGCTTCGCCCAGGGAATAGCCGTCCGGCACGTTGAACGAAATGGTGGTAGACGGAAACTGATCGAGATGGTTAATCGACAGCGGGGCGTGACGCTCTTCCACCGTGGCAATAGCGCTGAGTGGCACAATACCGCCGTCTTTGCTGGTCAGGCGCACCGAGTCCAGGGCGGCCAGCCCCGGCGTGTTCTCGGTGTTGTGTTCCAGCACCACGCGATACTGGTTCGCCTGGGTGTAAATGGTGGAGATCAGACGCTGGCCAAAAGCGTTATACAGCGCGTTATCCACGTCGGACATGGTAATGCCCAGACGGCTGGCGGTGTCGCGGTTGACGTTTACGTACGCCGCCAGCCCTTTATCCTGCCAGTCGCTGCTGACGTCAGAAACCTGCGGCAGCGCTTTCAGCTTGTCCACCAGCTGCGGCACCCAGGTGCTGAGCGCATCAAGCGAGGTGGCCTGGAGCGTGAACTGGTACTGCGTGCGGCTCACCTGCGTATCAATGGTTAAATCCTGAATCGGTTGCAGGTACAGCTGAATGCCCGGCACGCGCGCCACGGCGCGTTGCAGGCGCTCGATCACCGCGTTGACGCGATCGTCGCGGTCATCAAGCGGTTTGAGGTTAATTTGCAGGCGGGCGCTGTTGAGCGATGGGTTGGTGCCGTCCACGCCCACGTAGGCGGTCAGGCTTTCCACCGCCGGATCTTTCATGATGATCTCCGACACCTGCTGCTGGCGCTGCGCCATATTCGCGAAGGAGACCGACTGCGGGGCCTGGAGCGTGCCCTGAATAATGCCGTTGTCCTGAATCGGGAAGAAGCCTTTCGGAATGAAAATCCACAGCATGACGCTGAGCGCCAGCGTGCCGAGGGCCACGCCGAGCGTCGCCCACGGATGGTTCAGCACTTTTGCCAGCACGCGACCGTAGGCGGCAATGATGCGCTCGAACATTCGCTCGGAAGCGCGAGAGAAGCGGTTTTGCTTGCGCAAAGAGTCGTGGCTCAGCATGCGGGCGCACATCATCGGCGTTAGCGTCAGCGACACCACGGCAGAGATCAGAATGGCGACGGCCAGCGTCACGGCAAACTCGCGGAACAGGCGCCCGACGATATCCCCCATAAACAGCAGCGGGATCAGCACTGCAATCAGCGAGAAGGTCAGCGAGATGATGGTAAAGCCAATTTCTCCCGCGCCCTTCAGCGCGGCGGCTAACGGCTTTTCACCTTTTTCGATATAGCGCGAGATGTTCTCGATAACGACGATGGCATCGTCCACCACGAACCCGGTGGCGATGGTGAGCGCCATCAGCGTCAGGTTGTTAATCGAAAAGTCGAGAAATACCATTACCGCGAACGTTCCGACCAGCGAGAGCGGCACGGCAACGGCGGGAATAATGGTTGCCGGAACGTTGCGCAGGAACAGGTAGATGATCATGACCACCAGCGCAATCGCCAGCATCAGCTCGAACTGCGTGTCCGATACCGAGGCGCGAATGTTGGTGGTGCGATCCGAAAGCACCTTCACGCTAACTGATTTCGGCAGGCTTTCCACCAGCTGCGGCAGCATGGTGCGAATGCTGTCGGCGGTATCAATAATGTTCGCGCCCGGCTGGCGCTGAACGTTCATGACGATCGCCTGCTGCTTATTGGCCCACGCCCCGAGCAAGCTGTTTTCAGCCCCTTGCTCAACGGTGGCAACGTCCCCGAGGCGGATTGGCGCGCCGTTTTGATAGGCCACAATCAGCTGGCGGTATTCATCGGCGGACTGCATCTGGTCGTTGGCGGAGAGCGTGACCGCGCGGGTTGGGCCGTCCAGCGAGCCCTTCGCTGAGTTAACGTTGGCGCTGCTGATGGCGGTGCGAATGGTTTCGCTGGTTAACCCCAGCGCGGCAATGGCCTGGGCATTGAGCTTAACGCGCACGGCGGGGCGTTGACCCCCTGCGAGCGTCACCAGCCCGACGCCGGTCACCTGCGAAATCTTTTGCGCCACGCGGGTTTCGACCATGTCTTCCACCTGCGTCATCGGCATGGCGGAGGAGGTGACGGCAAGGGTCATGATCGGCGGGTCTGCCGGGTTCACCTTGCTGTAAACCGGCGGGTTCGGCAGGTCAGACGGCAGCAGGTTGGTGGCGGCGTTAATGGCGGCCTGCACCTCCTGTTCCGCGACGTCCAGCGACAGCGCGAGCTGGAACTGAAGCGTGACGACCGAGGCGCCGCCGGAGCTCTGGGAGGACATCTGCTTCAGGCCAGACATCTGGCCGAACTGACGCTCCAGCGGGGCGGTGATTGCGGACGTCACCACGTCCGGACTGGCGCCCGGATAGAGGGTGACAACCTGAATCGTCGGGTAGTCTACTTCCGGGAGCGCCGACACGGGCAGAAAACGGTAGCCAATGATCCCGGCCAGCAGGATCGCCACCATCAACAGGGTCGTCGCAACCGGACGTAAAATGAACAGGCGTGATGGCCCACCTGTAGAGCTCGGCGGCATCACCTGCATCAGGCTTTTGCTCCTGTAGTCTGAGCTTCCACCACCTCGACCTGCGCCCCTTCGGTCAGACGGTCAATACCGTCGGTCACGACGCGGTCGCCTGCGGACAGCCCGGCGTCGATCACCACCGTCTGGCTGTCCTGGATGCCGGTTTTCACCAGGTGTTTGCTGACCTTGTTTTCACTATTCAGCACCCAGACAAAGTTGCCTTCACTGCCCATTTGCAGAGCCGCCGTCGGGATCACTACCGCATTTTCTTCGGTCGCGACCAGCATACGCGCGTTGACGAACTGATTCGGGAACAGGGCATCGTCCTGATTGTTGAAGCGCGCCTTCAGCTTGATGGTGCCGGTGGTGGTGTCGATCTGGTTATCCAGGCTCAGCAGCGAACCTTCGCTCAGCTTCTGCTTGTTGGTGCGATCCCAGGCCTCCACGACCAGCCCTTTACCGGCTTTCTGCGCCTGGACCACCGTCGCAATGTCGCTTTCCGGCAGGGTAAAGACGAGATCGATAGGGTGCGTCTGGGTGATCACCACAATGCCCGTGGTGTCGCCGCTCGAGATTTGGTTGCCGATGTCCACCTGCCTGAGGCCGACGCGCCCGTCGATGGGGGCAACGATCCGGCTCCAGTCCAGCTGGAGCTGGGCGCTGGCGACCGCGGCTTCGTCGGCCTTGATGGTGCCCTGCGATTCGCTGACCAGCGACTGCTGAGTATCCAGCTCCTGGCGCGACACGAGGTTGGTTTTTACCAGCTGCTGATAGCGGGCTAAATCGCGGCGGGCGTTGGCGAGGGTGGCCTTGTCTTTCGCGAGCTGCCCCTGCGCCTGCGCCAGGGCCACCTTAAACTGGCTTGGGTCGATTTCTGCCAGCAGATCGCCGGCTTTGACCTGCTGTCCTTCCTGGAAATGAATGGCCATCAGCTGACCGTCCACGCGGCTGCGCACCGTCACGGTGTTGGCGGCGGTGATGGTTCCCAGCCCGGAGAGATAACGAGGCACCGCTTTCGTCACCGCCGTTGCCGCCTGCACCGGCGCCAGCGCGCCGCCGCGCATGCCGTGGCGACCACTGCCCGCAGGGCGCTGTGAGGGGCTACTGGCGCCAGCCGGTGCCGGGGAATTCGCGGACTGACTATGCCTGTACCAGGCGGCGGCAAGGACCACCACAATCAGACCAGCGGCGATTGCCCAGCGGGATTTGTTACTGCCTTTCATCGTTATACGTTCTCATCCTGAAACTCTTTCGGGGAATGATACTAGTTTAGTCAGCTAACACAGCGGAAAAATGAAGGAAATATGGAAGACTGTCAGGAATGGTCTGAGTGTGGCGCGCTGTTTCGCCGGGTGGCGGCTTCGCCTTACCCGGCCTACAAGATCCTCGAAACGTAGGCCGGGTAAGCGCAGCGCCACCCGGCACAACCGCATTAGCTAAACACCACCTGCGCCCAGCGCGCCAGCCCTGCCGTAACGGAGCCAAAGTCATCGCCGCCGGCAATGGGGATCCCCGGCAGCTGTTCCGCCAGCGCCTTCTTGATCAGCGGTGAACGGGCGCTACCGCCGGTCAGGTAAATCACGTCCGGTTTCTCTTTGCCGTTCTCCAGCGCCAGCTGTACCTGCTCCAGAATACGCTGTAGCGGCTGGGCCAGCGCCAGTTCCAGCCCTTCCCGGGTAATGGTCGTTGCCAGATTGTCGCTAATAAACGGCAATGAAACGGCCTGCTCCGGACAATCGGAAAGGGCAATTTTGCTCTCTTCTGCGGTGCGCACGACCCGGTAGCTCAGGCGCTGGCGCCACACTTTATAGAGCAGTGCGACCTTCCCGGCATCCTGTGCGTCGCGCACCAGATCATTGAGGAAACGGCCATTCGCGGTGCTGTAAAAATCACTCTGCGCAGGGACGTCGTTGATGGCAATCGCGTTCCACCACGGCAGGATCGGCAGGGCGATGCCTTTCTCGGTTTGTCCGCCCATGCCGAGCAGCGGCATCAGGCTCT
This sequence comes from Enterobacter cloacae complex sp. P24RS, assembly GCF_014982165.1. Lineage (NCBI taxonomy): Bacteria > Pseudomonadati > Pseudomonadota > Gammaproteobacteria > Enterobacterales > Enterobacteriaceae > Enterobacter > Enterobacter cloacae complex sp. P24RS. The sequence goes on from NZ_JADCKU010000026.1 coordinate 22,171, forward strand.
TGAACGCCAGGGCGATATCCAGATCGTTACCGCCGACGCGGCAGCCGCTGTGCCCCAGCAGGCTGTTTTCACGATCGCGACGGTGATGCCATTGCGGCCCCATCAGCAGCAACGAACAGTCCGTCGTACCGCCGCCGATGTCCACTACCAGCACCCGCTTCTCTTCCGTCAGCGTGGCTTCAAAATCCAGCCCCGCCGCAACCGGCTCATACTGGAACACCACGTCGCTAAAGCCCGCCCGGTGCGCCGCACGCTCGAGGATCCCCTGCGCCTGCTGGTTGGCTTCATCACCGCCCAGCCCCTGGAAGTTGATCGGGCGACCAATCACCGCCTGGGTGATGGTCTCCGGCACCTGCGACTGCGCCTGATTGCGGATATGCAGCATCATCGCGCAGACCAGATCTTCAAACATCGCCACCTGCTGCGGCTTCAGGCCGCTGGCACCGAGGAAGGATTTAGGCGATTTAACGAAGTAAACCTCTTCCGGATCGTCAATGTACTGCCCGAGCGAAGAGAGGCCGAACTGCACGCTGGAAGGGGTAACGTCGATATCTTCCTCGCGGTTAAAACTGACCGCACGGCGCAGCAGCGCCTGCGATTCTGCCGCCGTGGCCGGAACCTGATGATGGCGGAACAGCCACTCGCACACCGCTTCACGCGTGGGCGCGCAGAGCATTGACGGCAACAGCGTACTGCCGTTTTCCATTTTCAGGAGCTGCGGTTGTCCGTTTTGCATTATCGCAACCGAGCAGTTTGCGGTGCCGTAGTCGAATCCAATAAACACAATAAATCCCCATGCCGGTGAGAAGGGGCGAGACTTTAGCGAAATGTCTGCCAGGCGACAACAGGAATATGAAAGCAAGGCGCAACGCTATCTTTCGGTTTATGCTGAGGTAAATAAAAAAAGGAGAGACGATGTACATCCTGAACTGGCAACCGCCCTACGACTGGCAGTGGATGTTTGGCTTTCTTGCCGCGCGTGCGGTCACCGGGGTGGAGACCGTCACGGAGGCTTACTACGAGCGCAGTTTTGGCTATGCGGGGCAGCAGGGCGTTTTTCGGGTTACGCCGGACAGCGCAACCCATACGCTGGCGGTGTCGTTCAGCCCTGGCCTGATCCCGGTGGCGGACATCTGCCTCGACCGTATCGCCCGCCTGTTCGATCTTGATTGCGATCCGCAGCAAATTGCGCAGACGCTGGGCGATCTCGGCGCGGCGCGTCCGGGGTTACGTTTGCCGGGGGCGATGGACGCATACGAACAGGGCGTGCGCGCCATTCTCGGGCAGCTGGTGAGCGTGGCGATGGCGGCAAAACTGGCGTCGCGGGTGGTGGCGCTGTGCGGTGAACCCATCGAGGATGCGCCGGGCTACCTGTGTTTTCCTCCGCCAGACGTGCTGGCCGCGGCGGATCCGCTGGCGTTAAAAGCCCTCGGAATGCCGCTCAGGCGCGCGGAGTCATTGATTCATCTGGCGCAATCGGTGGTGGACGGGGAATTCCCGCTGTTCCCGCCTGCGGACGTGGAGGCTGGGATGAAGGCGCTACAGCAGCGGCCCGGCATCGGACGCTGGACCGCTAACTATCTGGCCCTGCGCGGCTGGCAGGCAAAGGACGTTTTCCTGCCGGATGATTATCTGATTAAGCAGCGTTTTGCCGGCATGACGCCTGCGCAGATCCGTCGCTATGCCGAGCGCTGGCAGCCGTGGCGCTCGTACGCGCTATTACATATCTGGTACACCGACGGCTGGTCGTCGTCAGTTGATGGCGAAATAGCTGGTATTCAGCAGTAAATCGAGCGGCTGCGCTTCCCCGATGGTATCGCCGTAAATAAAGTCAACGCCGATGCCCGACAGCGTATCCATCATGATCGACTGGTGGCACGGCCCGGCAATGGTTTTTAGTCCCAGACGCCGGGCGTGGCCCTGAATGATGGTCACCATCATCTCGTCCATCAGATTGCCGTGGACGTTGGTCACCACGTCTGCATCCAGCAGCAGATAATCAGCGGTGGTGGCGCTGAGCTGACTGAAGACGTTCATGTCGCGTCCGACGCGGGTCAGCACCACGCGGCAGCCGGCATGACGAAGCTTTTGCAGACCCTGCTGCACGTTTTCATCCGTGTTGTTCAGCACATCAACGGCGATCGCCAGATGCAGCAGCCGCGCCGGCAGCGGGCCTTTGGTAATCAGGTCGAGCAGTTCATCCACCAGCGTGACGCTGGCTAACCCCGCCTCTGAGAGCGGCAGCGCGACGCCCATACCTTTGGCCGCCACCTGTGCGGCATAGGTACGGAAAAACTCGCTGAATATCCGACGGTCGAGGGCGTGCAGCAGCTCCGCCTCTCCGAGCCCGGCGCGGAAGGCATGCTCTTCCAGCACTTCTCCCTGGCTGGTCCACAGCCGCAGGGAAATCAGCCAGAAGCTGCTGCTCTCGGGAATGCGCGGCGAGGCGACGCTGCGGGCGATCATCAGCAGATGATTATCTTTAATCATGTGCCACTGCTCATCCAGCGACATCATGCTGCGCGTGCTGTGGATCCGCTCCTGCTGGGGTTCATAGACGGTGACCACGCCGCGCCCGCTGTTTTTCGAGGCGTAACAGGCAATGTCGGCCTGAGACATCACTTCCGCAGCCTGATAATTGCTGTCGTCAATCAGCGTGATCCCCGCGCTGGCGCCAATGCGGTGCAGGCGTCCTTCCCAGGAAAAATGGTAGCTGTTGATGGCGTCAATCAGCCGGCCCGCAATGTAGCGTGCGCTTTCGACGTTGCAGTCCGGCAGCAGCAGGCCAAACTCGTCGCCGCCCAGACGCGCCAGCACGTCGCTGGAGCGCAGCATGGTCAGCATTAGCGAAGAAAGCTCGCGCAGGAGGGCGTCGCCCGCCGCGTGGCCTGCCGTATCGTTTACCGCCTTAAAGCGGTCAAGGTCGATAAAGACCAGCGCGTGACGCTGGTGGGTCTCCTGGACCGTCTGCAACAGGCGCTTCAGGTGATTTTCGAAGCTGACGCGGTTCGCCAGGTGGGTAAGGGCATCATGGGAGGCGCTGTAGCTCAGCTGGCGCAGCATTTTGCGCGATTCGGTTACGTCCTGAATCACCAGCACCGAGCCGATAGTATGGCCGTCCAGGGTGCTGAGCGGGGTAATGCTGTAATGAATGTCGAAACTGCCACCGTTCCGGCAGTTAAGCACCACGTCCTGTTCGATATCGGTACGGGACATATCGCCGCTGTGGATGTTTTCCATTAGCGGTCCCTTCTCGCCGAAGGTAATGTGTAGTACTTCCAGCACGGGCTGACCCAGCGCTTCGCTTTGCGACCAGCCGCTCATCTTCTCGGCGACCGGGTTCATAAAGGTGATGTTCATGTCGACGTCGGTACACAGCACCGCTTCGCCGATGGAGTCGAGGGTGATATGCAGGCGCTCTTTTTCCTGGAACAGCGCCTCGTTCAGCTGCTTCACCTCGGTCATATCCATGTTGATGCCTAACAGCCGCTCCACTTCGCCCTGTTTGTTCAGCACCCGGTTTGCCAGGGAACGAATGTGGCGAATGCCATCCTTGACGCGAATGCGAAATTCCAGCTTGAAGGGGACCCTGGCCTGGAGTGATTCACGCAGCACCCGTTCGGCGTTCGCGCGATCTTCAGGCACGATGGCGTCATGCCAGAGCTGCCAGGAGGGCTTTATGTGCGCAGGGATCTCGTACAGCTCAAACATTCGTTTATCCCAGCTAATCACGTCTGGCTCAAGATCCCACTCCCAGATGCCAATCCCACCGGCTTCGTTAGCGAGGGTGATACGCTCCATCAGGCGCTTATTCACCCACTCGGTCTGCTTCAGGTCGTTGATATCTTCAATCTGAGCAATAAAGTAGAGCGGCGTACCGTCGGCATGTCGCACGACGGAGACGGCCAGCAGCGCCCAGACCACCTCGCCGTTGCGGGTGTAGTAACGTTTTTCGAGGCTGTAGGTGTTGATCTCGCCGTGGATCAGCTGTTCGAGCTGTTCCAGGTCGGTATTTAAATCTTCCGGCCAGGTTAACTGCTGGAACGTGAGCGACTGGAGCTCCGACTGGCTGTAACCGAGGAAATTGCACAGCGCCTTGTTGGCCTGGAGCCACTGGCCCTCAATGCTCACCAGCGCCATGCCTATCGCGGAATATTCCATCGCATTACGAAAACGCGCTTCGCTTTCCGTGATGTGTTTACGCTCGGCCCGGAAGGCATACATCACCATCGTCATAATGTTGGCGGGGAGCAGCATCATCAGGAAGGGGAGCCACGGCGCGTTGAAGGTGACGATCATGCTGGAGGGCGTCATGGAGAGCGGGTTTCGCGCCATCATCAGGGATACCATCATGATGGTGAATAAAAAGATCAGGAACGCTTCCATACGCGGCAGGCGCACCGCGCTCCACATCAAAAGAACGATGATGCAGGTGAACGGCCACGGCAGCCAGGTAATTGCCGTCCAGCTCAGAACCAGCGTAACGACCAGGGTGACCAGCGTTTCCAGCAGCAGTTTGGGGTTGCGATGGCGCAGCAGATAATGCGGCTTAAACAGCAGACCTAACGGCACCAGCGCCAGTGCGCCAATGGATTCTGACAGAACCCAGAAAAGAAAATTACGCAGCGGCTCCGCGCTCGGCACCAGAAAATGCACCAGAATGCCGCCTACCAGCGGCGGCACAACGGCACTGCCGAGGGCGAGTCGGACCCAGTCGTTGAGGTTTTGCAGCGGGTTATACCACGGGAGAAGCTTACGCAGTAACAGCGCGCCGATGGTGGCCTCAATGATATTGATCGCCGTGTAGGTGATGCTGATCGATTCCCATGAGAACAGCATCCACGAGGCGAAAATATTGCCAAAGGAGCAGGCGAGCGCAATGCCGGGCCACATTTTTCCCGCGTGGCGGTAAAACGCCACCATCATGATTGAGGTCGGAAACCACAATGGCGCCAGCAGCGTACCGAAGCGAGTCAGTTCAAGGGAAAATAAGGTGAAGATGAACGTGACCAGACCCAGACAGACAAGCCGCAGTAAAGGATGTGGGGTAGTGACCAAAACCCGCTGGTATTGTTTATTCATTACCGCTCTATCCAGGGACGCCGTGTTGTCAGGAGCCAGGTCCGGACGCGTAAAAGTAATAATTTGGTTTATGCTAGTACAAACATTTTACAATTCATATGCTGAGTGCTCAGATTTTGACTTCATAGACTTATAAAATAGTGACTCTGCGAAGAAGGGTGTGGAAATGGCGATTAAACGCGCGTAAAAATTTCGCTAAAGGCGAGAAGGGGCGCTTTTCAGCCCGCCTCGCATAACCTGCGCATTCGACTGGTATCACGCCCCCGAAATCCCTATAATTGCCGCGTTTGACGCTCCGGCGTCGTCCTTCCTTACATCCAGGTTAATCAGGTCGCTAAATTTATGACTGATAAGTCTCATCAGTGCGTCATCATAGGCATCGCCGGCGCATCGGCTTCAGGTAAAAGTCTTATTGCCAGTACGCTTTATCGCGAACTGCGTGAACAAGTGGGTGATGAGCATATCGGTGTTATTCCCGAAGACAGCTATTACAAAGATCAATCCCATCTTTCGATGGAAGAGCGCGTAAAAACCAACTACGACCATCCCAGTGCGATGGATCACAGCCTGCTGTTCCAGCATCTGGAAGCGCTGAAGCGTGGCGAGGCGATTGAACTGCCCGTCTACAGCTACGTGGAACATACCCGCACTCAGGAAACGATCCGCATCGAGCCCAAGAAAGTCATTATCCTTGAAGGGATTTTGCTGCTCACCGACGCCCGTCTGCGCGAATCAATGAACTTCTCGATTTTCGTCGACACCCCGCTGGATATCTGCCTGATGCGGCGTATCAAACGCGACGTTAACGAACGCGGCCGCTCCATGGACTCGGTGATGGCGCAGTATCAGAAAACCGTTCGCCCAATGTTCCTGCAATTTATTGAGCCTTCAAAACAATACGCCGATATTATTGTTCCTCGCGGCGGTAAAAACCGTATTGCTATCGACATCTTAAAAGCGAAAATCAGTCAGTTTTTTGAATAAGCCGCGTGAATTGTGTACCGTTCAGAGATAACCTGGTTTTGCCCTGATGCCGTAAAGCTTCAGGGCGCGATGCACGAAAGGAGAAAGTGCCATGCGTCTTTGTGACCGCGATATAGAAGCCTGGCTGGATGAAGGCCGCCTGTCTATCACCCCGCGTCCGCCGGTTGAGCGTATTAACGGCGTGACCGTTGATGTGCGTCTGGGGAATAAATTCCGCACCTTCAGCGGCCACACGGCACCGTTTATCGACCTCAGCGGGCCGAAAGACGAAGTCAGTGCGGCGCTGGATCGCGTCATGAGTGACGAAATCGTCATTGAAGAAGGCGAGGCGTTTTATCTCCATCCTGGCGAACTGGCGCTGGCGGTGACCTTTGAGTCCGTCACGCTGCCGGCGGATCTGGTGGGCTGGCTTGACGGACGCTCTTCCCTGGCGCGTCTGGGCCTGATGGTGCACGTTACCGCGCACCGTATCGATCCGGGCTGGTCTGGCCGTATCGTGCTGGAGTTCTTTAACGCCGGTAAACTGCCGCTGGCGCTTCGCCCGGGAATGATGATTGGTGCGTTGAGCTTCGAGCCGCTGACCGGCCCGGCAGACCGTCCTTATAACCGCCGTCAGGACGCAAAATATCGCGACCAGCAGGGTGCGGTTGCCAGTCGTATCGATAAAGACTGATCTGTGAGTTCACTGAGGAAGCCATGAGAAGAGTTCTGACAACGCTGATGATTTTGCTGGTGGTGCTGGTGGCTGGCCTTTCAGCGTTGGTGCTGCTGGTTAACCCGAACGACTTCCGGGCCTATATGGTGCGACAGGTTGAAGCGCGCAGCGGGTATGAACTCAAGCTGGACGGGCCGCTGCGCTGGCACGTCTGGCCTCAGCTCAGCATTCTCTCCGGGCGCATGTCACTTACCGCGCCGGGCGCCGCGCAGCCGCTGGTGACCGCGGATAACATGCGTCTTGATGTCGCGCTCATCCCGCTCTTGTCCCATCAGCTCCAGGTCGAACAGGTGATGCTGAAGGGCGCGGTGATCCAGCTTACGCCACAAACCGAAGCCGTTCGTCAGGCGGATGCCCCAGTCGAACCGCATGAAAACACCTTGCCTGACGTCCCGTCTGACGCTGGCTGGTCGTTCGATATTGGTAGTCTGAAGGTCGCTGACAGCGTGCTGGTTTTCCAGCATGAGGACGACGAGCAGATCACCGTACGCAATATCAACCTCAGGATGGAGCAGGACGCCAGCCATCACGCCACCGTGGAGTTCTCCGGGCGGATCAACCGCAATCAGCGCGATCTCAACCTGTCGATGAACGCGAACGTAAACGCTTCGGACTACCCGCATCAGCTGACGGCGGATATTCAGCAGCTCAACTGGCAGCTGACCGGCGCGGATTTACCCACAAAAGGTATCGCTGGCCAGGGTACGATGCAGGCGGTCTGGCATGAAGAGCGCAAACAGCTGGAACTGAACGCGCTAAACCTCCAGGCGAACGACAGTACTCTTAAAGGACAGGCGAGCGTTACGCTTGATGAAAAACCTAAGTGGGTGCTGGATCTGCAATTCGACAGGCTGAACCTTGAGAATCTGCTTCCGTCGCAACCGGTGAACGCAGCCGATGAGGGGGTCACGCAGGTAGGGCAAAGCCAGGTCACGCAAACGCGTCCGGTGATCTCCTCCAATCTCGATCGGCCTGACTATAACGGCCTGCGAGGCTTTACCGCCGACATCCTGCTGAAAGCGAACAGCGTGCGCTGGCGTGGGATTGATTTTACCGACGTCAGCAGCCAGATGTTCAACCACAATGGCCTGCTGGTCATCTCTGAGCTCAGCGGAAAAATGGGGGCAGGGAATCTCTCCCTGCCGGGCACGCTGGACGTACGCAAAGACGTTGCCAGCGCCGCGTTCCAGCCGCGTCTGGAAAACGTTGAGATTGGCACCATCCTGAAAGCCTTTAACTATCCGATTGCCCTGACGGGGCAACTGTCGCTGGCGGGGGATTTCTCCGGCACGAAGATCGATGCGGACGCCTTCCGCCGGGGCTGGCAGGGGCGGGCGCACGTTGAGCTGAAAGATTCGCGCATGGAAGGGCTGAACTTCCAGCAGCTGGTGCAGCAGGCGGTAGAGCGCAGCAGCAGCGTGAAGGCGAATGAAAACTACGACAGCGCCACCCGTCTCGACAGCTTTACCAGCGAGCTTGCCCTCGACAACGGTCAGCTCTCGCTCGACGAGATGCAGGGAACCTCGTCTCTGCTGGCGCTGACCGGAAACGGTGCGCTGGATCTGGTGAAAGAGACGGCTGATACCCGCTTCAACGTCCGCGTGAAGGCCGGCTGGGAAGGTGAAGGCCAGCTTGTTGAATTCCTGAAAGAGACGCCAATACCACTGCGCGTCTACGGAAAGTGGCAGGCGCTGAATTACAGTTTGCAGGTCGATCAGATCCTGCGTAAGCATCTTCAGGATGAAGCGAAACGTCGGCTGAATGACTGGGCGGATCGCAATAAAGAGTCCCAGTCAGGTAAGGACGTGAAAAAACTGCTCGATAAGCTCTGATGCCTGTTGTGCCGGGTGGCGGCTTCGCCTTACCCGGCCTACAAAAGCCAGACACCGTAGGCCGGGTAAGCGAAGCGCCACCCGGCTTTTTTACACCTCAAAATCCCTCTCATCGTCACCGCGCAGCGGGATCAGCTGCACCTTCTGCACGCGATGACTTTCCACCTGCAAGGTTTTAATCATGTAATCCCCCACCTGAACCTCTTCGCCCGGCTGCGGAATACGTTGAAGATATTCCATCAGCAAACCGGCGATGGTGTGGTATTCGCGCTTCTCGTCCAGCGGAAGCGGAACGAACTGCACCAGATCTTCAAGCGGCATGTGGCCGTTAGCGGTCCAGCTGCCGTCGGCGTTTTTCTGAATATCGTGGCGCGCGTCGATCTCATCCACCTCATTTGGCAGATTACCGGCAATGGTTTCCATAACGTCGCTGAGCGTCACCAGTCCTTCCACAGAGCCAAATTCATCCACGACAAATGCGAAGTGGGTACGCGCGTTACGGAACTGCTCCAGCGCGGAGAGCAGCGGCAGCGCTTCCGGGAAGACCAGCGGCTGGCGCACCAGCGCGCGCAGGTTGAGCGGCTCACCGTGCAGCTGCTGTTGCAGCAGGTCGATCACGTGCACCACGCCCAGCAGCTCTTCTTCCTCGTCCCCGCCGGTGACGACCACGCGGGTGTGCTGGTTTTTATCCAGCAGGGCGCGGATCTGCTCTTCCGGCGCCGTCAGATCTATATGCTCAATGTCGTGACGGGAGGTCATGATGCTGCTGACGGAGCGCTGGTTGAGATTGAGCACACGCTCTATCATCCGGCGCTCCTGCGGGTTGAAGATCTGCCCGTCGCTGTGGTCGGCAAGCATCGCCGCGGACTCGGCGTCCAGCTCGGCATCCTCTTTCCTGCCGCTCAGCAGGCGCATCACCGTATCGGCGGTGCGCTGTCGTAGCGTCTGGTTCGCGGAGAGAAAGCGGCGGCGGTTGAAGATGGCCAGCTGGTTCAGAAACTCAATCAGCACCGAGAAGCCAATTGCGGCGTACAGGTAGCCTTTTGGGATATGGAAGCCGAAGCCATCCGCAACGAGGCTAAAGCCAATCATCAGCAGGAAGCTGAGGCACAGGATCACGATGGTCGGGTGGCTGTTTACAAATCGCGTCAGGGCCTTGCTGGCGAGCACCATCAGGGTGATGGCGATGATCACGGCGGCCATCATCACGGCCAGGTGGTCAACCATCCCGACGGCGGTGATCACTGAGTCGAGAGAGAAGACGGCGTCCAGCACTACGATTTGTGCGACCACCGGCCAGAATTTAGCGCCGCGTCGCTGGGTGGGGTTTTCGCTGTCTTTCCCTTCCAGCCGCTCGTTAAGCTCAACGGTAGCCTTGAACAGCAGGAACAGCCCGCCGAAAAGCATGATCAGATCGCGGGCGCTAAAGCTCAGGCTCTGAACGGTGAAGAGGGGTTTGGTCAGCGTGACCAGCCAGGAGATAGAGGCCAGCAGCAGCAAACGCATCACCATGGCGAGCAGAAGGCCCGTCACGCGGGCGCGGTCGCGCTGCGAGGGAGGCAATTTATCCGCAAGGATGGCGATAAACACCAGGTTATCAATCCCGAGCACTAATTCAATGACGACGAGCGTCACCAGCCCGGCCCAGATTGATGGATCGGCAATCCATTCCATAGTAAACGCAATACCTTCTGTTATATGACGAATGTCACACTTCGATCATGGATAAAGCCGACCAAAATTGCAATGCCGGGGTGAGATTTCTCTTAATGCTACACTGAGGTAAAACCGATTTAGGGCGCGCTGTAAATAAGTTAATTGCGAAGATTTAATTACAATGAACGATATTTAGGATATATCGCAGTAAATGGTTTGGCGCGCAATTTTGTCAATATAAAGAAAATCCGAAAACCTCAAAACTTTGCTCTTAATATTAATCTTAAAAACGAATATTAGGACGGTTGTCTCCTTGCCTGCTATTAGGTTAGCTGCAACAATTCTCCCAGCATCAAATGTTAAATTTCGTTGTTGCTATTTTTGTTTCGGTCTTTAGTGAAGGTAATTCATTATCAACCGTGCCTTTGACGTGGTTGATATATTCTACAAAAGGCCATGTTCAGAAGGGTGTCTATCCATAACGCATTGTTTAGTCAGTGTATTGGTAACTGAAAGCCAAGGGCGGTAGCGTGCCTGAAAGCGTGTGAATCAGCCTCAATTATTCTGTCAATAGCCAACAGATGAATAAGCTTACTTTAGGACTGATGCCAGTTATATTGCTAAATGATTAACTGCATTCTGATTGTCACCACGACCCGCGCTTATTTAAATTGCACAGGATAATTACTCTGCCAAAGTGATAAATAATCAATGATGAAATCCAAAATGAAATTGATGCCATTATTGGTGTCTGTGACCTTGATGAGTGGTTGCACGGTCTTTCCCGGCAGCAATATGTCAACAATGGGCAAGGATGTGATTAAGCAGCAGGACGCTGACTTTGATCTCGACAAAATGGTGAATGTTTACCCATTAACCCCACGTCTGGTAGAACAATTGCGCCCGCGTCCGAACGTTGCTCAGCCAAATATGTCGCTGGACCAGGAAATTGCCTCTTACCAGTATCGCGTGGGGCCGGGTGACGTTATTAACGTGACCGTCTGGGATCACCCGGAACTGACCACGCCTGCGGGCCAGTACCGCAGCTCAAGCGACACCGGTAACTGGGTCCAGTCCGATGGCACCATGTTCTATCCGTACATTGGTAAAGTGCACGTTGCAGGCAAAACGCTTGCTGAGATCCGTAGTGATATTACCGGCCGCCTGGCGCAGTACATTGCTGACCCGCAGGTGGACGTTAATATCGCCGCGTTCCGCTCCCAGAAAGCGTATATCTCCGGCCAGGTTAACAAATCCGGCCAGCAGGCTATCACCAACGTACCGCTCACCGTTCTGGACGCGATCAACGCCGCGGGCGGTTTAACCGACGGCGCCGACTGGCGCAACGTGGTGCTGACCCACAACGGCAAAGAGCAGCGCATTTCGCTTCAGGCGCTGATGCAAAACGGCGACCTGACCCAGAACCGCCTGCTTTATCCGGGCGACATTCTTTACGTGCCGCGCAATGACGATCTGAAAGTGTTCGTGATGGGCGAAGTGAAGAAACAGAGCACCCTCAAGATGGACTTCAGCGGTATGACCCTGACCGAAGCGCTGGGCAATGCGGAAGGCATCGATCTGACCGCCTCCAACGCCAGCGGCATCTTCGTGATCCGTCCTATCAAAGGCGAGAACGCGAAGGGCAAAATTGCCAATATCTACCAGCTGGATATGTCCGACGCGACGTCTCTGGTCATGGCAACGTCGTTCCGTCTCCAGCCATACGATGTGGTCTACGTCACCACCGCGCCGGTTGCCCGCTGGAACCGTCTGATCAACCAGTTGCTGCCTACCATCAGTGGCGTTCGCTACATGACGGATACGGCGAGCGACATTCATACCTGGTAAGCCGCGATGTTTAACAAAATTCTGGTGGTGTGCGTGGGGAACATTTGCCGTTCCCCCACGGCTGAAAGGCTGCTGAAGAATTACCAGCCTGCGTTAACGGTCGACTCCGCAGGGCTTGGCGCGCTGGTTGGAAAAGGTGCCGACGAGCGTGCATCGAGCGTAGCCCTTGAACATAACCTCTCACTCGACGGGCACGTTGCCCGTCAGGTCTCTGGCCGGATGTGCCGGGAATATGACCTGATCCTCGCGATGGAAAAACGCCACATTCACGCGCTGTGCGATATCGCACCGGAGATGCGCGGCAAGGTGATGCTGTTTGGTCACTGGGATGGTGAGCGCGAAATTCCCGATCCGTATCGCAAGAGCCGCGAGGCCTTTGAGGCGGTATACACCTTACTAGACCAGTCTGCCCGCCAGTGGGCGCAGGCACTGAAAGCTCAGCAGGGATAACAATGACAGAAAAAACAAAACCTTCTGCCGCCCCGACGTCGGGCAGTGATGAAATCGATATCGGTCGTCTTGTCGGGACTGTTATTGAAGCGAAATGGTGGGTGCTGGGTATTACCGCCGTTTTTGCCGTGGCGGCGATCGTTTATACGCTGTTCGCGACGCCGATTTACAGCGCCGATGCGCTGGTGCAGATCGAACAGAACACCGGTAACTCACTGGTTCAGGATATCGGCTCGGCACTGGCCAATAAGCCACCGGCGTCGGAAGCCGAAATTCAGCTGATCCAGTCGCGCCTGGTTCTGGGCAAAACGGTTCACGATTTGGGGCTGGATATTGCGGTCACCAAAAATACCTTCCCGGTATTTGGCGCAGGCTGGGATCGCCTGATGGGGCGCAGTAACGATACGGTAAAAGTTACCGACTTCGTGATTCCAAAAGGGGCAGGGGACCAAACCTTTACCCTGACCGTGCTGGGACCGAAACAGTATCAGCTGACCAGCGACGCGGGCTTGAGCGTGCGCGGAGAGGTGGGGCAGATGCTGACCAAAGACGGCGTGAGCATCCGGGTTGGCGCCATCCACGCGCACGAGGGCGGTGAGTTTACTGTCACCAAGTTCTCCACGCTCGGGATGATCAACAATCTGCAAAACAACCTGACCGTTACCGAAAACGGCAAGGACACCGGCGTTCTGAGCATGACCTTCACCGGTGAAGATAAAGATCAAATCCGCGACATCCTGAACAGCATCACTCGCAACTATCTTGAGCAGAATATCGAGCGCAAGTCTGCGGAAGCCGCGAAAAGCCTGGCGTTCCTCAGTAAACAGCTGCCGGAAGTGCGCGCCCGTCTGGACGACGCCGAGAACAAGCTGAACGCGTACCGTCAGGATAAAGACTCCGTCGACCTGCCGCTGGAGGCGAAATCGGTTCTCGACTCCATGGTCAATATCGACGCGCAGCTGAACGAGTTGACCTTCAAAGAGGCGGAAATTTCCAAGCTCTACACCAAGCGTCACCCGGCGTACCGCACGCTGCTGGAGAAACGCCGCACGCTGGAAGAAGAGAAGGCGAAGCTGAACGACCGCGTGACCGCTATGCCGAAGACGCAGCAGGAAATCGTGCGTCTGACGCGTGACGTGGAATCTGGCCAGCAGGTGTATATGCAGCTGCTGAACAAACAGCAGGAGCTGAAAATCACCGAAGCCAGCACCGTCGGCGACGTGCGTATCGTTGACCCGGCGATCACCCAGCCGGGTGTGCTGAAGCCGAAGAAGGCGCTGATTATCTTCGGCAGCATTATTCTCGGCCTGATGCTCTCCATCGTCGGCGTGCTGCTGCGCTCCCTGTTCAACCGCGGTATCGAAAGCCCGCAGGTGCTGGAAGAGCACGGTATCAGCGTTTACGCCAGCATCCCGCTTTCCGAGTGGCAGAAGTCGCGTGACAACGTCAAAACCGTTAAGGGCGTGAAGCGTTACAAACAGAGCCAGCTGCTGGCCGTGGGTAACCCGACCGACCTGGCGATTGAAGCGGTGCGCAGCCTGCGTACCAGCCTCCACTTCGCCATGATGCAGGCCAAAAACAACGTCCTGATGATGACCGGCGTAAGCCCGTCAATCGGTAAAACCTTCGTCTGCGCCAACCTGGCGGCGGTGGTGAGCCAGACCAACAAGCGCGTGCTGCTGATCGACTGCGATATGCGTAAGGGCTACACCCATGAGCTGCTGGGGACCAACAACGTTAACGGCCTGTCCGAAATCCTGCTCGGGAAAGGGGAAATCAGCGAGAGCGCCAAGCCGACGTCGATTCCCAAATTTGACCTGATCCCGCGCGGTCAGGTGCCGCCGAACCCGTCTGAACTGCTGATGAGCGAGCGCTTCACGCAGCTGATCGAGTGGGCGAGCAAAAACTATGACCTGGTGCTGATCGATACCCCGCCAATTTTGGCCGTCACCGACGCCGCCGTCGTGGGGCGTCATGCGGGCACCACGCTGATGGTTGCACGCTATGCGGTGAACACCCTGAAGGAAGTAGAAACCAGCCTGAGCCGCTTCGAGCAGAACGGCATCGAGGTGAAAGGGGTCATCCTGAACTCCATCTTCCGCCGCGCGACCGGGTATCAGGATTACGGCTATTACGAGTACGAATACAAGTCTGACTCTAAATAACAAAACACACCCCACACCCCACACC
>NZ_JADCKU010000027.1:0-30791 GCF_014982165.1 Enterobacter cloacae complex sp. P24RS
GTGCTTTACTGTTACTAATTATAATAAATACTCCATTTTAATTAACTGTTTTAAGGGAGGCTGAAGGAAAAAATTCAACTCTTTTCATAACTTTTAAAATTTATTTTTATACGGATAATCAAATACTTACTCCGCTTTTGCTGTAAAACCATACACACTGCGGGCCTATAAGCCAGGCGAGATATGATCTATATCAATTTCTCTTCTATAATGCTTTGTTAGTATCTCGTCGCCGACTTAATAAAGAGAGAGTTAGTGTGAAAGCTGACAACCCTTTTGATCTATTACTCCCCGCTGCGATGGCGAAAGTTGCCGAAGAAGCGGGTGTCTACAAAGCAACGAAACATCCGATGACGACGTTCTTTCTGGCCATCACGGCTGGTGTGTTCATCTCCATCGCTTTCGTCTTCTATATCACAGCCACCACCGGCACGGCCGGGATGCCTTTCGGCATAGCGAAACTGATTGGTGGTATTTGCTTCTCACTGGGTCTGATTCTTTGCGTCATCTGCGGTGCCGACCTCTTCACCTCAACGGTGTTGATTGTTGTGGCAAAAGCCAGCGGAAGAATTACCTGGGGTCAACTGGGGCGCAACTGGCTCAACGTCTACGTTGGTAACCTGATTGGCTGTCTGCTCTTTGTTCTGTTGATGTGGCTCTCTGGCGAGTACATGACCGCCAACGGCGGCTGGGGGCTTAACGTCCTGCAAACCGCTGACCACAAAATGCACCATACATTTATCGAAGCTGTTGCTCTCGGCATCCTTGCAAACCTGATGGTCTGCCTGGCGGTCTGGATGAGCTACTCTGGTCGTAGCCTGATGGATAAAGCCATGATTATGGTTCTGCCGGTTGCGATGTTTGTTGCCAGCGGCTTTGAGCACAGTATTGCGAATATGTTCATGATCCCGATGGGGATTGTTATCCGCAACTTTGCAAGCCCGGAGTTCTGGACTGCTGTTGGTTCAACCCCGGAAAGTTTTTCACACCTGACTATTATGAATTTCATTACTGATAACCTGATCCCCGTCACTATCGGGAACATTATCGGTGGGGGTCTGTTAGTTGGGTTGACATACTGGGTCATTTACCTGCGTGGCGGCGATCATCATTAATGGTTGTCTCAGGCAGTAAATAAAAAATCCACTTAAGAAGGTAGGTGTTACATGTCCGAGCTTAATGAAAAGTTAGCCACAGCCTGGGAAGGTTTTACGAAAGGTGACTGGCAGAATGAAGTCAACGTCCGTGACTTTATTCAGAAAAACTATACCCCGTATGAAGGTGACGAATCCTTCCTGGCTGGTGCAACTGACGCAACCACCAAGCTGTGGGACAGCGTAATGGAAGGCGTTAAACTGGAAAACCGCACTCACGCGCCAGTTGATTTTGACACCTCCGTTGCTTCCACCATCACTTCTCACGATGCTGGCTACATCAACAAAGCCCTTGAGAAAATCGTTGGTCTCCAGACTGAAGCACCACTGAAACGCGCAATCATCCCGTTCGGTGGCATTAAAATGGTTGAAGGTTCCTGCAAAGCGTATAACCGCGAGCTGGACCCAATGCTGAAAAAAATCTTCACCGAATACCGTAAAACCCATAACCAGGGCGTATTCGATGTTTACACCAAAGACATCCTGAACTGCCGTAAATCTGGCGTTCTGACCGGTCTGCCAGATGCCTATGGCCGTGGCCGTATCATCGGTGACTACCGTCGCGTTGCGCTGTACGGTATCGACTTCCTGATGAAAGACAAATACGCACAGTTCGTCTCTCTCCAGTCTGACCTGGAAAACGGCGTAAACCTGGAAGCGACTATCCGTCTGCGTGAAGAGATTGCTGAACAGCACCGTGCGCTGGGTCAGATCAAAGAGATGGCTGCGAAATATGGCTGCGATATCTCTGGCCCTGCAACCAACGCTCAGGAAGCTATCCAGTGGACCTACTTCGGCTACCTGGCCGCTGTTAAGTCTCAGAACGGTGCAGCAATGTCCTTCGGTCGCGTATCCACCTTCCTGGATGCGTACATCGAACGTGACCTGAAAGCAGGTAAAATCACCGAGCAAGACGCTCAGGAAATGATTGACCACCTGGTCATGAAACTGCGTATGGTTCGCTTCCTGCGTACTCCAGAATATGATGAGCTGTTCTCTGGTGACCCAATCTGGGCAACCGAATCTATTGGCGGTATGGGCGTAGATGGCCGTACTCTGGTAACCAAAAACAGCTTCCGCTTCCTGAACACCCTGTACACCATGGGTCCTTCTCCGGAGCCGAACATCACCGTTCTGTGGTCTGAAAAACTGCCTCTGAACTTCAAGAAATTCGCCGCTAAAGTGTCCATCGACACCTCTTCTCTACAATACGAGAACGATGACCTGATGCGTCCGGACTTCAACAACGACGACTACGCTATCGCGTGCTGCGTAAGCCCAATGGTTGTTGGTAAGCAAATGCAGTTCTTCGGTGCGCGTGCAAACCTGGCGAAAACCATGCTGTACGCTATCAACGGCGGCGTTGATGAAAAACTGAAAATGCAGGTTGGTCCTAAGTCTGAACCTATCAAAGGCGACGTGCTGAACTATGATGAAGTCATGGAGCGCATGGACCACTTCATGGACTGGCTGGCTAAGCAGTACGTGACTGCGCTGAACGTTATCCACTACATGCACGACAAGTACAGCTACGAAGCCTCTCTGATGGCGCTGCACGACCGTGACGTGGTTCGCACCATGGCGTGTGGTATCGCAGGCCTGTCCGTTGCGGCTGACTCCCTGTCTGCAATCAAATATGCGAAAGTTAAACCAATTCGTGATGAAGACGGTCTGGCTATCGACTTCGAAATCGAAGGCGAATACCCGCAGTTTGGTAACAACGACGCTCGCGTGGATGACATGGCAGTTGACCTGGTAGAACGTTTCATGAAGAAAATTCAGAAACTCACTACCTACCGTAACGCTATCCCGACTCAGTCTGTTCTGACCATCACCTCTAACGTTGTGTATGGTAAGAAAACCGGTAACACCCCAGACGGTCGTCGTGCTGGCGCGCCATTCGGCCCAGGTGCTAACCCAATGCACGGTCGTGACCAGAAAGGTGCGGTTGCCTCTCTGACCTCCGTTGCTAAACTGCCGTTTGCTTACGCGAAAGATGGTATCTCTTACACCTTCTCTATCGTGCCAAACGCGCTGGGTAAAGATGACGAAGTACGTAAAACTAACCTCGCGGGTCTGATGGATGGTTACTTCCACCACGAAGCGTCCATCGAAGGTGGTCAGCACCTGAACGTGAACGTGATGAACCGTGAAATGCTGCTCGACGCGATGGAACATCCTGAGAAATATCCTCAGCTGACCATTCGTGTATCAGGTTACGCAGTACGTTTTAACTCCCTGACTAAAGAACAGCAGCAGGACGTTATCACCCGTACTTTCACTCAGTCCATGTAAGTGGAATTGACTGAAATCACGCGTTAAAAAGCGTACAATAAAGGCTCCACGTCAGTGGGGCCTTTTTAGCACCCTCTTCTCCTCAGTCTCTTTTGTCCGCTATCTATACTTTATGGATAACAGCCAAAACAGACTTCAACACAGCCGGCTTTGAGCTGTGCATACTCAGGCCCCGGACGGGCCGATGCTGGAGATATCACCGCAATGTCAATTATTGGTCGCATTCACTCCTTTGAATCCTGTGGCACCGTCGATGGCCCGGGGATCCGTTTCATCACCTTTTTCCAGGGCTGCCTGATGCGCTGCCTGTACTGCCACAACCGTGACACCTGGGATACCCACGGCGGCAAAGAAGTCACCGTTGAGGATCTGATGAAAGAGGTGGTGACCTATCGCCACTTTATGAACGCGTCCGGCGGTGGCGTGACGGCATCCGGCGGTGAAGCCATTCTTCAGGCTGAGTTTGTGCGCGACTGGTTCCGCGCCTGCCACAAAGAAGGCATTCATACCTGCCTCGACACCAACGGCTTTGTACGCCGCTACGATCCGGTTATTGATGAACTGCTTGAGGTAACCGATCTGGTGATGCTCGATCTCAAACAGATGAACGATGAAATTCACCAGAACCTGGTCGGCGTCTCGAACCACCGTACGCTGGAATTTGCCAAATACATTGCCAACAAAGGCGTCAAAACGTGGATCCGCTACGTGGTGGTGCCGGGCTGGTCAGATGATGATGATTCCGCGCATCGTCTGGGCGAGTTTACCCGGGATATGGGCAACGTGGAGAAAATTGAACTCCTGCCCTATCACGAGCTGGGTAAACATAAATGGGTGGCGATGGGCGAAGAGTACAAGCTTGACGGCGTGAAGCCGCCGAAAAAAGAGACGATGGAACGCGTCAAAGGCATTCTTGAGCAGTACGGCCACAAGGTCATGTATTAAGAAAAAGGCCCGGTGAGAACCGGGCCTTTTTATATTCTATTCAAAGACGCCGTTAATAACGGCAGTCACAATCGCGGTACTCAGGGCAATTAAGACGAGGTCGTCCCCCACCACGCGCCATTCATACCCCGGATAGGACGGAAGCTGGCCGAGCATTGAGGCAGGCACGGTTTTCTTTGCAATGCCCGGAGGCAGCGGTTTACCGCGCGCAAGATTTTTCGCAATGCCCGGAGGCAGAGAGTCATAGCCCGTTAAGCCATAATTCAGCGCCAGATGGCGGGCGCGATCGAAGCTCACGCGCACATCGACGTCGTTACCGACATCTTTGCTGTTTTTGACGCTTTTATCCGATTTTCCTGGATTATTCTGACCCTTATTTTGCTTATTACCATGGTTGCCGGCGTTGCCGTTACCATGATTGCCGCTATTACCTTGTCCGCCACCGTTTCCGTGGCCACCGCCATTCCCGTTCCCGGGATTAGCCATGACCGGAGCCGTTGCAAACGTTAAGGACAACACTACGGCAAGTGCGGTAGTGGTAAAACGACGAGTAGACATGATGGCTGCCTTTTTGTGGTAGTACGCATTTGAATTATCGCCAGGCAGTAAAAACGCACAATAAGCAAAAGTCTTATATGTGACAGGGACAAAAAAGCCTGTCATCGACAGGCTTTTAATTCATCAGGCGTGTGCCACCGGCGTGGGATGCTCGCCGACTTTGCGCAGCAGCATTAGCAGATAGATAAACGACACGCTGGCAATCATGATAAACAGCAGGTTATCAGAGTAGTTTTGCATGAGCATGGAGGTGAAAGTCGGCCCCAGCAAGCTGCCGATGGTGTAGCTCAGCAATAAAGCCTGGTTCATCGCCACCAGCTGATGATGCTCTACTTTCTCACAGGCCCAGGCCATCGCGACGGGATAGAGCGTAAAGCCCGCAGCCCCCAGAATGAACAGCGCAGGCGCCATCGCAGCGTTACTGAGCATGGCGAGGCAGCCCATGATCACCACAAAAACCTGCACGCGCAGCACCAGCAGGCGACCAAAACGATCGGCCAGACGACCGATCGGCCATTGACCTACAATCCCAGCGCTGACCATGACCGCCATCCAGAAACCGATCCCGGAATCGCTGACGCCCTGATGGTTGAGATAGAGCGGCATCAGGCCATAGAGTGAACCCAGCACAATCCCGGAGATAATGCAGCCGTTAACGCCTAAACGCGCCTGACGAAGCCTGAGCATCGGCCAGACGTGCGTAGCTTCCTGATGCTCACTGCTCTGGTTCACGATTCGGGTAAAGAGCAGCGGCAGGACCGCAGCCAGCACCATGCCCGTTACCCACGGCAGTACGCTCATCAGGTCGGTTGGGAATTTGCTGACCATCAGTTGTCCCAGAACGGTACCGACGTAATACACCATCATGTAAGCTGCCAGCAGACGCCCGCGGTTACGCGAGGTGCCGCTGCACATCAGCGCACTTTCCACCACTACCCAAATCATTGCGCAGCCGACGCCCGCAATAAAGCGCCAGACCATCCAGCTCCAGAAGCCGACCATCAGGCCTAAACCAGCGCATCCGACGGCAAAGATCAGCGACGCCAGATAATAACTACGGTTAAAACCAAAACGCTTAATAAGGCTACCCGTTAATAAGGTGCCCAGCAGATTTCCCGTAAAAAAGGACGAGCTAACCATACCCACCTGCCAGGTCGGTAAGTTTTCATGGGCCAGCCAGAGCGGGACGAGTGTGTTTAACACCGCGATCGCCAGGGTCAGCAAAAGCAGGCCACAGAGCAACAAAAGCACCGGGCGGGTATAGGTGGTCATGGATTTAAAAACCGTGAGGAAGTTCAGATTTCGTGCGCATCATGCCACTGGCAAAAACAAAGTCAATCCACCGATTCAGGCGTCACGCACGATATGCGCCACGTCGATTTAAAAAACTCATCCTGCTAATGCAAAGCCTGCTACAGATATTAATTATCTATTTGTTTTTATTTATATCCGGGAAATTCTTAAGCGAAACATCAGTTGAAAAATTTCATGAATGAAAAAAGAAAAGCCGGGCGCTATGTCCCGGCTTTATATAACAAAAAATAAAAACTAGCTGGCAATAGCCATACCGACCGTCATATGCAGACCGTAAAACACGCCGCGGCCAATCAGTTCCCCGGCCAGCACCAGTACAAACGCCAGCGACAGCAACGGCAGCGCAGGCTGGTAGCCTTTAAGCTGAGGGGCAACCCAGCAGACCAGCGCCGCCGTCAGCAGCACCACGCGCCAGGCCATCAGCGAACCGTAATCCGGCACCAGGGCCGAAGCCTGTTGGATAGAGCTGTGAATCGTCGCCAGCTCCGCTCCCTGCATCAGCGCCACAACGGTACTGATGACCAGTGCCAGCAGCGAGATCGCAGGCAGCAGGCGCATCGCCCAACCCGTAACGCCGGCCACGCGCAGCAGCAGATAGCCCAGCAGCGGGCCGCCAATGAACATCGTCAGGAAGAAGCTCATCGGTGTCCAGACGCTGTACCAGGTCGGAACGGTGTCAATCGTGTTGTACACCCGAACCATCATCCAGACGAATACCACGCCCAGTATCATGGTGACGATAAGCCACAACGCGCGTAACCCTGACGGCAGCTTTTTCACCGCTGCCAGTAGCCACCCCAGCCCGCCTACGGCAAAGAAGATTGCGCCGCTGGCAATCTCATTACTCAGCGAAGAGGCGCCCACGCGATTCAGGGAGTTGAACGCGCGCATCGGCGAACCCAGGTGCAGCGTGGAGGCGATAAAGCCAATGCCCATCAGCACCCACAGACCGAACATACTGAGCACCAGACGCTGCTGCCGTTCGGCACTGAGATTACCTTTCATAAGCGCCAGCGCGAGGACAATAAACCCGCCCACCACGCACTGCCCAAAGACCGTGAAGGTCATCAGCGGCCATTCATGCCATCCACTTCCCATCTCACACCTCCTTCGGGTTTGCCAGGTAGCCGGTGGTGTCACCCGTCGGACGGCTGTTGGCGTTAGGTTTGATCACAATACTCGGCTTCGTGAAGTGCGCAGACGGCAGCGGCGCGACGGCGGCAAGCTGGCCGTGTTTTTTGCGCAGCTCCTCAATCGGGCCAAAATCCAGCGCACGAAGCGGGCAGGACTCGACGCAGATGGGCTTTTTGCCGTCCGCCACGCGGCTGTGGCAGCCGTCGCACTTGGTCATGTGGCCTTTAGCGGCGTTGTACTGCGGTGCGCCGTACGGGCAGGCCATGTGGCAGTAGCGACAGCCGATGCAGACGTCCTCGTCCACCACCACAAAGCCGTCGTCGCGCTTGTGCATTGCCCCGCTCGGACAGACCTTGGTACAGGCCGGATCTTCGCAGTGGTTGCAGGCAATCGACAGGTAATAAGCGAAGACATTCTGATGCCAGACGCCGTTGTCCTCCTGCCAGTCGCCGCCCGCGTATTCATAAATACGACGGAAGCTGACGTCCGGGGTCAGGTCCTTATAATCCTTGCAGGCCAGCTCGCAGGTTTTGCACCCGGTGCAACGGCTGGAATCAATAAAAAATCCATACTGGGTTGTCATCGGTTACTCCTTACGCCTTTTCAACCTGAACGAGGTTCGTGTGGGATGGGTTGCCCTTCGCCAGCGGCGATGGACGCTGCGTAGTGAGAACGTTGATGCAGCCCGCCTGATCGATGCGATTCGCATCCGGGTTATACCAGGCCCCTTCCCCCAGCGCGACAACGCCCGGCATCATGCGCGGCGTCACTTTGGCTTCGATATGCACCTCGCCACGCCCGTTGAAGATACGTACGCGATCGCCATTACTGATGCCGCGCGCTTTCGCATCCATCGGGTTGATCCACATCTCCTGTCGGCAGGCCGCTTTCAGTACGTCAACGTTGCCGTAGGTGGAGTGAACACGCGCTTTATAGTGGAAACCGGTCAGCTGAAGCGGGAATTTCTCCGTCAGCGGATCGTTGTAGTTTTCGAAACCAGGCGTATAGATCGGCAGTGGATCGATAACGTCCCCTTCCGGCAATTCCCAGGACGCGGCAATTTTTGCCAGCTCTTCCGAATAGATCTCGATTTTGCCCGACGGCGTGGTCAGCGGATTGGCTACCGGATCCTCGCGGAAGGCTTTGTACGCCACGTGATGCCCGTCCGGGTCGCGCTGTTTGTACATCCCCTGCTTGCGGAAGGTATCGAAGTCCGGCAGGTCTGGAATGGCTTTGCGGGAGAGCTCATGCAGATGGCGCATCCATCCTTCCTGAGTGCGTCCCTCGGTGAACTGCTGCTCAACGCCAAGACGTTTCGCCAGCTCGGACGTCATCTCATAGATGGTTTTGCACTCGAAGCGCGGTTTGATGGCCTGGTCAGTGAAGATCACATAGGACATGTTGCCGCAGGAGGCGTCCAGCGCAAAATCCATCTGCTCAGAGGCGGTGCAGTCTGGTAGCAGGATATCGGCATACTTCGCCGACGAGGTCATATGGCAGTCGATCACCACAATCATTTCGCACTTCTTATCATCCTGCAAAATTTCGTGGGTGCGGTTGATTTCGGAGTGCTGGTTGATCAGGCAGTTACCGGCATAGTTCCAGATCATTTTGATCGGCACATCCAGCTTATCTTTGCCCCGAACGCCGTCGCGCAGCGCGGTCATTTCCGGGCCGCGCTCGATCGCGTCAGTCCACATAAACATAGAGATGCTGGTCTGAACCGGATTATCCAGCGTTGGCATACGTTCAAACGGTACTTCATACGAGCCTTCACGCGCGCCGCTATTACCGCCGTGAATGCCGACGTTGCCGGTCAGAATTGAGAGCATAGAAATGGCGCGGGTGGCAATCTCACCATTCGCGTGACGCTGTGGTCCCCAGCCCTGGCTGATATAAGCCGGTTTGGCTGAACCGATTTCACGTGCCAGCTGAACAATACGTTCGACAGGAATGCCGGTGATAGTGGATGCCCACTCCGGGGTTTTCGCCACGCCGTCGCTGCCCTGGCCAAGAATATAGGCTTTATAGTGCCCGTTAGCCGGTGCGCTGGCAGGGAGCGTCTTCTCGTCATAACCGACGCAGTATTTATCCAGGAACGGCTGGTCGACGAGGTTTTCAGTAATCATCACATACGCCAGCGCATTGACCAGCGCCGCGTCGGTACCAGGGCGGATGGGGATCCACTCGTCTTCACGCCCGGCGCCGGTATCGGTGTAGCGCGGATCGACGATGATCATTCGTGCGTTGGATTTGGCGCGCGCCTGCTCAAGGTAATAGGTTACTCCGCCGCCGCTCATGCGCGTTTCGCCCGGGTTGTTGCCGAACAACACCACCAGTTTACTGTTTTCGATATCCGACGGACTGTTGCCGTCTGCCCAGCCGCCGTAGGTATAGTTCAGGCCCGCAGCAATCTGTGCGGAAGAGTAGTCGCCATAATGGTTGAGATAGCCGCCGCAGCAGTTCATCAGGCGCGCTACCAGCGTTTTACCCGGCGGCCAGGAGCGGGTCATGGTGCCGCCAAGCGTCCCGGTGCCGTAGTTCAGGTAGATGGATTCATTGCCGTACTCTTTGATCAGGCGCTGCATGTTGGTCGCGATAATATCGTAGGCTTCGTCCCAGCTAATGCGCTCGAACTTTCCTTCCCCACGCTTACCGACACGCTTCATGGGATATTTCAGACGATCCGGGTTATAAACGCGACGGCGCATTGAGCGGCCACGCAGACAGGCACGAACCTGATGTAACTCTTCGGAGTTATCATCGCCGGTATTGTCGGTTTCTACGTATTTGATTTCACCGTCCACGACGTGCATACGCAGTGGGCAGCGGCTACCACAGTTAACGGTACAGGCACTCCACACCACTTTTTCCGGGGCTGAAGCGGGAGACAGAGCCTCCGCCGCCGACGCCAGTCGGGTAAAGGGGAGCGTAAAGGCGCTGCTGGCAACAGCCAGGCCGCCTATTGCCGTGGTTTTCATCAACCCACGGCGAGTGACCTCGGCAGCCATTAACGCTTCAGGCGCTTTGATTTTCATAAAGACTCACTTTGGTTGCTCACAAAGAAAAGAGAGGCGGTGCAAACCGCTATGTAGTTTTATATATAACGAAAAGCTACGTTATCGGTGTTTTATGCTAACTTTCGTTCGGAGGAGTATTACTACTTTAGAGGGAGGAGGTATTGCGTCGTATCAAATCAGGGATATAAAAAAAGCGCCCTGAGGCGCTTTTTTGTTTTGAAGCAAAATATTAACCGATGAACTGCTGGCCTTTCATGTAAGGACGCAGCACCTCAGGGATCTCAATGCGACCGTCTGCCTGCTGGTAGTTCTCCAGCACGGCCACCAGCGTACGACCAACCGCCAGACCAGAACCGTTCAGGGTATGAACCAGACGGGTCTTCTTGTCGGACTTGCTGCGGCAACGCGCCTGCATACGACGCGCCTGGAAATCCCAGACGTTAGAGCAGGAAGAGATTTCACGGTAGGTGTTCTGCGCCGGCACCCACACTTCGAGGTCGAAGGTTTTGCAGGCGCCGAAGCCCATATCCCCGGTGCACAGCGCCATACGGCGGTAAGGCAGCCCCAGCAGTTCCAGCACTTTTTCCGCGTGGCCGGTCATCTCTTCCAGCGCATCCATCGATTCTTCCGGACGAACAATCTGCACCATCTCAACCTTATCGAACTGGTGCATACGGATCAGGCCGCGAGTATCACGACCGTAAGAACCCGCTTCAGAACGGAAGCACGGAGAGTGCGCGGTCAGTTTGATTGGCAGATCGTCTTCGTCGATGATCTCGTCACGCACCAGGTTGGTCAGCGGCACTTCCGCGGTTGGGATCAGCGCGTAGTTACTGCTGTCTGCTTCCTCGTCCAGCGGACGGGTGTGGAACAGATCGCCGGCAAATTTCGGCAGCTGGCCTGTACCGTACAGCGTATCGTGGTTAACCAGATACGGTACGTAGGTTTCGCTGTAGCCGTGCTGCTCGGTGTGCAGATCCAGCATGAACTGAGCCAGCGCGCGGTGCAGGTGAGCAATTTGCCCTTTCATCACCACGAAGCGAGAACCGGTCAGCTTAACCGCTGCCGCAAAGTCCAGGCCCGCGTGCATTTCGCCCAGGGTCACGTGATCGCGCACTTCGAAGTCAAACTCGCGAGGCGTACCCCAGCGTTTCACTTCAACGTTGTCGTTTTCGTCTTTGCCGACAGGCACGCTGTCGTCAGGAATGTTCGGGATCGCCAGAGCAATATCGCGAATTTCAGCCTGAAGAACGTCCAGTTCAGCTTTCGCCTTATCCAGCTCTTCACCCAGTTTGTTCACTTCCAGGCGTAATGGCTCAATGTCTTCCCCGCGCGCTTTCGCCTGGCCAATGGATTTCGATCGAGAATTACGCTCTGCTTGCAGATTTTCAGTTTGTACCTGCAAAACTTTACGACGCTCTTCGAGAGCGCGCAGCTTATCTACATCCAGCTTAAAGCCCCGGCGTGCCAGTTTTTCAGCGACTGCGTCTGGCTCATTACGCAGCAGATTGGGATCGAGCATGCTTATCCTGTGCTTATCGAATTAAAAAAGGAAAAAGTGACCACAGCCTGCGGCCACAGAGATATATTGCCAACATTACCGCAACGATTGAACTAACGGTAGCGTTTTATAGGGCTATTTTGATCCTGTCCGGCAAGCCAGGCGAGCTTTTCGCCAATCTTACCCTCAAGACCTCTGTTTGTGGGGTGATAATAGCGGGTTTGTGCCATCTCCTGCGGGAAATACTCCTCCCCGGCGGCGTAGGCATTGGGTTCATCATGGGCGTAGCGATACTCCTGCCCGTAACCCATCTCTTTCATCAGCTTTGTAGGGGCATTGCGAAGGTGTACCGGAACGTCGTAATCCGGACGTTCACGTGCATCCGACATCGCCGCTTTGAAGGCGGTATACACCGCATTGCTTTTCGGTGCGCAGGCCAGATAGACAATCGCCTGAGCAATGGCGCGCTCACCCTCCGCAGGCCCGACGCGGGTAAAGCAATCCCAGGCGGAAAGCGCGACCTGCATGGCGCGCGGATCGGCATTGCCGACGTCTTCCGACGCAATCGCTAGGCAGCGGCGCGCGACATATAACGGATCGCCACCGGCGGTGATGATACGCGCATACCAGTAGAGCGCCGCATCCGGCGCGCTGCCGCGCACGGACTTATGCAGCGCAGAGATAAGGTCGTAGAAACGGTCGCCTTTATTATCGAAGCGCGCGCTGCGTTCACCGGCAATTTCGGTGAGCAGTTCAGGCTTCAATACGCGCTTGCCCGCATCGTCCACTTCGGCCATATCGGCCATCATTTCGAGCGTGTTCAGCGCCCGACGGGCATCACCGTTCACCAGTTCGGCGATCGCACGACGCGTCTCGTCCGGCAGAACGATATCCTGTCCGCCGTAACCCCGCGCTTTGTCGTCCATCGCTTGCGTCAGAACCTTTTCGATATCTTCCGTGGTCAGCGATTTAAGCAGATACACGCGCGCACGGGACAGCAGCGCAGAGTTCAGTTCAAACGACGGGTTTTCCGTGGTGGCGCCGATGAAGAAAATCGTACCGTCTTCAATGTGCGGCAGGAAGGCATCCTGCTGGCTCTTGTTGAAGCGGTGAACTTCGTCGACAAACAGAATGGTGCGACGTCCGGCATTGCGGTTTTGTCGCGCCCGCTCGATCGCCTCACGGATCTCTTTCACCCCCGACGTGACCGCCGAGATGCGCTCAACGTCCGCGTTGGCATAGCGGGCAATCACTTCAGCGAGCGTGGTTTTTCCGGTGCCGGGTGGCCCCCAGAGGATCATGGAGTGCAGATGCCCGGCCTCGATGGCGCGCGGCAAGGGTTTCCCCGCAGCCAGCAGATGTTGCTGACCGATGTACTGCGCTAAATTTTCTGGCCGCATACGGGCGGCCAGAGGTTGAAACGCATTATCTGAAAAATCGAGCGACAAATTGCTCACTCATGCCTCTTACTTATTGCGTTGGTCGTCCACCGTTACGCCCTGCGGCGGGGTAAAGGTGAATTTCGATGCATCAACAGCGCCGTTTTGCTGAGACTTCAACTGATAGCTGCTGCGCTGATCGTCCTGCTCAACCGCGCCAAACTGATTGATGGTGCCGTTGCTGCTCACGTTAATGGTGAACTGCTTCAGATTACCGTTGCTGCCTTTTGGCGTCAGGACAAACTCGTCGCCGTTTTGTTTAATGTTGTACTGCTGCCAGTCGCTGGACTGGTTACGGGCAATGAGCATAAACGGCGTATTGCTGGTCGCGTCTTTCAGCCAGGTGGCGGTCGCCTGCTCAACAAACGGGTTGTAGAACCACAGGGTTTTACCGTCAGACACCAGAACGCTTTCATCCGGCTGGGTCATGTGCCAGTTGAACAGATTTGGGCGCTTCACCCACAAATCTCCCTGCCCTTCCTGCACCGCGTTGCCGCTGCCGTCAGTCACTTTTTGCGTGAAGCTGGCGTGGAAGCTGCTCACTTTATCCAGTCGGCTTTTAAGGTCGCTGGCTGCATCAGCCCAGACGCTGCTGGCAACAAAACTGGAGAGTAATGCACAGGCGATGGCGATTTTTTTCATTGTTATTCCTTAAAATACGTCTTCCCGATATGGGGGTTCCGTTTCCATTCTGTACCTGCCCGAAGGCAGGCGACAGAAGAATATGCTTAATTTTTGCTGATTTACCCTTCTTTGCAATCGCTGAAGGTTACTCAAACGGCGGTGGCGCCAGCACCTCACGGTTACCGTTGTGCCCCTGTTCGCTCACGATGCCCTGCGCTTCCATCTGCTCAATGATACGCGCCGCGCGGTTGTAGCCGATACGGAACTGGCGCTGCACGCCCGAGATGGACGCTTTACGTTTTTCGGTGACGAAATTAACCGCCTGGTCGAATAACGGATCCAGCTCTTCGCCGCCGTCAAAACCACCGCCGCCACCTTCGCTTTCGCTGTCGGAGGTGATGCCGTCAACGTATTGCGGACGCCCGCGCGCTTTCCAGTCCTGCACAACCGCGTGCACTTCCTGGTCGCGAACAAACGCACCGTGAACACGCACCGGCGAGGTGGAGTTCGGCCCGGAGTAGAGCATATCACCCATCCCCAGCAGCGACTCTGCTCCGCCCTGGTCAAGGATAGTACGCGAGTCAATTTTACTCGACACGGTAAACGCGATACGGGTCGGGATGTTTGCCTTAATAAGACCAGTGATAACGTCCACGGACGGACGCTGCGTAGCCAGAACCAGGTGGATACCCGCCGCACGCGCTTTCTGTGCCAGACGTGCAATCAGCTCTTCCACTTTCTTACCAACGGTCATCATCAGGTCGGCAAATTCATCCACCAGCACCACGATGTAAGGCAGTTTTTCCAGCACCGGATGTTGGGCATCCATGCTGTCACCCGGCTTCCAGTATGGGTCCGGAATCGGACGACCCATGCGCGCCGCCTCGGCGATCTTCTCGTTATAACCGGCAAGATTACGCACGCCCAGCGCCGACATCAGCTTGTAGCGACGCTCCATTTCATTGACGCTCCAGCGCAGTGCGTTGGCGGCGTCCTTCATGTCGGTGACCACTTCCGTCAGCAGGTGCGGAATGCCTTCGTAGACGGACAGTTCGAGCATTTTCGGGTCGATCATGATGAAACGCACGTCTTCAGGCTGCGCTTTGTAGAGCATGCTGAGGATCATGGCGTTCACACCGACGGATTTACCGGAACCGGTGGTACCCGCAACCAGCAGGTGCGGCATTTTCGCGAGATCGGCAACTACCGGATCGCCCGCAATGTCTTTCCCCAGCACCACGGTCAGCGGGGAAGGATTATCGCGGAACTTGGTGTTGTCCAGCACTTCACGCAGATAGACGGTCTGGCGTTTCTTGTTTGGCAGCTCAAGGCCAACGTAAGGCTTGCCTGGGATCACTTCCACCACGCGAACAGCCACGGTCGACAGGGAACGCGCCAGGTCGCGGGAGAGGTTAGAAATACGCGCCGCTTTTACGCCCGGCGCCAGGTTCAGTTCGAAACGGGTAATCACCGGGCCCGGTGAGTAGTTCACCACGTCCGCTTTAATACGGAAGTCAGCCAGACGCGCTTCCACCAGACGGGCCATCTGCTCGAGGGCAAAAGTATCAACCGGCTCGACTTCAGCCGGCGGCGGCGTTAACAGATCCAGCGAGGGCAGCGGCGTGCTTGGACGTTGCAGCGGTCGGCTGTCTCCGTTACGCATCAGCAGCGGATGAATCAGGCTCTCCTGCGGCTGCGGCTGCGGTGCCGGCTGCTGGAACTGCGGCTGTGGCGGTTGGGCAGGCGTCTGCGGCTGAGCATACGCCTGCGGCGCCGGTTGTTGCGGCTGCGCGTAAGCCTGTGGCGCTGGCGCCTGACGCACCGGCTCCGCTTCCGGCATTACGCTCGGCGTGAACAGCGGTTCGCTTGGGCCATCATCCACCAGATCTTTCATTGGTGAGAATTCGAAATCCGACAGCGAGAACGGGTTTGCCCCCGAAGGCTGCTCACCGGAATAACGCTGCTGCTGCGTAGCGGCAAACTGGCGCGCCAGCTCCGCTTCGGCCGCATCATCGTCGTCCTGGTGTGAAGGCACGTCGTGCTGATACTCGTCGCCGTAGCGCTGATTCTGCTGGGCGGCAAACTGACGCGCCAGCTCGTCCTGATGCAGTTCGTCTGCATCATCTTCGTAGTCGGAACCACGCGCTTTCTCTTCCGCCATACGCTGGGAAGGCAGTTTAATGCCATAAGAGGCCAGCTCCCGGCGAGTCGGTACGCGCACGCGGTTAGGACGCGGCAGCTGTGGACCAATGCCCTCTTTCACCTGAGGACGCGGGGCGCTGTCGGTTGCCGGGCTGAATAGCGGAGCGGACGCGGCAGCGGCTGCCGTTGCCTGCTTCACGGCTTCAGCACCCGACGCAACGGCTGGCGTAGGATCTACAGGTGGAACGCTGACCGAAGGCGCTTTTGCAACTGGCTCCTGTACCGGCTCGGGCACGGGCTGATACCAGGCGGCAAGCTGCTCGCGCTCACGGGCGCGGCGCTCTTCCACTTCTTCAAAATAGTACAGTGGCGGACGAGACGGCTTCGCTTCCTCGACCACTTCAGGTTCAGGCTCCGGCGCAACGTAGGGCTGTTCATGTACAACGGGTTCTGGCGTATAAGCCTGATACGGTTGTTGCGGCTCGGTGACAGGCTCAGGCGGCTGATACGGCTGCTGCCACTGCTCCTGCTGCACGGGAATATAGCTTTCTGGCTCAGGCGCAATGGTCGGCTCAGGCGTATGGACGCCTGGCGCAGTCTGCCAGTCTACCTGCGGTTGCTGAATCGCGGACTCCGGGGCAGGCACAGGCGAGGACGGCATCACGGCTTCAACAGGTGCAACATAGGCCTGCGCCGCCGTCGTTGCGGCAGCAGCGGCGGCTACCGGTTCAGTCACGGAATGACCATTCAGCAGCGGATCGTATTCGTCATACTCACCCGGCGTGGCGCGATGACCAGAGAACAGTACGTCATCAGGATCGACGGCCGCACCGCGATACTCAATCTGCTCGTCTTCATCCATACGTTTACCGGAGAACAGCGCGGCGTCCGTTTTACGGCCTAACGGGTTCGCAAATTTTTCGGCGACGCGCTGGCGGCGCGCCAGAGCACCGCGCAGAATACGCGCGCGACGAGACTCACGACGCACATCAGGCGCATCGTCTTCTTCATACTCATCTTCGTATTCATCTTCATCGACCCACGTATCGTCACGACGGGTACGGTTGCTGGCGAACGTCAGCAGCGTCAGAATAAAGCTGCCGATCTTCTCAGCAATGCTCACCCAGGACCAGCCGGTAAACAGCGTCAGCCCCGCCGCCCAGATACACAGCAGCGCCAGCGTGCCGCCGCTGCTGTGAAGCATCGGTTGCAGCGCAGAGCTCAGAAGGCTGCCGATCACCCCGCCGGAGGCGAAATACCAGATATCATCGGCGTTGATCGCCGCCAGCCCACAGGAGGTGAGGATCAGCGCCAGGGCACCAATCAGGCGCAGCGAAACGGCAAAATAATCGATGTAGTCGTCGTTCTGTCGATGACGCCAGGCAAACCAGCATCCGCCAATAATGATGACGGGCAGGGTATAGGCCATCACACCGAAAATGAAAAAGAGCGTGTCCGCAAGCCAGGCGCCGGGAACGCCACCTAAGTTATGGATAGGCTCATGCCATGCGGTTTGTGACCAGCTGGGATCTGAGGGGTTGAAACTGAGTAAGGCGGCCATCAGCCAGACGGCAAAAAGGGCAATAACAATCAGCAAAGCCTCGAGGAGACGACGTCCGCTGCTTAGCTTCGATAGTGTGACTTCTTTGTCTTCAGTGTATTCCTGGCTCAAGAAAGGCTCTCCAGGTATCAGGCATGTCCTGCCTGTGTGCTAAAACGGACAACAGCGCCGGGTATCCCCGGCACTGTTGCTGTATGGATTAACAGGAGTGTAATCAAACTACACTGATTTTGCACCTGTTCCGTGTTAGCGCGTCTTAATAACCAGACGATTGCTCTGTTTGACCTCTTCCATCACCACATAAGTACGGGTGTCGTTCACGCCTGGCAGACGCAGCAGGGTTTCACCCAGCAGCTTACGGTAGGCGGACATATCGGGCACACGGGTTTTCAACAGGTAGTCGAAATCACCGGAGACCAGATGACACTCTTGAATTTCTTCAAGTTTTTGTACAGCGGCGTTAAATTGCTCAAACACATCCGGTGCACCACGATTCAGAGTAATCTCAACAAATACCAGAAGTGAGGCATCCAGATAATGCGGGTTCAGCAGAGCCGTATAGCCCTGGATAAAACCCTGTCTTTCCAGTCGACGCACACGCTCAAGGCACGGCGTCGGGGAAAGTCCCACACGTTTTGAAAGCTCGACGTTGGAAATACGCCCATCCTTTTGCAATTCATTAAGAATGTTACGATCGATACGGTCGAGATCTTTGCCAGGGCGCTTCTTGCTATCTACCATTATTATTGTCTCTCTGTATTCCTTCCCTACTCCTGCCTGGACCCTGTGCACATCACTGTTCAGAGCCTGCACCCGTTATTCATCACATCGCCTGGTTATGTATTTGACGCGATGTGGATTCGGGTTCTGCGGTAAGAAGACCGTTGCCCGAAAGCAGTCACAGACATCACGTATGGCGTCTGTCCACACCATGCGTAGATTTCACTGACCCGGTAAAAATGGCATTTACGTGCATGTCTATTCGGCATGCAGTTCATGCGTCTTTTTTTCTTCCTTGAATGTTTTCGCAAAAGCGCAGGGGATTGTCAAAGCAAAACATCGATTTTTAGTACAAGATGCCGGATATTCATTACGGAGGGGTATTAATCCTCATTTTATTGCCTTATAAACGCGCGATTTTCAGTAGCAGACGTGATATGAACGCATCAGATTCATAGGGCGCGGCTATTGCATATATCGGAAGCAAAACTGCCGTGCTCTTTTTTTACGGCAACAAATTCCCTACAATCCAGCCCATTGCCTGCCAACAACAATGGGGATCTCATGGGCACGACCAAACACAGTAAGCTGCTAATCCTTGGTTCTGGACCTGCGGGATATACCGCAGCGGTCTATGCTGCACGCGCTAACCTGCAACCGGTACTGATCACCGGGATGGAAAAAGGCGGTCAGCTGACCACCACCACGGAAGTGGAGAACTGGCCGGGCGACCCGAACGACCTGACCGGGCCGCTGCTGATGGAGCGCATGCACGAGCATGCCGCCAAATTCGAAACCGAAATCCTGTTCGACCACATTAACAAAGTGGATTTGCAGAACCGTCCGTTCCGCCTGACGGGTGACAGCGGTGAATACACCTGCGATGCGCTGATCATTGCCACCGGCGCCTCTGCCCGTTATCTCGGCCTGCCGTCTGAAGAAGCGTTCAAAGGCCGCGGCGTGTCAGCCTGCGCAACCTGCGACGGTTTCTTCTATCGCAACCAGAAAGTTGCGGTAATCGGCGGCGGTAATACCGCGGTCGAAGAAGCGCTGTACCTGGCGAACATCGCCTCGGAAGTGCACTTGATCCACCGTCGCGACACCTTCCGCGCTGAGAAGATCCTGATCAAACGCCTGATGGATAAAGTGGCGAGCGGCAACATTGTGCTGCACACCAACCGTACGCTGGAAGAAGTGACCGGCGACCAGATGGGCGTGGCGGGTCTGCGTATTCGTGATACGCAGAACACCGACACCGTCGAAACGCTGGAGGTGGCGGGCCTGTTCGTGGCCATCGGCCACAGCCCTAACACGGCTATCTTCGAAGGTCAGCTGGAGCTGGAAAACGGCTACATTAAAGTGCAGTCCGGCATTCACGGCAACGCGACCCAGACCAGCGTTCCGGGCGTCTTTGCGGCAGGCGACGTCATGGACCATATTTATCGTCAGGCGATCACCTCTGCGGGCACCGGCTGTATGGCCGCGCTGGACGCAGAACGCTATCTGGACGGACTGGCTGAACAAGGTAAATAATCTTTACAAGTCAGTAACAAACGTAAATAAAGGCGGCCATTGGTCGCCTTTATTTTTGCTCACGTGTAACATGCAGAGGTCTAATTTCTTATAACGTCACCTGCAAAGTACGCAATGGAAAAAACCCGTCAACAAGAGTTAACACGCTGGCTGAAACAGCAAAGCGTTCTATCCCGCCGCTGGCTTATGATTTCCCGCGTTCTTGGATTCATCAGCGGTCTGTTGATTGTTGCCCAGGCATGGCTGCTGGCCCGCATTCTCAATCATATGATCATGGAGAACATTCCGCGCGAAGCGCTGCTGTTGCCGTTTATCATTCTGGTGCTGGTTTTCATTCTGCGCGCGTGGGTGGTCTGGCTGCGCGAGCGGGTTGGGTTCCATGCCGGGCAGCACATCCGCTATGAGATTCGCCGCAAGGTGCTCGATCGGCTCTCGGAAGCCGGGCCTGCGTGGATCCAGGGTAAGCCAGCCGGCAGCTGGGCGACGCTGATCCTTGAGCAAATCGACGATATGCACGATTACTACGCGCGGTATCTTCCCCAGATGGCGCTGGCGGTATTTGTGCCCCTGTTGATTGTTATCGCCATCTTCCCGGTTAACTGGGTGGCAGCGCTGATCCTGCTGGGGACCGCCCCGCTGATCCCGCTATTTATGGCGATGGTCGGCATGGGCGCGGCAGATGCAAACCGCCGCAACTTCCTGGCGCTGGGCCGGTTAAGCGGTCATTTCCTGGACCGTCTGCGCGGCATGGAAACCCTGCGTATCTTTGGTCGCGGTGAAGCGGAAACCGAAAACATTCGCCTGGCGTCGCAGGATTTTCGTCAGCGCACCATGGAAGTGTTGCGCATGGCCTTCCTCTCGTCCGGCGTGCTCGAGTTCTTCACCTCCCTGTCGATTGCGCTGGTGGCGGTTTACTTTGGCTTCTCCTACCTCGGCGCGCTGGACTTTGGCCACTACGGTACGGCGGTCACGCTTTCCGCCGGGTTCCTGGCGCTGATCCTGGCCCCGGAATTTTTCCAGCCGCTTCGCGATCTCGGCACCTTTTACCATGCCAAAGCGCAGGCGGTTGGCGCTGCCGACAGCCTGAAAACCTTCATGGAAACGCCGCTGGCGCATCCTGAGCGTGGTGAAGTGACGCTGAATACGAACGATCCGGTGACCATTGAAGCACAGGATTTTTCTGTTCTGTCGCCTGAAGGCAAAGTGCTGGCAGGTCCGCTGAACTTTACCCTGCCCGCCGGGCAACGTGTGGTGCTGGTGGGCACCAGCGGTTCAGGTAAAAGCTCATTGCTGAATGCGCTATCAGGCTTTATGGCCTACACCGGATCGCTGCGTATCAACAAAACGGAGCTGCGCGAGCTTGATCCTGATGCCTGGCGTAAGCAGTTGAGCTGGGTGGGTCAAAACCCGCAGCTGCCTGCCCCGACGCTGCGCGAGAATGTGCTGCTGGCACGTCCGGATGCGCGTGACGATGAGCTGCAATCGGTCCTCGACCGCGCCTGGGTCAGCGAGTTTCTGCCGCTGCTTGCGCAGGGCGTCGATACGGTCATTGGCGATCAGTCTGCCGGGCTGTCGGTGGGCCAGGCACAGCGCGTCGCGGTTGCCCGTGCGCTGCTGAACCCCTGTTCGCTAATGCTGCTGGACGAACCCGCAGCCAGCCTGGATGCACACAGCGAGCAGCGCGTGATGGATGCGCTTAACGCCGCCTCACGCCAGCAAACCACCCTGATGGTGACCCACCAGCTGGAAGGTATTGCCGACTGGGATCGGATCTGGGTGATGGAAAACGGACACATTGTTGAGCAAGGCGATTACGCCGCGCTTGTTGCCGCGCAGGGGCCGTTTGCGAACCTGCTGGCGAATCGTCAGGAGGACATCTGATGCGCGCCCTGCTTCCCTATCTTGCACTGTATAAACGCCACAAATGGATGCTGACGCTCGGGATTGTGCTGGCGATCGTCACGCTGCTCGCCAGCATCGGCCTGCTTACGCTTTCCGGCTGGTTCCTCTCCGCGTCTGCGGCCGCAGGCTTTGCCGGGCTGTACAGCTTTAACTATATGCTGCCTGCCGCCGGGGTGCGCGGCACGGCGATTACGCGAACTGCCGGGCGCTATTTCGAGCGTCTGGTCAGCCACGACGCGACCTTCCGCGTGCTGCAACACCTGCGCATTTATACGTTCAGCAAGCTGCTGCCCCTCTCCCCTGCCGGACTGGCACGTTTTCGTCAGGGCGAATTACTCAACCGCGTGGTTGCGGATGTAGATACGCTGGATCACCTCTATCTCCGCGTCATTTCGCCCATGGTGGGCGCGTTTGTGGTGATTGTCGTGGTCACGCTGGGGTTGAGTTTCCTGGATGTTCCTATCGCGCTGACGCTCGGCGGCATCATGTTGATGACGCTGATTATTCTGCCCCCCCTGTTTTATCGTGCAGGTAAAACCACCGGGGAAAACCTGACGCGTCTGCGTGGAGAATACCGCCAGCAGCTCACCTCCTGGTTGCAGGGACAGGCCGAGCTCACCATCTTTGGTGCCAGCAAACGCTACCGCGCCCGTATGGAAAATACGGAACTTAACTGGCATGAAGCCCAGCGTCGCCAGTCTGAGCTGACCGCGTTTTCCCAGGCGCTAATGATGTTAATTGGTGGAATTGCCGTCATCGCCATGCTCTGGATGGCCTCCGGTGGCGTGGGCGGTAACGCGCAGCCCGGTCCGCTCATTGCGCTGTTTGTTTTCTGTGCACTGGCTGCCTTCGAAGCCTTGGCCCCGGTCACGGGCGCGTTTCAGCATCTCGGCCAGGTCATCGCCTCTGCGCTGCGCATTACGGACATTGCCGAGCAGGAGCCTGAAGTGAAGTTTAGCGCCGGTCAAACCGCCGTGCCGGAGCAGGTCGCGCTGACGCTCAGCAACGTCACCTTCGCCTACGACAAGCAGGCGCAAAACGCGCTGGAAGACGTCAGCCTGTCTGTTGATGCCGGGCAGCGCATTGCGATCCTTGGCCGTACGGGATGTGGCAAATCGACGCTTCTGCAACTTCTCACGCGCGCGTGGGATCCGCAGCAGGGCGAGATTCGGCTTAACGACATTCCGCTGTCTGGTTTTAGCGAAGCGGCCTTGCGTAAAACGGTCAGCGTCGTGCCCCAGCGGGTGCATCTGTTCAGCGCTACGCTGCGCGATAATCTTCTTCTGGCGGCACCAGACGCCTCCGACGATACGCTGCGGGCGATGCTGGAACAGGTTGGGCTGCACAAGCTGCTTGAGGACGACGGGTTAAACAGCTGGCTGGGTGAAGGGGGTCGACAGCTTTCCGGCGGCGAACTGCGTCGTCTGGCCATCGCGCGCGCCCTGCTGCACGATGCGCCGCTGATGCTGCTGGATGAACCGACAGAAGGTCTGGATGCGACAACCGAGAGTCAAATCCTTGATTTACTGACAAATGTGATGAAAGGCAAAACCGTGCTGATGGTCACTCACCGCCTGCGCGGGCTGGTGAATTTCGATCGGATAATTGTGATGGACAACGGACACATAATTGAGCAAGGTAATCACGCAGAGCTGCTGGCAAAACAAGGTCGCTATTACCAGTTTAAACAGCGCCTGTAGACTATATTTGTAGCGTCCTCTCTCGCGTACTGGAGTTCTGTTGTCATGCGCCTGGTGCAGCTTTCTCGCCATAATATTGCGTTCCCTTCTCCGGAGGGGGCGCTGCGTGAACCTAACGGATTGCTGGCTCTGGGCGGCGATCTCAGCCCGGCGCGTCTCCTGATGGCTTACCAGCGCGGCATCTTCCCGTGGTTTTCTCCCGGCGACCCGATTTTATGGTGGTCTCCCGACCCGCGAGCCGTGCTATGGCCCGGGCAGTTTCACCTGAGCCGCAGCATGAAGCGTTTTCACGCAAAATCCCCCTATCGCGTTACGCTCAACCACGCCTTCGGGCAGGTCATTGAAGGCTGCGCTGAAGATCGTCACGAAGGCACCTGGATAACCCGCGACATCATTATCGCCTACCACCAGCTTCATGAGCTGGGCTACGCGCACTCCATCGAAGTATGGAAAGAGGATGACCTCGTTGGCGGAATGTACGGCGTGGCGCAGGGCACGCTGTTCTGCGGCGAGTCGATGTTCTCCCGCGCCACGAATGCGTCGAAAACTGCGCTGCTGGTGTTTAGCGAGGAATTTGCCCAACGTGGCGGACAGCTGATGGATTGCCAGGTGCTGAATGAGCACACCGCCTCGCTGGGCGCCGTGGAAATTTCCCGCCGACGCTATATCGAACACCTTGAACAGTGCCGACAGGAGACCCTTCCGCGCGATTTTTGGGTTCCCAGAACGTTCTTTATGCCCAATGCCTAAATGTTTTCCGCATATTTTTTATGAGGGTGTTATAATTACGCCGCAGAGTAGCTTCTGCCTGTTGCCCCGCCGCCGTTTGGGACCCCCGCTTCAGATAACGTCCTGACGTTTATCCTGTCGTCTCCCCTTTACGAATGCGCTTTCCGTTCGGTTGTACCGTGACGCTTGGGCAATACGCTGAAATTGTTTTGCTGCGTTTTAAACGCGCAATTCTTTACTTAATTGATGAATTTCGGCATTATCTTGCCGGTTCAAAACTTGGTAGTGATACCCCAGAGGATTAGATGGCCAAAGAAGACAATATTGAAATGCAGGGTACCGTACTTGATACGTTGCCTAATACCATGTTTCGCGTAGAACTGGAAAACGGTCACGTGGTAACTGCGCACATCTCCGGTAAAATGCGCAAAAACTATATCCGCATTTTGACGGGCGACAAAGTGACTGTTGAACTGACCCCGTACGACCTGAGCAAAGGCCGCATTGTCTTCCGTAGTCGCTAATTGTTTTCGCCTGTAATGGCAGATGAATATTAAATAAGGCCGGGATATTCCCGGCCTTATTTTTTTGTCAGGACAGTCGATTATTTGAACGATTTTTCTAAGCTGCCTGTACGGCAGTGCACAGTTCCTTTCTGTACCGCAGCATGTCGCTGTGTTTCTAAGCTGCCTGTACGGCAGTGCACTTACCTGCCGCTTTTGTTGCTCACTCCATGCCTTTCTAAGCTGCCTGTACGGCAGTGCACCGGGTGGCGCTGAGAATGACTGACGAAGTCCATTTCTAAGCTGCCTGTACGGCAGTGCACGATATCAAAAACAGCTATGACGCGGCGTTACCTTTCTAAGCTGCCTGTACGGCAGTGCACAGCGGGCGCTTGAGGCTGTTCTCTCTCATGCCTTTCTAAGCTGCCTGTACGGCAGTGCACTTACAGATACTATAGCTCCGTTCGTGGTTGTTTTTCTAAGCTGCCTGTACGGCAGTGCACCTTTATGTAATGACCACGCAGGACGGCGTGAATTTCTAAGCTGCCTGTACGGCAGTGCACTTCTAATGTTAGCCAGGCAGCTATAAGCATCAGTTTCTAAGCTGCCTGTACGGCAGTGCACGACGAGAACGACTCGCTTGGCGACCGGGTGCATTTCTAAGCTGCCTGTACGGCAGTGCACCCCAGGGCGTCGTAAATACTGCTCACGCCGTTTTTCTAAGCTGCCTGTACGGCAGTGCACATTCGTTGAGGGTTGGTGTGAAAATGGCTTACATTTCTAAGCTGCCTGTACGGCAGTGCACCATTAGCTCTAGCACTGTAATTTGCAGGCAAATTTCTAAGCTGCCTGTACGGCAGTGCACTTCTATTTGGATTGTAACCGCATAAGTCCTTTTTTCTAAGCTGCCTGTACGGCAGTGCACTGGAATAATAGCTCCACACCAACATGATTTTCATACAAAAAAAGCTAAACGCCCTCCTCTTACCCTTTTTTCTCGCCAATTAAAAATGCATATTAAAATCAATACATTAATTTCTTATCGAAAATTAGGGTCAAAACCCACTCTTTCATAACCCACTCAGCACAAAAAATACCCATTCCCTGGCACCTGACAAATGACTATACTTATATATGACAAATGACATTATTCGGGAGGTATCATGAGAACATGGGTCCCCGCACAAAAACCTGCTGACAACACGCTGTGGCGCTACGCTGGTTTACCTGCAAACAGAGGTATGCGGCTGATTGAGTATCTTAATCAAGGATTACCCGTCAGCGTCCTCGACAATATTCACGAGTGGACGGACATGTCGAAAGCGGAGATTTTACGCGTTACGGGAATCAACGAGCGTAACGTTGCCCGCCGCAAAAGCGCAGGCCGGACGCTGACGCCAGACGAGAGCGAGCGTGTGGCACGCTTCGTTCGGGTACTGGATGCGGCTGTCGACTATTTCGGCAGCAAAGAAGAGGCATGGAACTGGTTGCAGCTACCGGTGCGCGGGCTTGGGAACGTTGCGCCTGTCGACCTGATTGCTACGGAAACCGGTGCGCTGGAAGTCACCGACTTGATTGGTCGACTGGAACACGGAGTGTTTGCATGATTTTTTATCGTATGGTGACAGAACGTTATGCCAGCGAGGCATGGAGTGGTAGTGGTGCAAACCAGTATGGCGGACGCTGGAATCATAAAGGCCATCCTGCCGTGTATGTCTCCACCTCCATCTCGCTGGCTTCACTGGAAATTCTGGTGCACGTCAGAAAAGATACCGTGCTGAATCAGTACCAGCTTTTCAGCATTGCTATCCCGGACGATCAGATCGATTACCTGGATAAAGCGTGGTTACCGGACGACTGGCAGGAAAATCCGGCGCCGGTTTCGACAATGGATCTGGGAACCGGTTGGTTACAGGCTAGCGGTGCCCTCGCCCTGATTTTACCTTCTTGCATCATTCCCTATGAAAACAATGCCATACTCAATCCATTGCATCCTGCATTCCACAAGGCACTCAATTCTGTTGAGCAACTCCCTTTTAATTTTGATACCCGTCTTGCAGAAAAAACCGCACCCTGAAAGCTGATGCGGCTGTGATTTATCAGAACCAGGGAACTGTCGCCGTCGCGCTGAGTCCATAAGTCGAAAACAGCCCAACCACAGGTGCGGGAAGCAGCTCACCATGACGGATAAAGAGCCTGAAAGACTGACCTGTTGAGAGGCTACGTAAATTAAGCCAGGGCAAATCGGTCCGCGCTTCCTCCATTGTACGTATCCTTTCCTGCGCCTCTTCTTCGGTTATCCATCCTTTCTTTACCGAGCGACGCATAAGCCGTTGCGCGCTGCTTTTCACCTGGATCCGGGATACGCATCGCCAGCGGTTTACCTCTGGCACGGCTTTAATTGCCGTGCACAGGCAGTAATCGTTTAGCCCTTTCCGCCATGTCAGCGATTCGAGTTCGCTTAACGCCTGGCGATCGCCATGCAGGCGTAACACCGCGCCAGGCTTGATGCCGTGAGCAGGGAAGCTAACGCCAATATCCCCCTTCCCCCGCAAGCCCAGCGCACGATGCAGTTTGGCCATCAGCGCGGCCATCAGCATCTCCTCGCTAAACTCCGGGTCGGGCAGGACGCGGATCTCAATGTAGTGATCCATAATCACTCCTTACTCGCCCTTCTCGCCGAAGACACCGCCCCGGATCAGCACGGCCATCACGTAATGCTGCTGCTCAACGTCGGGTTTCTGCCCTTTCGTCACCCAGCTATCAAGAAGCGTGTAGAAATCCATTTTCTCTTTCGGCTGACGGCAGGCCACGCCGCGGCTGGTGACAGAGCCATACGGCTCAACGGCTATCGCGCCAAGCTCATCCACTTTTGGATGCCAGGTATCGATCGTCCGAATCGCATTGCCGATTTTCTGCGAGTGCATGCCAGCGATATTATCCACCTGATACAACAGGCGGCTCTTACTGCTGTTGCTGTCCAGGACCAGCTCCTGCGATGGGAAAATCTCCTGTCCGGCACCGAGAAGCACCTGCGCCTCTACATTAAGTAGCACAAACCCTTCCCCGCTAAGCCCTTTTTCAATTTCCTGCGCCAGGGCGTTTAGGCTCGCGTCGCTGGATGAAAAATCTCGCAGCGCATAATTGTACGCATCAAACGTCCACGCCTTACTGCCCGTCACGTTCACGATGATTTTTTCAGCACCAACGCGGTTACGCCATAAAAAACGTCCGTTCGCCAGGTTAGTTGCGTAGCGGCGCGCCAGTTCTGCAAAACCATGCTCGCTGATGTAGCCGTCAATAACCTGCTGAAGTTCATCCTGATAGGCGCGGTCATTACATACGGAAGGCGTGGATAAATTTCCCAGCACGCGCAGGGTAAACTTCACCTGTAAGGTATCCGCGTCTGCGGGCAGCGCTGCCACATCCACCCGCTGGAGGTTAGCTTTCTGGATCTCAGCATCCAGTTTTGCCGGATCGTTGGTGAGCGCGTTTTTCAGGCGGTTGGAAATGGTGCCACGCACCGCTTTTTCCTGAATGCGTATCGGTTGCCAGGTCTTACCCTGCCAGTTTCCTGCAAACATCACCGCATCCGACGTCGCCAGTTTACGTTCAAATGCCAGTACAGATGCCGTTTTAACGGCAGTTGGAGCCTTTGCCATAGCTAAATCCTTTTTATTTTGAATGTGCAGATGTCACTGGCGCGCCCGCGCCCTGACAGTAGTAGCCCGTTTCTGTCGTATGAAAACGCCAGAAAATTTCATCAAGAGACTGGATCCGGTGCAGGCCGCACCACTCGCCCACGCCATACACTGCCTCCGTAAATGCAAATGGTGTTTCTGCATCACGTGCGTTGCTTACAACGCCAGGGGAATAGAGTTCGGAAATCCGCTGATAGCCAGTCATTAAGGGCACCAGATAACCGGGGTTTGGTTTCGGAACATAGTGCCAGCTTGCTGGCTCGCCTTCGCGCATGTCGCCCTCCTCCGGCGTTTCAGCCTGAAACTTCAGCGCAGCGAAATCGAGCCAGGCATCGAGCATCGTGGTGTTGGGATCGTTTTCCAGAAGCGTTTGATAATGTTCCCCCAGCCAGCCGCTGCGATCGCGTAAGGCAAAACCGGGCATCAGCTGCCACTGCAACCGACACAGGTCACGGCTGTTGGACGGCATCGCCATGACGGTAATAGCCTGAATATCGACGATAATGCCACCCGCCAGCCTGAGCGTCGGGCAAACTTGCCGGAGATGCTCTGCGAGGTCGCGCTGCCCGTATTCGCCATTAGGGATCTCCCCATGGCATTCCAGCAGCAACGAAACCGTCATATGCATGCGCCCCTCTTCATTAAAGGAGGCCGTTTTCGCGTCACGGGTAAGCGGATTGCGCGTCAGGGCAAACTGATAATCACGACCGGACGTATGCGCGTGGATCTGGTGCTCATGGCTGACGACAGCACAGCCATCAATGTTTAGCCCGTGCGTTTCCTTCAGCTTGCGAGATAACGCATGGGAAAATCCCAGAAAATGGGTGATGGCCGGAAAACCATACGTCAGGCCCGCAATGGCGTTGGCGTTTTCAACTCTGATACGACGAAGCAGGATCAGTGAGCTCATTTCAGCGCCTCCTGAATGATTTTTTCCATCTCGCGGAGGTTGGAGCGTAAACGTTCGCGGGTTTCCCATTCACGTTTTTCCACGGCGCCTAAATCCGGCATCGCCTTACGCAGACGAGCGTTCAGCCACAGGGCAAAATCTTCTGCCACTGCGTCCTGCCAGTCGTCTTTTTCTCGCTCAAGTCGGAAGGCCTCATCTGTTTTTGTGCGCCAGGGATCGAGCCAGAGTTGTTGATGTGGTTTCAGATCCGGGTTGTTGAGCGTCCAGTTCTGCCAGCCTTCACGTTGAAGTTCAGATGCAATTTCGAACAGCAGATCGATAAGCATATTGATATAGCCATCACGCGCTTCACGAATACGAAAGCTGGTGTAATCGCCCGTTCTCGTCAGCAAGGAAACAAGCAGCTGAATGTGATTCCTGGCACGACGGTCAAATTGCCCACCCGAGGCGAAAACAGAACGCAAATGCGTTGGCGGCTTTTCTGCCCTTTTCCACTGCGGCGGCTGGCAGGAAAGCAGCCAGCTACGTCCACCGCGCACGCTGTTGAGATAGGAAATATTTTGCGGTTTAGTGCCACCGAAGTGTATTTCCGCTGAATCAGGGAAAAGCGTCAGCAGAGTGGGATGCCATGTTTTCTCGCGTCGTGCTTTCCAGATCGCTTTAACCTCATCGCCAAAACGGTAGGCAATCATTTTCTGATGCATGGCGTGAACAAGCGAGGTGGCAAATAACG
Organism: Enterobacter cloacae complex sp. P24RS; assembly: GCF_014982165.1. Lineage (NCBI taxonomy): Bacteria > Pseudomonadati > Pseudomonadota > Gammaproteobacteria > Enterobacterales > Enterobacteriaceae > Enterobacter > Enterobacter cloacae complex sp. P24RS. The sequence continues at coordinate 30,119 of NZ_JADCKU010000027.1, forward strand.
GGCTTAAGAGGTGGTAACCTTCTCCTACCGGAAAATATCCCTGTTTCGCCAGCTTGTGCGAAGCCGGTTCTCCGGAAGTTAACGCACGGGAAAACCCGTCAATCCACTCCATCAGTTGATTTTCATCATCGGTAAAAGCGGCCAGCGCAGCGCGATCGCCTCGTTTCAGGCTTGCCAGAAGGGAGTCGCCACCCTCTACCCGCGTTTGCATTAATTTCGCGACATCCAGCGCCGCGGCGTTGCCCACCGCATCCGGTTCCAGACCTGACAGCGTCGCGGTGCTGAGATACCCTTCCTGCGCCACTGCCTCGCTGTAGATACTGCTGCTTTTTGAATCCCCGTGGGTAAACTTCGCCGCATGGGTCACGAGGTTAATTTGTCCGGCCCGCTTCGCGGCATCCGTCAGCCATGCTTTCGGTTCATAGCGAAGTTCCAGCTCCCGGCGTTCGGCTGCAAGCGTTGCGCTATCTGTGTCGCTGCGCTTTGCGGCTTCTTTATCAAATGCTTCCAGCTTTGTTTGCCGTCGTCCGGCAATATAAGTTGAAAGAAATAAGACTAAATCTCCTTCCTTCATAATCCACCTTAATATTAAGTCTTTCCCATAACTCTTATTTATATATATTAAAAAACCATAATTAATATAAATTCCCTGAGTAAATGAAAAGTATAATCA
>NZ_JADCKU010000028.1:0-29878 GCF_014982165.1 Enterobacter cloacae complex sp. P24RS
ATATTAGCTAAAAAGACATATTCAGAAACATACACAAATAACACTTAATACTTTTTAGGAATAAATTTAGGTCGTAATAAAAAAGCCTCACATTTTCATGCGAGGCTTTTTCCATTATGTGTCGGGAAGATTATTCTACGGTAACCGACTTCGCCAGGTTACGCGGCTGGTCAACGTCGGTGCCTTTGATCAGCGCCACGTGATAAGCCAGGAGTTGCAGCGGAACGGTGTAGAAGATCGGCGCAATCACCTCTTCCACATGCGGCATCTCGATGATGTGCATGTTGTCGCTGCTGACGAAACCGGCGTCTTTATCCGCGAAGACATACAGCACGCCGCCACGGGCGCGGACTTCTTCGATGTTAGACTTCAGTTTTTCCAGCAGTTCGTTGTTTGGTGCAACAACGATCACCGGCATATCCGCGTCAATCAGCGCCAGCGGACCGTGCTTCAGCTCGCCTGCCGCGTAGGCTTCCGCGTGGATGTAGGAGATCTCTTTCAGCTTCAGCGCGCCTTCCAGCGCGATAGGGTACTGATCGCCACGGCCCAGGAACAGAGCGTGGTGCTTATCAGAGAAATCTTCAGCCAGCGCCTCAATGCGTTTGTCCTGAGACAGCATCTGTTCGATACGGCTCGGCAGCGCCTGGAGACCGTGAACGATGTCATGCTCAACGGAAGCATCTTCGCCTTTCAGACGCGCCAGCTTCGCCACCAGCATCAGCAGAACGGTCAACTGCGTGGTAAACGCTTTGGTGGAGGCCACGCCGATTTCGGTGCCCGCTTTGGTCATCAGCGCCAGATCGGATTCACGCACCAGCGAGGAGCCCGGTACGTTACAGATGGCCAGAGAGCCCAGGTAACCCAACTCTTTAGACAGACGCAGCGCCGCCAGGGTATCCGCCGTTTCGCCAGACTGGGAAAGGGTGATCATCAGGCTGTTACGGCGCACAGCGGATTTACGATAGCGGAACTCAGACGCGATTTCGACATCGCACGGCACGCCCGCCAGGGATTCAAACCAGTAGCGAGAGACCATACCGGAGTTGTATGAGGTCCCGCAGGCCACAATCTGAATATGCTCAACCTTGCCGAGCAGCTCGTTGGCGTTCGCCCCCAGCTCGCTCAGATCCACCTCGCCATGGCTGATGCGCCCGGTCAGGGTGTTTTTGATGGCGTTAGGCTGCTCGTAGATCTCTTTCTGCATGTAGTGACGGTAAGCGCCTTTGTCGCCCGCGTCGTATTGCAGGTTAGATTCGATCTCCTGACGCTTCACCTGCTCGCCTTTGGTATCGAAGACGGTCACGCTGCGGCGCGTCACTTCCGCGATATCGCCCTCTTCCAGGAAGATAAAGCGACGGGTAACCGGCAGGAGCGCCAGCTGATCGGACGCGATAAAGTTCTCGCCCATGCCCAGACCGATAACCATCGGGCTACCGGAACGCGCGGCCAGCAGCGTGGACGGATCGCGGGAATCCATGATCACCGTACCGTAGGCGCCGCGCAGCTGAGGAATAGCACGCAGCACTGCCTCACGCAGCGTACCGCCCTGTGCCAGTTCCCAGTGTACGAGGTGAGCAATCACTTCGGTGTCGGTTTCAGAGACGAAGGTATAGCCGCGCGCTTTCAGTTCTTCGCGCAGCGGTTCGTGGTTTTCGATAATGCCGTTATGCACCACCACGATGTGTTCAGACACATGCGGGTGCGCGTTACCTTCAGACGGTTCGCCGTGCGTCGCCCAGCGGGTGTGCGCAATACCGGTTCCCCCGTGCAGCGGATGTTCTTCCGCGGCCTGGGCCAGCATCTGCACTTTACCGAGACGGCGCAGACGGGTCATATGACCTTCTGCATCCACGACAGCCAGACCGGCAGAGTCATAGCCACGGTATTCCAGACGACGTAAACCTTCGAGAAGGATTTCAGCAATATCACGCTGCGCAACTGCGCCAACAATTCCACACATAATTTAGATTCCGAATTTAGGCATTATGCCTGCGTTGTCGCTGACCTGTATTTACCCTGCGTCTTTCACGCTGCGGCTGCGTTGGCTTCTCGTACTCGCCACGGTCACTTACTTAAGTAAGCTCCCATGGACTCATACGCTTGCCGCCTTGCCACAACGCGAAATCCTTTGGGTAACGCCCTTTCCGGGCACCCCGAGCCTTGTAGAGAGTGGGGTTATAGTTATGGGTACTGCCTGTGGGGGGAGATATATCTTTATCTCCTCTCCCGGGTTTGCCTGATGACGGCTACGCCTTATCAGGCCTACTCAATCGTAGGGCGGGTAAGCGCAGCGCCACCCGCCTTAGGGTTACTTTTTCTTCACCGGGCGTTTCCAGCCCTGCTTGCTGACCTGCGGCACGCGGCTTAACACCAGCTCGTTATCCGCTACGTCGCGCGTGACGGTCGTTCCGGCGGCAATGGTCACACCGTTACCCACGGTGACGGGCGCCACCAGCTGCGTGTCAGAACCCACAAACACGTCATCGCCGATGATGGTTTTAAACTTATTGGCACCGTCATAGTTACAGGTGATGGTACCTGCACCAATATTCACGTTGTCGCCAATTTCTGCATCGCCCAGATAGGTTAAATGACCCGCTTTGGAGCCTTTACCCAGACGCGCTTTTTTCATTTCAACGAAGTTACCAACATGTGCGCCTTCCAGCAGCTCAGCGCCCGGGCGCAGACGCGCAAACGGGCCGATGGTACATGCCGCATCAAGACGCGCGTCTTCCACCACGCTGTACGGGCTGATTTCGCAGTCGTCGCCGATAACGCTGTTTTTAATCACGCAGCCAGCGCCGATTTTGACGCGGTTACCCAGCGTGACGTTACCTTCCAGGATAACGTTAGTATCAATTTCAACGTCGCGTCCGTGGGACAGCGTACCGCGCAGATCGAAACGCGCCGGATCGCGCAGCATGACGCCTGCGAGCAGCAGCTTCTCTGCCTGCTCGGACTGGTAAATGCGCTCCAGACGGGAAAGCTGAAGACGGTTGTTTACCCCGTCCGTTTCGCTGATGCGTGCCGGATGAACGGCGGCAATCTCACGCCCTTCCTGGTACGCCATCGCAATAATATCGGTGATGTAATACTCACCCTGTGCGTTGTTGTTATTCAGCTTAGACAGCCAGCGCTTCATATCAGCACCGTTCGCAATCAGGATACCGGTGTTGATCTCCTGAATCTGACGCTGCGCTTCGCTGGCATCTTTATGCTCAACAATCCCCGTCACGTTGCCGTTTTCACGGGTAATGCGGCCATAGCCACTCGGATCGTCCAGCACGACGGTTAACAGCCCAATGCCGCCCTGCGGTTTGGCTTCACGCAGACGAGTGAGGGTTTCAACGGAGATCAGCGGGACGTCGCCGTAGAGCATCAGGATGTCTTCATCATCAGAGAAGAAGGGTGCAGCCTGCTGCATTGCATGACCAGTACCCAGCTGTTCTGCCTGTAGCACCCAGTTGAGATTGTCGTCACGCAGCGTTTTTTTCAGCAGATCGCCGCCGTGTCCATAAACCAGATGCACCTGGCGGGCGCCTAATTCATTAGCTGCATCAATAACATGCTGCACCATTGGCTTTCCTGCCAGCGTGTGGAGCACCTTAGGCAGATCGGAATACATGCGGGTACCTTTGCCTGCGGCAAGGATCACCACGCTCATCGCACTGTTTAACATACGCATCCTGACGGTAGTTTGTGTGAGAAGTAAAAACGTTTGATGCTTAAAATTCTACATCTTTTTCATCATGAATTAAGGCCGAAAAAAAAAGCCAGCCTGGGATCCAGACTGGCTTTTGTGCTTTTCAAGCCGGTGTTACATCGCTTTTTTGGTCAACTCGATAACGCGCAGTTTCGCGATCGCTTTGGCCAGCTCCGCAGACGCCTGAGCGTAATCCACGTCACCATGAGAGCTGTTAATGTGCTCTTCAGCCTTACGCTTCGATTCCAGGGCTCGCGCTTCGTCGAGATCCTGGCCACGAATAGCGGTATCGGCCAGAACGGTCACACTGCCAGGCTGCACTTCAAGAATGCCGCCGGACAGATAGATAAACTCTTCGTGACCGAACTGTTTAACGATGCGGATCATACCAGGCTTAATGGCGGTGAGCAGCGGTGCGTGACCCGGGAAAATACCCAGTTCACCTTCACTACCCGTTACCTGGATTTTCTCGACCAGACCAGAGAACATTTGTTGCTCTGCGCTGACGACGTCCAGGTGGTAAGTCATTGCCATATCACCCTCCGATTAAGGCGTTAAAGTTTTTTGGCTTTTTCCACGGCTTCTTCGATGGAACCAACCATGTAGAACGCCTGCTCTGGCAGGTGATCGTATTCGCCTTCCATGATGCCTTTAAAGCCACGGATGGTGTCTTTCAGGGAAACGTATTTACCCGGCGCACCGGTGAATACTTCCGCAACGAAGAACGGCTGGGACAGGAAGCGCTGGATCTTACGCGCACGAGCTACCACCAGTTTGTCTTCTTCAGACAGTTCATCCATACCCAGGATGGCGATGATGTCTTTCAGTTCCTGGTAACGTTGCAGCAGGGACTGTACGCCACGCGCGGTGTCGTAGTGTTCCTGGCCAACAACCAGTGGATCCAGCTGACGGCTGGTGGAATCCAGCGGGTCAACGGCCGGGTAGATACCCAGAGACGCGATCTGACGGCTCAGTACCACGGTTGCGTCTAAGTGCGCAAAGGTGGTGGCTGGAGATGGGTCAGTCAAGTCATCCGCAGGTACGTATACCGCCTGAACGGAGGTGATAGAACCGGTTTTGGTCGAGGTGATACGTTCCTGAAGAACACCCATCTCTTCCGCCAGCGTAGGCTGATAACCTACCGCTGAAGGCATACGACCCAGCAGTGCAGATACTTCGGTACCGGCCAGGGTGTAACGATAGATGTTATCAACGAACAGCAGAACGTCACGGCCTTCGTCACGGAATTTCTCAGCCATTGTCAGGCCAGTCAGCGCAACGCGCAGACGGTTTCCTGGTGGCTCGTTCATCTGGCCGTAAACCAGGGATACTTTATCCAGAACGTTGGAGTCGGTCATTTCGTGGTAGAAGTCGTTACCCTCACGAGTACGTTCACCTACGCCCGCAAACACGGAGTAACCGGAGTGCTCGATCGCGATGTTACGGATCAGCTCCATCATGTTTACGGTTTTACCTACACCCGCACCGCCGAACAGACCGACTTTACCGCCCTTCGCGAACGGACACATCAGGTCGATAACTTTGATGCCGGTTTCAAGCAGTTCCTGAGAGCTGGACAGCTCTTCGTAGGAAGGTGCCGCGCGGTGGATAGCCCAACGCTCTTCTTCACCGATGTCGCCTTTCATGTCGATTGGCTGACCCAATACGTTCATGATACGACCCAGCGTTGCTTTACCTACCGGGACTTCGATCGGGTGCTCAAGGTCTTTAACTTCCAGACCACGACGCAGACCGTCGGAAGAACCCATGGCGATGGTACGCACGATACCGCCGCCGAGCTGCTGCTGAACTTCCAGCACCAGGCTCTCGTTACCATTCTGTACCTCAAGCGCGTCGTACACGCGTGGTACGGCGTCCTGAGGGAACTCGACGTCCACCACGGCGCCGATTACCTGGACAATCTTTCCAGTAGCCATCTTGAATCCTCTACGTAATTCGTAAACCTGGTTAAACCGCGGCGGCCCCCGAGACGATCTCGGTGAGTTCCTGAGTAATGCTGGCCTGACGAGCTTTGTTGTAAACCAACTGCAGCTCTTTAATCAGGCTGCCGCCATTATCGGTCGCGGCTTTCATCGCCACCATTCGTGCGGCCTGCTCGCTGGCCAGGTTTTCTACAACGCCCTGATAAACCTGAGATTCAACGTAACGACGCAGCAGGGTATCCAGCAGCGGTTTCGGATCGGGTTCATACAGGTAATCCCAGGCTTTCTGTTTCAGCTCGTCATCTTCTGATGCCGGTAACGGCAGCATCTGAGTGAGCGTAGGCACCTGAGACATGGTGTTAATAAATTTGTTGCTGACAACGTACAGTCTGTCCAGACGGCCTTCATCGTAGGCCTGCAACATCACTTTAACCGGGCCGATCAGTTCGGACAGGGACGGTTTATCACCCATACCGGTCACCTGAGCGACAATGTTGCCGCCAACGGAGTTAAAGAAAGAGACGCCTTTAGAGCCAATCAGTGCCAGATCGCACTGAACGCCTTTATCGGACCAGACTTTCATATCCGCCAGCAGTTTTTTGAACAGGTTAATGTTCAAGCCGCCACACAGACCACGGTCAGTCGACACCACCAGGTAGCCCACGCGCTTAACGTCGCGTTCTTCCAGGTAAGGGTGCTTATATTCCAGATTACCGTTTGCAAGGTGACCAATCACTTTGCGCATGGTCTCTGCATAAGGACGGCTGGCCGCCATGCGATCCTGCGATTTACGCATTTTGGAAGCGGCGACCATCTCCATCGCTTTAGTGATCTTTTGCGTGTTCTGGACGCTTGCGATCTTACTACGTATCTCTTTTGCGCCGGCCATGAGCTTCTCCTCAATGCCAGACGGCTTGTCCTGAGACAAGCCGCCGGACGATTACCAGGATTGGGTTGCTTTGAAGGAATCGAGGATAGCTTTCAGCTTGCCTTCGATTTCGTCGTTATAGCCACCGGTCTGGTTGATCTCTTGCATCAGCGGAGCGTGATCACGGTCAGCGTAAGCCAGCAGAGCGGCTTCGAAGCTACCGATTTTCGCCAGTTCCACATCTTCGAGGTAACCGCGTTCAGCCGCGAACAGTACCAGGCCCTGCTGAGCAACAGACATTGGCGCGTACTGTTTCTGCTTCAGCAGCTCGGTCACTTTCTGACCGTGGCTCAGCTGTTTACGGGTTGCTTCGTCCAGATCGGATGCGAACTGAGAGAACGCAGCCAGTTCACGATACTGTGCCAGCGCGGTACGGATACCACCGGACAGTTTCTTGATGATCTTGGTCTGAGCAGCACCACCCACACGGGATACGGAGATACCCGGGTTAACTGCCGGACGAATACCGGAGTTAAACAGGTTGGTTTCCAGGAAGATCTGACCATCGGTAATGGAGATTACGTTGGTCGGAACGAACGCAGAAACGTCACCCGCCTGGGTTTCAATGATCGGCAGCGCGGTCAGAGAACCTGTTTTACCCTTCACTTCACCTTTGGTGAAGTTCTCGACGTATTCCGCGTTAACGCGGGAAGCACGCTCCAGCAGACGAGAGTGGAGGTAGAATACGTCGCCCGGGAATGCTTCACGTCCTGGTGGACGACGGAGCAGCAGGGAAACCTGACGATACGCAACAGCCTGTTTAGACAGGTCATCGTATACGATCAGCGCATCTTCACCGCGGTCACGGAAGTATTCGCCCATTGCGCAACCGGCGTATGGCGCCAGGTATTGCAGTGCAGCAGATTCAGACGCGGTTGCTACCACAACGATGGTGTTAGACAGTGCGCCGTGCTCTTCCAGTTTACGAACCACGTTGGAAATGGTGGACGCTTTCTGGCCGATAGCCACGTACACACATTTGATGCCGGAGTCACGCTGGTTGATGATGGCGTCGATTGCCATCGCGGTTTTACCGGTCTGACGGTCACCGATGATCAGTTCACGCTGACCACGACCGATTGGGATCATGGCATCAACGGACTTATAACCCGTCTGCACAGGCTGATCAACGGACTGACGGTCGATAACGCCCGGTGCGATAACTTCGATTGGCGAGAAGCCATCGTTATCAACCGGACCTTTACCGTCGATTGGCGCACCCAGGGTGTTAACAACGCGACCCAGCAGGCCACGGCCAACCGGCACTTCCAGAATACGGCCAGTACACTTAACCTTCATGCCTTCGGCGAGGTCAGCGTATGGACCCATCACAACGGCACCTACGGAGTCGCGCTCCAGGTTCAGTGCGATAGCGTAACGGTTACCCGGCAGGGAAATCATCTCACCCTGCATACAATCGGCCAGGCCGTGGATGCGGATAACACCGTCACTTACAGAAACAATAGTACCTTCGTTGTGAGCTTCACTCACAACACTGAACTGAGCAATGCGCTGCTTGATCAGTTCGCTGATTTCGGTGGAATTCAGTTGCATGCTCCAGTCCCCTTAAGACTGCAAGACGTCTGCAAGGCGCTCAAGACGGCCGCGTACGCTGCCATCAATGACCATATCACCCGAGCGGATGATTACGCCTGCCATTACAGACTTATCGATTTTGCAATTCAGCTTAACTTTGCGTGACAGACGTTTTTCCATCGCGGCGGTGATTTTCGCAAGCTGTTCATCACTCAGTTCAGTTGCGGAAGTTACTTCAACTTCAGCGGTAGCTTCACTGAGGGCACGTAAGTGCTCAAACTGCTCGAGAACATCCGGGAGCACACGGAGACGACCATTTTCTGCCATGACCTTAATCAGGTTCTGGCCGTTGGCATCCAGTTGCTCTCCGCACACGGCGATAAACGACGCGGCGAGGGTTTCAGGCGCTAACGCACCGGAAAGCAACTCGGCCATTTGTTCGTTTTTCGTCACCTCAGCGGCAAACGCCAGCATATTCTGCCAGCGATCGACATTTTGGTGTTCGACAGCAAAGTCAAAAGCTGCTTTGGCGTAGGGGCGAGCTACCGTAACAAATTCAGACATCAGCCCCTCCCTCCTTACAGTTCAGCGACAAGTTTGTCCACGATGTCGCTGTTAGCAGCTTCATCCACGGAACGTTCGATGATCTTCTCGGCGCCAGCAACAGCCAGAATCGCAACCTGCTTACGCAGTTCTTCACGAGCACGTTTACGCTCAGCTTCAATTTCAGCCTGAGCCTGTGTCACGATCTTAGTACGTTCCTGTTCTGCTTCAGCTTTGGCTTCGTCCAGGATCTGAGAACGGCGTTTGTTAGCCTGTTCAATGATTACCTGAGCTTCAGCTTTCGCTTTTTTCAGCTGGTCTGTCGCGTTGGCCTGTGCAAGGTCCAAATCTTTCTTAGCGCGTTCTGCGGAAGCCAGACCGTCAGCAATTTCTTTCTGACGTTTTTCGATGGCAGCCATTAAAGGCGGCCATACATACTTCATGCAGAACCAGACAAAGAGAATAAACGCGATGGCCTGGCCGAGGATTGTTGCGTTCATGTTCACAGCACAATACCTCTTAAATTTCTGTGGCTTGGGGTTTTAAAACAACTACTACGCGACAGCAAACATCACGTACAGACCCAGACCTACAGCGATCATTGGGATTGCATCCACCAGACCCATAACGATAAAGAACTGAGTACGCAGCAGAGGAATCAGATCAGGTTGACGCGCAGCGCCTTCCAGGAATTTGCCCCCGAGGATGCCGATACCGATCGCAGCACCGATAGCCGCCAGACCCATCATCACAGCGGCAGCCATGTACAGCAGATCCATATTCAGGTTTTCCATGACAGTCTCCAGTTTGTTTCAATTAAAACGTAGTAGTGTTGGTAAAAAATCAGTGCTCTTCAGACGCCATCGACAGATAGACGATCGTCAGAACCATGAAGATAAAGGCTTGCAGCGTAATGATCAGGATGTGGAAAATGGCCCATGGCACATTCAGAATCCACTGTGACCACCACGGCAGAAGACCCGCGATCAGAATGAAAATCAGCTCACCCGCATACATGTTGCCGAACAGTCGCAGACCCAGTGAAACAGGTTTGGACAGCAGGCTAACGCCTTCCAGGATCAGGTTGACCGGAATAAACGCCCAGTGGTTGAACGGCTGCAAGGTAAGCTCTTTCACAAAGCCGCTTACGCCTTTCATTTTGATGCTGTAGAAAAGAATCAGGATAAACACGCCCAGCGCCATCGACAAAGTGATGTTCACGTCCGCAGACGGTACAACACGCAGCGCAGGCAGGCCGAAGATGTGCTCGCCGATGAACGGCAGCAGGTCAATTGGCAGCAGGTCCATCAGGTTCATCAGGAAGACCCAAACGAACACGGTCAGGGCCAGCGGAGCAATCAGCTTGCTCTTACCATGGTACATGTCTTTCACGCTGCCATGGACGAAGCCGATGATCATCTCAACGAACGTCTGGAATTTCCCTGGAACACCGCTGGTCGCCTTTTTAGCAACGCTGCGGAACATGGCCAGGAACAGAAGACCCAAAACCACCGAGAAGAACATGGAGTCGATGTTGATCGTCCAGAAGGTGGCCGGGGGGTTATGTGGATCCACCAGCGAGAATGTACGCAGGTCCAGCTGAAGGTTATTCAGATGGTGACCTATGTAATCCTGCGGCGTCATATTTTCTGAAGCCATGATGCCTTTTACCCTTTGTTATTGATTACAGCTGGAGCCAGAACTTGTACCACCAGCACCAAAACCCACGTTGCTATCAGCGGCATGAATACCACTTTCAAAACCGCCAGCGCCATCACCAGTAGAGCAAAGGTCAGCAACACCTTACACACTTCGCCGAGAGCGAAGGACCAGGCCACGCGGCCTTTGGCGGGTGTATGCGCCTGATGACGCCAGGCAAAAATCATAAACAACACGTTTGGCAGCACAACCGCCAAACCTCCGCACGCGGCGGAGATGCCCCAGAAGGGGTCTTTGAGGCTAAACAGCAGTCCACTTGCTATTACCGCCAGAAACTGAATGAACAGAAGCTTACGAGCAACGTTTCTACTCAAGAGCGACACAGACATCACGTTTTTACTCCTGCTCCCTTCGAGGTATGCCGCGTGTCGTATAAAACGTCCTTTAAGGCTCAGAGTCAAGCATCAAAAAGCGGTCAAATTATACGGTGCGTACCCGTGATTTCAAACATTAAGTAGCGAAAAGGTGAATAAATGTTTAAATATTTTTCCCCAGCGCTATTTTTCAACTTTTGACCAATGCGTCGACCTTCAGGCGAAACTGCAAACAGCGCGAAAACGTTGGCGATAAAGCGTGCACGAGATCACAAAATGCACATTTGCGATAAAGCGGTAATCATCAAACACGTAAAACGTTTTATTTCATCTCCATGAATTTAAAGCCAAAAAATCGCAACTATTTCTAAAACAGCCCTATATACAACAAAAACCTTTTATTGACATTTTTAATAAATATTTAACATTGCATTCTGGTTGCTACAGCCCACTTTTAGCAGACTGATATTTTCATAGTTGATTATCATTACGGTGAATGAATCAGCTCAGGTTAACCGCAAGAAAAACCATGGTGAACACAAGGTTAAAATGACTTCAGAATTATCCTCATGGGTGTGCTGTTTTTTAACACAATAAGAACAGCACAAATTCCCCATTTTTTATTTAATTTTTAAAATTTGTTTGGCTTAAGAATCACCAAATGCCGTTCACCGTCGAGATGAGGAACCTGTAACTTCTCGATTGATTCAACAGCAAAATCCGCTGGCAGCTGTTGAATCTCATCTTCAGGCACCAGCCCTTTCAGGGCATAAAAGCGGCCATTTTCCGCCGGCAGGTGTTTACACCAGCTCACCATGTCGTTGAGCGATGCAAAGGCACGGCTGATAACGCCGTCAAACGGCGGCTCTGCCGGGAACGCCTCTACCCTGCTCTGCACCGGAGTGATATTTTCCAGCTTCAGCTCATGCTGTACCTGGCGTAAAAAGCGCACACGCTTGCCCAGGCTGTCCAGCAGCGTGAAATGGCTCTCCGGGCGGACAATAGACAACGGGATCCCCGGCAGCCCCGGACCGGTGCCAACATCGATAAAACGTTCACCTTTCAGGTACGGCGCCACCACGATGCTATCGAGAATATGGCGAACCAGCATCTCGTTGGGATCGCGCACCGAGGTCAGGTTGTACGCTTTGTTCCATTTGTTCAGCATATCGACATAGGCCACCAGCTGGTTTTTCTGGTGATCGGTGAGCGAAATACCTGCTTCATCCAGCAGACGAGAGAGTTTATTGAGCACGGTGGATACCTGTTGAGATACTTACTGGCGGGTGGCGCTTCGCTTACCCGCCCTACGGGGTTCTGTAGGCCCGGTAAGCGCAGCGCTACCGGGCAATGTTCAAACGTTACGCGCTGCGGCGCAGCATACCCTGCTTTTTCAGCCACACCAGCAGAATTGAAATCGCGGCAGGCGTGACGCCGGAGATCCGCGAGGCCTGGCCAATCGACACCGGTTTATGATCGTTCAGCTTAGCGATCACTTCGTTGGAAAGGCCCGTCACCTGACGATAGTCCAGCATTTCCGGCAGCAGCGTATTTTCATTACGCTGCTGTTTTTCGATCTCATCCTGCTGACGCGCAATGTAGCCTTCGTATTTCACCTGAATCTCGACCTGCTCAGCCGCTTCAGCGTCTTCAAGGCCCGGTGCGAACGCGGTCAGTTTGACCAGATTCTCGTAGGTGACTTCAGGACGGCGCAGCAGATCTTCGCCGCTGGCTTCGCGCGAAAGCGGCGCTGTTAAGTGAGCGTTCACTTCGGCAGCGGTTTCCGCCTGCGGGTTTACCCAGGTGGTTTTCAGGCGCTGACGTTCCTGTTCAATGCGTTCCAGCTTCTCGTTGAAGCGCGCCCAGCGTTCGTCATCCACCAGACCCAGCTCTCGTCCCATTTCGGTCAGACGCAGATCGGCGTTGTCTTCGCGCAGCATCAGGCGATATTCCGCGCGGGAGGTAAACATGCGGTACGGTTCTTTGGTCCCCAGCGTACAGAGGTCGTCGACCAGTACGCCCAGGTACGCCTGAGAGCGCGCCGGCGCCCAGCCCTCTTTCTCGGCGGAGAAGCGGGCGGCGTTCAGACCGGCCAGCAGCCCTTGCGCAGCGGCTTCTTCATACCCGGTTGTGCCGTTAATCTGGCCCGCGAAGAACAGACCGTGGATGAATTTGCTCTCCAGGGTTGGCTTCAGGTCACGCGGATCGAAGAAATCGTACTCAATGGCGTAGCCAGGACGAACGATTCTCGCGTTCTCCATGCCCTGCATTGAGCGAACAATTTGCATCTGCACGTCGAACGGCAGGCTGGTGGAGATGCCGTTCGGGTAAATTTCGTTAGAGGTCAGTCCTTCCGGCTCCAGGAAGATCTGGTGCTGGTTACGATCGGCAAAGCGCATCACCTTGTCTTCGATCGACGGGCAGTAGCGCGGGCCGATCCCTTCGATCACGCCCGCGTACATTGGGCTGCGATCGAGGTTATTGCGGATCACGTCGTGCGTTTTCTCATTGGTGTGCGTGATGTAGCACGGCACCTGCTGCGGATGTTGTGCCGCATTGCCCATGAACGAGAACACCGGCATTGGGTTATCGCCGTGCTGCTGTGCCAGCACGCTGAAGTCGATGGTGCGCGCATCAATGCGCGGCGGTGTACCGGTTTTCAGGCGGCTTACGCGCAGCGGCAGCTCACGCAGACGACGAGACAGCGGAATGGACGGCGGATCGCCAGCACGGCCACCGCTGTAGTTGTCCAGACCGATATGGATTTTGCCGTCCAGGAATGTCCCGACCGTCAGCACAACCGCTTTTGCGCGGAACTTGAGGCCCATCTGGGTCACAGCGCCGACAACACGATCGTTCTCCACGATAAGATCTTCTACCGCCTGCTGGAAGATCATCAGGTTCGGCTGGTTCTCCAGCGCGGTGCGGACAGCCTGACGGTAAAGCACGCGGTCTGCCTGCGCACGAGTGGCGCGGACAGCAGGGCCTTTACTCGCGTTTAGTATCCTAAACTGAATGCCCGCTTGATCGATCGCTTTCGCCATCAGGCCGCCAAGTGCATCCACTTCTTTTACCAGGTGTCCTTTCCCAATGCCGCCAATCGCCGGATTACAGGACATTTGTCCCAGCGTGTCGATATTGTGTGTCAAAAGCAGGGTCTGCTGACCCATTCGCGCTGCGGCCATTGCGGCCTCAGTGCCTGCATGACCCCCGCCAATGATGATGACGTCAAAAGGATCCTGATAAAACATGGTGGTCTGCCTCGCGTAAAGCGGTATGAAAATGGATTGAAGCCCGGGCCGTGGATTCTACTCAACTTTAGTCTTTCGAGAAAGCATTGGGATCCTGGGCTATTAAAAAGAAGATCTTTTTATTTAGAGATCTGTTCTATTGTGATCTCTTATTAGGATCGCAGACCGTTGTGGATAAGTCCGATCCCATAAATAAGATCATGCAGTTAGGAAGGATCGTTTGCTGTGAATGATCGGTGATCCTGGACAGTATAAGCTGGGATCAGATCGCCGCTTTATCCACAGGTCAAAAACTAAACCAACGTTGTTCTTTGGATAACTACGGGTTAATACGAGCTTTTAACCAGAGTTATCCACATCTGTTCGCACGATCTTTAATCGTTTTTGAGTAAATTTTTCCATTCTGCGAGCCAGATCTCGGCTGGATCTTCCGGAATATCATGATCGAGGATGTTTATCTTCAGGGTTTCACCCAGCTGTTTTGCTCCGCAGGCGGTTACAGCGGCTTCTACTTTCTCTATTGCACCGCAGAAGGTGTCATATTCACGGCTGCCGATCCCGATCGCACCAAACCGGACGTTTGACAGACTGGGCTGCTGTTCCAGCAGTTCGTCATATAAAGGTTGCAGGTTATCCGGCAGATCGCCCGCGCCGTGCGTGGAGGTGATCAGCAGCCAGACCCCATCAGTCGGGAGATCTTCCAGCAGCGGGCCGTGCAGGGTTTCCGTTGAAAAGCCCGCGTCTTCCAGCTTCTCAGCCAGATGTTCCGCTACGTATTCCGCACCGCCCAGGGTGCTGCCGCTGATAAGAGTAATGTCCGCCATTGATCGCTCGCTCAGATAAAGAGGCGGCCATTGTACGCTGTGAACGAGCTGGGATCTACCTGTGGAAAATGTGGGAATGAAATTGCCCGATCACGGGCGGATGGTACGCATGATCGGGTTTTGCAGGGAGATCAGGGTTTCGGTGGACTGAATTTCATCGATTGTTTGGATCTTGTTGATAAGTACCTGCTGGAGGGCATCGATGGATCGGCACATTACCTTAATAAAGATGCTGTAATGCCCGGTGGTGTAGTACGCCTCGGTGACTTCATCCAGCGCGTTCAGCTTCTCCAGCGCGGAGGGGTAATCTTTTGCACTTTTAAGAATGATGCCAATGAAGCAGCAGACGTCGTAGCCGAGCTGCTTCGGACTGACGTCAATGCGTGCGCCGGTGATGATCCCGGCCTGCTTCATTTTCTCTACGCGGACGTGAATTGTCCCCGGGCTGACGCCAAACTGTTTCGCCAGTTCGGCATACGCGGTGCGCGCATTGGCCATCAGCGCCTCCAGGATGCCGCGGTCCAGATTGTCGATCTGATAATTTTCCATAGCTTTTTCTTATGAAGATTGATGAATCCCTCTATTCTAGCGGCTAATTTTATCGAATCAAAAGTGAAGGTGGCTTTTTGTTGATGGGTTATTGAATAAGGTGCCATTTTTGTTGCTTAATCAATACCAACAGGACGCAGGAGTATAAATAATGAAAACCGCTTACATCGCAAAACAACGCCAGATCAGTTTCGTAAAATCCCATTTTTCCCGCCAGCTGGAAGAGAAGCTTGGCCTTTTTGAAGTTCAGGCGCCGATTCTGAGCCGCGTGGGTGACGGGACGCAGGATAACCTGTCTGGTTGCGAAAAAGCGGTACAGGTAAAAGTGAAAACACTGCCAGATGCCCAGTTCGAAGTGGTGCATTCCCTGGCGAAGTGGAAGCGTCAAACCCTGGGACAACACGACTTCAGCGCGGGCGAAGGGCTTTACACGCACATGAAAGCCCTTCGCCCCGATGAAGACCGTCTCTCCCCAATTCACTCTGTCTACGTTGACCAGTGGGACTGGGAGCGCGTAATGGGTGACGGCGAGCGTCATGTCGGTACGCTAAAATCCACCGTAGAGGCGATCTACGCGGGGATCAAAGCAACCGAAGCAGCCGTGAGCAAAGAGTTTGGTCTGGCACCGTTCCTGCCGGAAACGATCCACTTTGTTCACAGTCAGGAATTGCTGAGCCGTTATCCGGATCTGGATGCGAAAGGCCGTGAACGCGCGATCGCCAAAGCGCTGGGCGCGGTATTCCTGATCGGCATCGGCGGAAAATTGTCTGACGGTAAACGTCACGACGTCCGTGCGCCGGATTACGATGACTGGAGCACCGTGGGCGAAAGCGAATATGCCGGACTGAACGGCGATATTCTGGTCTGGAACCCGGTTCTGGAAGATGCGTTTGAACTTTCTTCTATGGGGATCCGCGTGGATGCTGAAGCACTGAAGCGTCAGCTGGCCGTGACCGGTGATGAAGATCGTCTGCAACTGGAATGGCACCAGGCGCTGCTGCGTGGTGAAATGCCGCAGACCATCGGCGGCGGTATTGGCCAGTCTCGTCTGACCATGCTGCTGCTGCAACTGTCCCACATTGGTCAGGTGCAGTGTGGGGTCTGGCCGCAGCAGGTACGTGAAAGCGTCGGTTCTCTTCTTTAATTAACGTCGCCAGCGTCTGAGCAGGCGGCTACGCAACCCGGTATCAAAGCGCCAGATGTGATCGAAGATGCGCATGATGCCGGGTTTTCCATGTGCGGACATCGCCACGGCATGAAAACGGTGCTGGTGTACGCGCTGCATCTCCTTCACTTTACTCACCACGTCGTCCGGCAGCCGCTGGGCAATAAAATCGGAAATCACCACTGCATCCGCGTCGTACCAGTCGCCGCCCTGCATACGCTCAATGATGCTGCGAAAACAGCTGGCCAGATCGGTGCCGCCGCGAAAGCGTTGGCTTAAAAAGCGGATCGCCTGCTCCAGCCCCTGTGAGCCAGTCAGTTCATATCCGACCACTTCGCTGGAAAATAACATGATGTAGCAGCGACGACGATCGGCGAGCGCCACGCGCATCAGGGCCAGGCAGAATGCTTTTGCGCACTGTTCATTAAATCCCCCCATTGAGCCGGACGTATCGACGCAAACAATGAACGGGCCGCGCGGTTGCTCATCAAAGTCCTGATGCACCACCGGACGCTGGCTGATCTTCTCGCGCCAGGCTTCGCCGTGCAGCCGATAGGTGAGCAGCTGTTTTTCCACCAGCCGACGATAAAACTCATACTCCAGCTCGGTCATTCCCAGCGTGCTGAGTTCAGTGGGCAGCAGGCGCAGGATGTCATCGCTTTGCTGTAGCCCGTCAACCTGCTCCGGCACGGTGGAGGGTTCACGCACCAGGGTGCGGAAGGTTTCCATCGGCGCATCGTTCTTTGGGACCGATTTTGCCTCCCGGGAGCGCCCAAGCTGTTCTGCGAGCTTCATCAGCTCCGGCTGTTGCGCCAGAAAGTCGCCGTACCTGACGATCAGCTGATAGTCGCCGCGCTTTAGCTGTCCGGCACTCATATCCCAGAGGCGTCCGGCAGCGTTTTCATTCTCCACCAGCACCTGTTCTAGCTGGCCGCTTAACGTCATCCGCTCCTGAACCTCGCTCAACAGCTGTTCGCGCTCTTCGTCCAGCAGTTGCTGGTTGAGCGAGGTGGCCTGAACGACAAGGCTGAGCCGCCAGCGCTGTAAAAACAGGGTGTGCAGGGCGGGAGTAAAGCTCGGGTTGTCCGTGACCAGCGCTCTGGCCTGGCTGGCAAACGGGGAATGAACGTTATCAAGCAATGTCAGGGTTTGCGGAAGCTGGGCAATAAACTGCGGCGTTGAAAGCCGCTGGCACTGCTGGTAACCAGCCACTTCCTCTGTCAGTTCCGGCGGGACTTCCGTCTCCTTAAACCGCTGTCGCAGGCTATCGCGCCAGCGGGGAAGATCGTCCGTCATTGCCTTTCTGAGCTTCGGGAATTTTTCAAAAAAGGCCGCCAGCTGCGGTGAAGCGAGCAGGGTAATGATGACCTCTTCGATTAAACCGTCCTCGCTAACCGCCAGCATGACGTTGAGCGTATCCAGCGTTAGCATTGACGCGCCTGTTTGATCTGCGCGCTGACATCCTGCAAGCTGGCTTCAATACGGCCTAACCAGTCGCTATGAATAAAGAGGCATTTCTGCTGCTCGCTAAAGCGCGTGTGCTGCTGATGCCATTCGTTATCCAGCGCGTCGAGCTGCTGCTTGATTTCCTCCGGAAGGCTGTCGGAGGCCGTTCCCGGCAGCGCCAGGCGCGATCCCTGAAGGCTGACGTCGCGGATCACCAGATGCTGGCTGCTATCGACTTCCAGCGACAGCGGCTGTGCAAAGCCGATACCGTTGAGTTTACCGCGGATCTCACCGCCCTTATCCAGCCACTGAACCAGCGCAACGCGTTCGATCGTCACGTGCACCACCTGCATATCATGAAGCTTAAGCGGCTGCTGGAGGAGGAGCGTGAGCGAGGCGTCAGTCAGCCCGGCGGGCAGTTCGTAGTGTGGCTTACGGGCAAACATCCCGCCGAGACGGTTCACCTTCAGCGCGGTTTTGTCACTTTGCTGCTGCTGGAGCTGAAGGCGACGTTGGGCAATCGCCCCCAGCTGATTGAGCATCGACTGCTGGCCCCACGCGTGTCCGGTCATCAAAATGTCCAGCTGCTGCTGCATCAGATTCATCCCTTCTGCGTCGTGCCACAGACAGTCTTTCAGCAGGATCAGATCGACAGGGGCAACAGCATCGCGGCCGCTGAACAGGGCGCTTGCCTGGAGCAGGCGAATGGCTTTTTTCCAGCGACGGTCGGAGACGTACGGCGCGGAAGGCAGTAAATCAAGCTGCTGGCGCAGCATGAAGATCAGCTCAAATACGGTATCAGGCAGTTTTATCTTGCCGATATCCTCCTGCCACTGGTGATATTCCTCGTCCGTCACCTGTAACGATGCTGCCACCGGGTTTTCGTTTTCGTCCTGCTGGCTCACCAGCATTGAACGGAAGTTCGATTTATCCTGGACCTTATCCAGCCACAGGCGGATCAGCATGCGGTCATACAGCGCCTCCAGGCTGCTGTCGGCTTCGGGCAATTCGTTTGACGCGGCCACCAGCAGGCGCATGGGGATCTTCTCTTCGCTCGCGCCGTTGCGGAAGCGGCGTTCGTTGATTGCCGTCAGCAGGGTGTTCAGAATGGCCGGGCCGGCTTTCCAGATCTCATCAAGAAAGACGATTTCCGCTTCCGGGAGATAGCCCGCGGTCAGACGCTCGTAGCGTCCCTCGTCTTTTAACGCCTGAATGGAGAGCGGGCCGAAAACTTCTTCCGGCGTGGAGAAGCGCGTCATCAAATACTCAAACGCGCGAGCATTCTGGAAAGCGAACTTGAGGCGGCGTGCGATCAGACTTTTGGCAATGCCCGGCGGACCCAGCAGAAACACGCTTTCCCCGCTCAACGCCGCCAGTAAACAGAGGCGAATGGCGTGGCTACGCTCGTAAAGGCCTTTCTCCAGCGCGCTGCTGAGGCGGGAAATTCTTTCTGCTAATAAATGTGAGTGAGCCATAATAGTTTTGCATCCTTTCACCGTGGTGGCGGCTAATTGAAGCGAGTATAGACGTTTCGGTCTGGCCTGGTAATAGGCTGAAGTGCGGCGCTATTTTCTTTGCGCTACATTAATGCGGCTGCATTTAGGGGTACGATTTTGCATTGAATCGTGCATACTGTGCGCTTTTTGTGGGCCAAGGGACTAAGCACACATTTGTTATTCAAACGAAAAGACTAGTCTATGAGCACTGATAATAAGCAATCATTACCCGCAGTAACGCTTGCGGCGATCGGGGTTGTCTACGGTGATATCGGCACCAGCCCGCTTTATACGCTTCGTGAATGTCTGTCCGGTCAGTTTGGTTTTGGTGTAGAGCGTGACGCCGTATTTGGTTTTCTCTCGCTCATCTTTTGGCTGCTGATCCTGGTGGTCTCCCTGAAGTATCTCTCCTTCGTTATGCGGGCTGATAACGCGGGCGAGGGCGGTATTCTGACCCTGATGTCCCTTGCCGGGCGCAATACCTCTGCAAGAATGACCTCTGTGCTGGTCATTATCGGCCTGATTGGCGGCAGCTTCTTCTATGGGGAAGTGGTGATTACGCCGGCGATTTCGGTGATGTCGGCCATAGAGGGGCTGGAGATTGTCGCGCCGCAGCTTGATACGTGGGTCGTGCCACTCGCTATTATCGTGCTGACATTGCTGTTTGCCATACAAAAACACGGTACCGGGCTGGTGGGGAAGCTGTTTGCGCCTATTATGCTGGCCTGGTTCCTGATCCTGGCGGCGCTGGGCTTGCGCAGCATTATTGCCAACCCGGATGTTCTGCACGCGCTGAACCCGATGTGGGCGGTTCATTTCTTCCTTGAATATAAAGTGGTGTCGTTCGTGGCGCTGGGCGCGGTGGTGCTTTCCATTACCGGTGTTGAAGCGCTGTATGCGGATATGGGCCACTTCGGGAAACTCCCTATTCGCGTCGCCTGGTTTAGCGTTGTCCTGCCTTCGCTGGTGCTGAATTACTTCGGCCAGGGCGCGCTGCTGCTTGCCCATCCTGAAGCGATTAAAAACCCGTTCTTCCTGCTGGCGCCGGACTGGGCGCTGGTTCCGATGCTGATTCTGGCGACGCTGGCGACGGTCATTGCTTCTCAGGCCGTTATTTCCGGCGTCTTCTCCCTGACGCGTCAGGCCGTACGTCTGGGGTATCTCTCGCCAATGCGCATTATTCATACCTCTGAGATGGAGTCAGGCCAGATCTACATTCCGTTCGTCAACTGGCTGCTCTATTTCGCGGTTGTGATTGTTATCGTCAGCTTCGAGCACTCCAGTAACCTGGCGGCGGCGTACGGTATCGCGGTGACCGGAACGATGGTGTTGACCTCTATTCTCTCCACCACCGTGGCGTACCGTAACTGGCACTGGAATAAGTTCCTCGTGGGGCTGATCCTGGTTGGTTTCCTCTGCATCGACGTGCCACTGTTCTCTGCGAACCTCGACAAGATTGTCTCCGGTGGCTGGCTGCCGCTGACGCTGGGTCTGGTGATGTTCATCGTGATGACGACGTGGAAGAGCGAACGTTTCCGCCTGCTGCGTCGTATGCATGAGCACGGTAATTCTCTGGAGGCGATGATCGCCTCGCTGGAGAAATCCCCGCCGGTGCGCGTGCCGGGCACGGCGGTGTATATGTCTCGTGCGCTGAACGTGATCCCGTTTGCGCTGATGCATAACCTTAAGCACAACAAAGTGCTGCACGAGCGCGTGATCCTGCTGACGCTGCGCACCGAAGATGCGCCGTATGTACACAACGTGCGCCGCGTACAGATTGAGCAGCTGTCGCCGACCTTCTGGCGCGTGGTGGCGAGCTACGGCTGGCGCGAAACGCCGAACGTAGAAGAGGTATTCCACCGCTGCGGTCTGGAAGGGCTGAGCTGCCGCATGATGGAGACGTCGTTCTTTATGTCCCACGAGTCGCTGATCATCGGCAAGCGCCCATGGTATCTGCGTCTGCGCGGTAAGTTGTATCTCATCCTGCAACGTAACGCTCTGCGTGCGCCTGACCAGTTTGAGATCCCGCCTAATCGCGTGATTGAGCTGGGTACGCAGGTCGAGATTTAAGTCCTTCTAAAAATGCCGGGTGGCGCTGTGCTTACCCGGCCTACCAAATCCTCAACATACCCGCCAAAATCTCCTCAATATTTCACTTAGCGAAACGTTTCGACGTTGATCACAAATCCGTTACGTCATGATGGTTTTCTGAACATTTTTGCGGCTACACTGTTTTTAGCGAAACGTTTCGCTAGTGGAGCAAAAAATGAAGAAAGGCACGGTACTCAACTCAGAAATCTCGTCGGTTATTTCCCGTCTTGGGCATACCGATACGCTGGTGGTTTGCGATGCAGGCTTACCGGTTCCGCGCAGCACAACCCGTATCGATATGGCGTTAACGCAGGGCGTGCCCTCGTTCATGCAGGTACTGGAGGTGGTGACCGCGGAAATGCAGGTTGAGACGGCCATTCTCGCCGCGGAAATCAAACAACATAATCCGCAACTCCACGAAACGTTGCTCAGCCACATTGAGCAGCTGCAACAACGCCAGGGAAACACCATAGAAATTCGTTACACAACGCACGAGCAGTTCAAACTACAAACCGCAGACAGTCAGGCGGTGATTCGCAGCGGGGAGTGTTCCCCGTATGCGAATATCATTCTCTGTGCTGGCGTCACCTTCTGAGGCCATCATGGACGCATTACTCCAACTCAAAGGGATCGATAAGTCGTTCCCGGGCGTAAAAGCCCTCTCCGGCGCGGCGCTGAATGTCTATTCCGGGCGCGTAATGGCGCTGGTGGGCGAAAACGGCGCCGGCAAATCTACCATGATGAAAGTGCTGACCGGTATCTACCAACGCGATGCCGGTTCGCTCTTATGGCTGGGTAAAGAGACCACCTTCAGCGGCCCGAAATCCTCACAGGAAGCGGGCATCGGCATTATTCACCAGGAGTTAAACCTGATCCCGCAGCTGACCATTGCGGAGAACATCTTCCTGGGCCGCGAGTTCGTGAACCGGTTTGGCAAAATCGACTGGAAAACCATGTATGCCGAAGCGGACAAACTGCTGGCGAAGCTGAACCTGCGCTTCAAGAGCGACCGCCTGGTGGGCGACCTCTCCATCGGCGATCAGCAGATGGTGGAAATCGCGAAGGTGCTGAGCTTTGAATCGAAGGTCATCATTATGGATGAACCGACCGACGCCCTGACTGATACCGAAACCGAATCCCTGTTCCGCGTGATCCGCGAGCTGAAAGCCCAGGGGCGCGGCATTGTCTATATCTCTCACCGCATGAAAGAGATCTTCGAAATTTGCGACGACGTGACCGTCTTCCGCGACGGGCAGTTTATCGCCGAGCGCGAAGTGGCGACGCTGACCGAAGATACGCTGATCGAAATGATGGTGGGACGTAAGCTCGAAGACCAATATCCGCATCTGGACAAAGCGCCGGGCGAGATCCGCCTGAAGGTAGATAACCTCTGCGGCCCGGGCGTTAACGATGTGAACTTTACCCTGCGCCAGGGCGAGATCCTGGGCGTCGCGGGCCTGATGGGCGCGGGCCGTACCGAACTGATGAAAGTGCTGTATGGCGCACTGCCGCGCACCAGCGGTTACGTTACCCTTGACGGTCATGAAGTGGTCACCCGCTCGCCGCAGGACGGGCTGGCGAACGGCATCGTCTATATCTCCGAAGACCGCAAGCGCGACGGCTTAGTGCTGGGCATGTCGGTGAAAGAGAACATGTCCCTGACCGCGCTGCGCTATTTCAGCCGCAGCGGCGGCAGCCTCAAGCACAAAGACGAACAGCAGGCGGTCAGCGATTTTATCCGTCTCTTCAACGTTAAAACGCCGTCGATGGAGCAGGCGATTGGCCTGCTGTCCGGCGGGAATCAGCAGAAAGTGGCGATTGCCCGCGGTCTGATGACGCGCCCGAAAGTGCTGATCCTCGACGAGCCAACCCGCGGCGTGGACGTGGGCGCGAAAAAAGAGATCTATCAGCTGATTAACCAGTTCAAGGCCGACGGTCTGAGCATCATTCTGGTCTCTTCCGAGATGCCAGAAGTATTAGGCATGAGCGATCGCATTATCGTCATGCATGAAGGGCATCTCGGCGGTGAATTCACTCGCGAGCAGGCCACCCAGGAAGTTCTGATGGCTGCCGCTGTGGGCAAGCTTAATCGCGTGAATCAGGAGTAAGAAGATGACTACCCAGGCTGTTTCTGGTCGCCGCTATTTCACAAAGGCATGGCTGATGGAACAAAAATCGCTGATTGCCCTGCTGGTGCTGATCGCGATTGTCTCGACCATGAGCCCGAACTTTTTTACCGTCAATAACCTGTTCAATATTCTTCAGCAGACTTCCGTCAACGCCATTATGGCGGTGGGGATGACGCTGGTGATTCTGACCTCGGGTATCGATCTGTCCGTCGGTTCCCTGCTGGCGCTCACCGGTGCGATTGCCGCGTCGATTGTCGGCATTGAAGTTAACGCGCTGGTGGCCGTTGCCGCTGCCCTGGCGGCAGGCGCGGCGATTGGCGCCGTTACCGGTGTGATTGTGGCAAAAGGCCGCGTTCAGGCGTTTATCGCCACGCTGGTGATGATGCTGCTGCTGCGCGGCGTGACCATGGTGTACACCAACGGTAGCCCGGTGAATACCGGGTTTACGGATAACGCCGATCTGTTTGGCTGGTTCGGTATCGGTCGCCCGCTGGGCATCCCGACGCCGGTCTGGATCATGGCTATCGTCTTCCTGGCGGCGTGGTACATGCTGCACCATACCCGCCTGGGCCGGTATATCTATGCGCTGGGCGGTAACGAAGCGGCCACGCGTCTGTCTGGCATCAGCGTCAATAAAGTCAAAATTATCGTGTACTCCCTGTGCGGCCTGCTGGCCTCTCTGGCGGGCATTATCGAAGTGGCGCGCCTCTCTTCCGCACAGCCAACGGCGGGAACGGGGTACGAGCTGGATGCCATCGCGGCGGTGGTTCTGGGCGGTACGAGCCTTGCGGGCGGTAAAGGTCGCATTGTTGGGACATTGATCGGCGCACTGATCCTCGGTTTCCTGAATAATGGTTTGAATTTGTTAGGTGTTTCCTCCTATTACCAGATGATCGTTAAGGCAGTGGTGATTTTGCTGGCGGTACTGGTAGACAACAAAAAACAGTAACTGACGACACTACAGGACATCTTAGATATGAACATGAAAAAACTGGCTACCCTGGTTTCTGCTGTCGCGCTGAGCGCAACCGTAAGTGCTAACGCCATGGCGAAAGATACCATCGCGCTGGTTGTCTCTACCCTGAACAACCCGTTCTTCGTCTCTCTGAAGGATGGTGCGCAGAAAGAAGCAGACAAACTGGGCTACAACCTGGTGGTGCTGGATTCACAGAACAACCCGGCGAAAGAGCTGGCTAACGTTCAGGACTTAACCGTACGCGGTACGAAAATCCTGCTGATCAACCCAACGGATTCCGACGCGGTCGGTAACGCCGTGAAGATGGCAAACCAGGCGAAGATCCCGGTGATCACCCTGGACCGTCAGGCGACGAAAGGCGACGTGGTCAGCCACATTGCGTCTGATAACGTACTGGGCGGAAAAATCGCCGGTGACTACATCGCGAAGAAAGCCGGTGAAGGCGCGAAAGTGATCGAATTGCAGGGTATCGCCGGGACTTCCGCGGCCCGTGAACGTGGTGAAGGCTTCCAGCAGGCTGTCGCGGCGCATAAATTTAACGTACTGGCGAGCCAGCCGGCAGACTTCGACCGTACTAAGGGTCTGAACGTCATGCAGAACCTGCTGACTGCGCATCCTGATGTGCAGGCGGTATTTGCACAGAACGACGAAATGGCGCTCGGTGCGCTGCGTGCGCTCCAGACTGCGGGTAAATCAGATGTGATGGTTGTCGGATTTGACGGCACGCCGGATGGTGAAAAAGCAGTAAATGATGGCAAACTGGCTGCGACCATCGCTCAGCTGCCTGAGCAGATTGGCGCGACTGGCGTGCAAACTGCCGATAAAGTGCTGAAGGGCGAAAAAGTTCAGGCCAAATACCCTGTTGACCTGAAGCTGGTCATTAAGCAGTAAAGGCGATTCAGGCAGTCGCTGGCTGCCTGAGGGACACCAAATAAAAGAAAAGTGTGGCATACGCCACCGGGTAATACCGGTGGCGCTCTCAGATGGACACCTCAATACATGAAAACCGCAGGCAACCTCGTCGTCCTTGGCAGTATCAATGCCGATCACATTCTTAACCTTGAAACGTTCCCCACG
The DNA here is from genome assembly GCF_014982165.1 of Enterobacter cloacae complex sp. P24RS. Taxonomy (NCBI): domain Bacteria; kingdom Pseudomonadati; phylum Pseudomonadota; class Gammaproteobacteria; order Enterobacterales; family Enterobacteriaceae; genus Enterobacter; species Enterobacter cloacae complex sp. P24RS. The sequence continues at coordinate 25,691 of NZ_JADCKU010000028.1, forward strand.
CCGGGCGAAACCGTCACCGGCAATCAGTATCAGGTCGCGTTCGGCGGTAAGGGCGCAAACCAGGCGGTTGCTGCCGGGCGCAGCGGGGCGAATATCGCGTTTATCGCCTGTACGGGTGATGACGATACCGGCGAGCGCGTACGTAAACAGCTGGCAAGCGACAACATCGATACTGCACCCGTCAGCGTTGTTGAAGGGGAATCTACCGGCGTGGCGCTGATCTTCGTCAATGCGGAAGGTGAGAATGTCATCGGTATTCATGCGGGGGCTAACGCCGCGTTAACGACTGAACGCGTCGAAGCGCAGCGTGGGATCATCGCCGGAGCGGAAGCCCTGCTGATGCAGCTGGAGTCTCCGGTTGAAAGCGTGCTGGCCGCCGCGAAAATTGCGCATGAAAATCATACCACTGTCGTACTTAACCCTGCGCCTGCCCGTGTATTATCAGACGAACTGCTGGCGCTGGTGGATATCATCACCCCGAACGAAACCGAAGCGGAAAAGCTGACGGGTATCCGTGTCGAAAATGATGACGATGCAGCGCGTGCGGCGCGTGCGCTGCACGAAAAAGGCATTGGAACCGTGATAATCACCCTCGGCAGCCGTGGAGTGTGGGCTAGCGTCAATGGCGAAGGCCGCCGCGTACCGGGCTTTAAGGTCAAAGCCATTGATACCATCGCCGCTGGAGATACCTTCAACGGTGCGCTGGTAACGGCATTGCTGGAAGGAAAAGCAATGGATGACGCGATCCGCTTTGCGCATGCCGCCGCCGCGATTGCAGTGACGCGTAAAGGCGCTCAGCCTTCTGTTCCATGGCGTAAAGAGATTGATGAATTCTTAAGTCAGCAGGGGTAATGCTTGGCCACAATGAAAGATGTCGCCCGTATGGCGGGCGTTTCTACCTCGACCGTCTCCCACGTTATCAATAACGATCGCTTCGTCAGCGAGGCGATTCGGGAGAAAGTTGACGCTGCAATTAAAGAGCTCAACTATGCACCGTCCGCGCTGGCGCGCAGCCTGAAGCTTAACCAGACGCGCACCATTGGCATGCTGATCACGGCCAGTACCAATCCTTTCTATTCTGAACTGGTGCGCGGCGTGGAGCGCAGCTGCTTCGAGCGCGGCTATAGCCTGGTGCTGTGCAATACCGAAGGGGACGAGCAGCGCATGAACCGTAACCTGGAGACGCTCATGCAAAAACGCGTCGACGGATTGCTGCTGCTCTGTACCGAAACGCATCAGCCCTCGAAAGAGATCATTCAGCGCTACCCTTCTATTCCCACGGTAATGATGGACTGGGCGCCGTTCGACGGAACCAGCGATCTGATTCAGGATAACTCCCTGCTGGGCGGCGATATGGCAACGCAGTACCTGATTGATAAAGGTCATACCCGCATTGCCTGTATTACCGGCCCGCTGGATAAAACCCCGGCGCGCCTGCGTCTGGAAGGTTATCTTTCAGCAATGGAGCGGGCAGGGCTTGCCATTCCTGATGGCTATCGCATCACCGGCGATTTCGAATTTAACGGTGGATTTGAAGCAATGCAGAAACTGCTGGCGCAAGAGACGCGCCCGCAGGCCGTGTTTATTGGTAACGATGCGATGGCATTCGGAGCTTACCAGGCGCTGTATCAGGCGGGGTTACGTGTTCCGGACGATATGGCGATCGTCGGTTACGATGATATCGAACTGGCGCGCTACATGACGCCGCCGCTGACCACAATCCATCAGCCGAAGGATGAACTGGGTGAGCTGGCCATCGACGTGTTGATCCACCGTATGGCGCAGCCCACGCTGCAACAGCAACGTTTGCAGCTTACTCCTGTTCTGATGGAACGCGGTTCGGTTTAGCCTTTTCTTTGTGACGCTCTTTAATCAGGTTCTGGCCGTCTTTCGGCTTTAACAACATAAAGACCACCGCCGATACCACAGTAAGTGCGCCCATGGTGATAAAGGTATAGTGGAACTGCTCAACGGTATTCGTACCGTCAAACCCTTCATAAAACCGCAGCACCGCCGCGCTCACGGCTACCCCGAGGCTAATCGACAGCTGTTGGGTCACCGCCAGTACGCTGTTGCCGCTGCTGGCGTTCTCATCGGTGAGATCCGCAAGCGTAATCGTGTTCATCGACGTGAACTGCGTCGACATAGCCATCCCCAGCACAAACAGCGGCAGGATCAGCATCCATATCGGTAACGCCGCAGATTGCAGGGAGAACTGCGCAATCATCAATCCGATAAATACCGTCACGCCAACCAGCGTCTTACGATAGCCAAACCAGCGCAGCACCTGCGTGACCGTCGATTTTGCCAGGATCGAGCCCATCGCCGTGGGGGCCATCATGCAGCCGGCAATCAGCGCCGGATAGCCAAAACCGACCTGAAGCATCAGCGGCATCAGGAAAGGCACACAGCCCGTGCCGAGACGTGAAGCTATATTGCCCGCGATCCCGACGGAGAACGTTCGGGTGTTAAAGAGAGATAAAGAGATAAGCGGCGTCGGGTGGCGACGCGCATGGCGTATATAAAGAAGGAACAGCAGAATACCGCTGAGGATGACGGCCAGCGCCAGCCACGTCGCTACGATTTTCTCGCCAAACAGTTCCATCCCGCTGGAGAACAGGACCAGGCTCAGGCCAAACAGGAAGAAGCCGCCCATATCGAAGCTGCGCCGTGGCGTGGTGAAGTTCGGCATATATTTGCGGGCGTAAATCAGCCCTGCCACACCAATCGGAATGTTAATCAGGAAGATCCAGTGCCAGCTTGCCCAGGTCACCAGTACGCCGCCGAGTACCGGGCCAAGTATCGGCCCGACCAGCCCCGGCATGGTCACAAAGTTTAGCACCGGGAGCAGTTCGCTGCGCGGATAGGCGCGCAAGAGCGCCAGACGCGCGACGGGCATCATCATCGCGCCGCCTATCCCCTGTAGGACGCGGAAGATAACCAGCTCCGTCAGAGAAGTGGAGAGGGCGCACGCCAGAGAACCGAGGGTGAACAGCGTCACCGCCAGCATGAACACTTTACGCGTGCCGAAACGATCGGCCAGCCAGCCGCTGACCGGAATAAGCATCGCCACCGTCAGGGTATAGCTGATGATGGCAGATTGCATCGCCAGCGGAGAGCGGTTAAGGCTTTGGGCTATGGCGGGAAGGGCGGTATTGAGGATAGTGGCATCCAGTGCCTGCATAAAGAACGCCATGGCTGCAATCCACGGCAATCCGGCCATACTGCGTGCTTTTTTCTCAGTCATTTATTTACCTGCTGGTGGGTTGGCGCGGCCAGCAACGCCTGGCACGCACTCAGGGCTCGCTGCCCGTCGCTCTCCTGAATGGCATCGACTATCGCCTGATGCAGATCCAGCTTCACCACCTCATCTTGTGTGATAGAGGTAAAGTAAGTGTGGTACACAGAATGGAATAAAGAAGCAAAGGAGGTCAGGAAAGGATTTCCGCTCATATTATAGATATGTTCGTGCCAGGCCATATCGACCTCTATCCAGCGTTCGCGGTTAAAGTGCTTTTTCAGAAACACCATCTCTTCCATTAATGTATTGAGCTGCGCTTTTTGCTCTGCCGTGCCGAGCGTGGCGGCAAGCAGGCAGGCCTGAGGCTCAAGACTGCTGCGCATGACCAGAAAGTGATCAACGACCTGATTAAAGTTATCTTCGGTCATCCACCAGGTGAGTAATTCCTGATCGAGAAAGTTCCAGTTCCCCTGAGGCATAACGCGGGTGCCAATGCGTGGGCGTGGAAGCACCATTCCTTTCGCCGTTAATGTTTTTACCGCTTCGCGAACGGCGGTACGGCTTACGCCAAATCGATCCCCCAGTTCCATCTCGCTGGGCAGGATGCTCCCTGGGGCATATTTACCCGCTAAGATCAGCTGGGCCAGCTTTTCTGCCAGCACATACGACAGGTTTTTTTGAGCTGCCAACTGTTGTGCGCTTAATGGCATCGCTTTTATTCCTTAAATATTGATGCGGCTAATTATGCCATCTCAGGTGTGATTGTGGTTGCAGATACATCAAATAGAACAATTTGTAGCTTGATCTCATCGCTTTTGGTGAAAAAAAACACGGTCAGAAACTTTTTTTAAATTTCCTCTTGTCACTTCAGAAGAACTCCCTATAATGCGCCTCCACTGACACGGAACAACGGCACGCAAGCCGCCGGGTCAGCAGAGGAAAGCAAA
>NZ_JADCKU010000029.1:0-29037 GCF_014982165.1 Enterobacter cloacae complex sp. P24RS
CTCACCGTTGCGAGGTGGCGTATATTACGCTTTCCTCTTTCAGAGTCAACCCGTTATTTCAGGATTTTTTCTCTTCAACCGACCGGGTTGTCCGTGAAGTGATTCACATCCGCCGTGTCGATGGAGGCGCATTATAGGGAGTTCTCCGCAGGCCGCAACCGCTAAATGACAGAAAAATGACTGACTGCTGCATTCCCCAGCAAAACCCCGCCTTATACCCTTTTACACACAGAGTTATCCACAGCGCTTCGAAAAAGTGAAAATATGCGAGCGTTGCGCAAACGTTTTCGTTAAAATGCTCGCGCTTAACAAGGAGGCCTCGTCAGGTGTGTTAGATGAGTTTTTCGCTGGAAAATTCATCTAACGCTCTCTGTAATCGTGAAATCCAGGGGATTTACCATGCAACAACGTCGTCCAGTCCGCCGCGCTCTGCTCAGTGTTTCTGATAAAGCCGGTATCGTCGAATTCGCTCAGGCACTTTCCGCACGGGGTGTGGAGCTGCTTTCTACAGGCGGTACCGCTCGCCTGTTAGCAGATAAAGGTCTGCCGGTAACCGAAGTGTCCGACTATACCGGTTTCCCGGAAATGATGGATGGACGCGTCAAAACCCTGCACCCGAAAGTACACGGCGGCATTCTGGGCCGTCGCGGTCAGGACGACGGCATTATGGAACAGCATGATATCGCGCCTATCGATATGGTCGTTGTTAATCTCTACCCGTTCGCCCAGACCGTCGCCCGCGAAGGCTGCTCTCTGGAAGATGCGGTTGAGAATATTGATATCGGCGGCCCAACCATGGTGCGCTCCGCGGCGAAGAACCATAAAGATGTGGCCATCGTGGTGAAGAGCAGCGACTACAGCGCCATTATTAATGAGATGGATGCTAACGACGGCTCCCTCACTCTCGAAACCCGCTTCGACCTTGCGATTAAGGCGTTCGAACACACCGCCGCGTACGACAGCATGATCGCCAACTACTTCGGTAGCCTGGTTCCTGCCTACCACGGCGAAAGCAAAGATCCCTCTGGCCGCTTCCCGCGCACCCTGAACCTGAACTTCATTAAGAAGCAGGATATGCGTTACGGTGAGAACAGCCATCAGCAGGCTGCCTTCTATATAGAAGAAGAGGTAAAAGAAGCCTCCGTTGCGACCGCCCAGCAGGTTCAGGGCAAAGCCCTTTCCTATAACAACATTGCCGACACCGACGCCGCGCTGGAATGCGTGAAAGAGTTCAGCGAACCAGCCTGCGTTATCGTCAAGCACGCCAACCCGTGCGGCGTTGCGGTAAGCACTTCTATTCTGGATGCCTACGATCGCGCCTACAAAACCGACCCGACCTCCGCGTTCGGCGGCATTATCGCCTTCAACCGCGAGCTGGATGCCGAAACCGCTCAGGCCATCATCTCCCGCCAGTTTGTCGAAGTGATCATCGCGCCGTCCGCATCAGAAGAAGCGCTGAAAATCACTGCGGCAAAACAGAACGTGCGCGTGCTGGTTTGCGGTCAGTGGGCGGAACGCGTGCCGGGCCTGGACTTCAAGCGCGTGAACGGCGGTCTGCTGGTTCAGGATCGCGATTTGGGTATGGTGACAGAAGCCGACCTGCGCGTGGTGACCAAACGTCAGCCGACCGAACAAGAGCTGCGCGACGCGCTGTTCTGCTGGAAAGTGGCGAAGTTCGTGAAGTCTAACGCCATTGTCTACGCCAAAGAGAACATGACCATCGGGATAGGCGCAGGCCAGATGAGCCGCGTTTACTCTGCGAAAATTGCCGGTATCAAAGCAGGCGACGAAGGCCTGGAAGTGAAAGGCTCCGCCATGGCCTCTGACGCCTTCTTCCCGTTCCGTGACGGTATCGACGCTGCGGCTGCGGTGGGCATCACCTGTGTGATCCAGCCTGGCGGCTCTATCCGCGACGACGAGGTGATTGCCGCTGCCGACGAACACGGCATCGCAATGATCTTTACCGACATGCGCCACTTCCGCCATTAATTCCCGGAGCAGAAAATGAAAGTATTAGTGATTGGTAATGGCGGGCGCGAGCACGCGCTGGCGTGGAAAGCGGCGCAGTCCCCGCAGGTGGAAACCGTCTTTGTGGCACCGGGTAACGCCGGTACGGCGCTGGAACCCGCGCTGCAAAACGTCGCCATCGGCGTGACCGATATCCCGGCGCTGCTGAGCTTTGCCCAGACCGAGAAGATCGATCTGACCATCGTTGGCCCGGAAGCGCCGCTGGTGATTGGCGTCGTAGACGCCTTCCGCGCCGCTGGCCTGAAAATCTTCGGCCCAACGGAAGGTGCCGCGCAGCTGGAAGGCTCAAAAGCCTTCACCAAAGATTTCCTCGCGCGTCATAACATTCCGACGGCGGAGTATCAGAACTTCACCGACGTCGAGCCCGCGCTGGCTTACCTGCGTGAAAAAGGCGCGCCGATTGTCATCAAAGCCGACGGTCTGGCCGCCGGGAAAGGCGTTATCGTGGCGATGACGCTCGAAGAAGCCGAAGCGGCAGTCCAGGATATGCTGGCAGGCAACGCCTTTGGCGATGCGGGCCACCGCATCGTGATCGAAGAATTCCTCGACGGCGAAGAGGCGAGCTTTATCGTGATGGTCGACGGCGAGCACGTTCTGCCGATGGCCACCAGCCAGGATCACAAGCGCGTGGGCAATGGCGATACCGGCCCCAACACCGGCGGAATGGGCGCTTACTCCCCTGCTCCCGTTGTTACCGATGAGGTGCATCAGCGCACCATGGACCGCATCATCTGGCCTACCGTGAAAGGGATGGCGGCGGAAGGCAACACCTATACCGGTTTCCTCTACGCAGGCCTGATGATCGACAAGCAGGGCAACCCGAAGGTGATCGAATTCAACTGCCGCTTTGGCGATCCGGAAACCCAGCCGATCATGCTGCGCATGAAATCCGACCTGGTGGATCTGTGCCTGGCGGCCTGCGAAGGCAAGCTCGACGAGAAAACCTCAGAGTGGGACGAGCGCGCGTCTCTGGGCGTAGTGATTGCTGCGGGTGGCTATCCGGGGAACTACAGCACCGGAGATGAGATCCACGGCCTGCCGCTGGAAGAGATTGACGGCGCGAAGGTGTTCCACGCCGGGACAAAGCTGGCTGACGACGACCGCGTGCTCACCAACGGCGGCCGCGTGCTGTGTGCGACCGCCCTGGGCCAGACTGTGGCAGAAGCGCAGAAACGCGCCTATGCGCTGATGGCGGATATTCACTGGAACGGCAGCTTCAGCCGTCAGGATATCGGTTATCGTGCCATTGCGCGGGAGCAGGGGGAGTAATTTCCCCCTCACCCTAACCCTCTCCCTCAAGGGAGAGGGAACTTAAATCAAAAACTTTTCTCTGTCGGCTGCCAGGTGCAGAAGTCTTCGTTCGCCACCAGCAGCAGCTGAGAGCCTTCCGGCGCCTCAAGCCACGCCACGCTCACTTCCATAGACGAATGCCGCTGACGGCGCTGAATGTGTTCGGTTGCCCAGGATTCAAGCTCAGGCTTTACGGTCTGCCCTTCGCAGGTGGTCACCGTGCCATCGGCATGCCAGCGCCCCTGGCGCAGCACCACGCGGCCCTGACGCAGCGCGTCGCTGGTCTGACGGAGCTGTTCGGCGCGGTAGCGGTAAAGGGCGACCTGATCGCTGGAAAGCTGCTGTTTCAACCCGCTGACTTCATGCTGCATAAAGCTCAGCTCGCCGTGGTCGTCAAAACGCACCTTCACGTGTTCGGGGGTCTTACTGTAGATGTTCAGTTCAATCAGCGACAGCGCATCGCCCTGCCAGCGGTACTCTGCGGTCGAGGTGTTGCCGTTATGCCACGGGCTGAACGCGGTAAGCATATGGACTTGATCGCTGGAATCTTTGCGCCAGATCCTGACCGCGCCCTGGTTGTCAGCGTAGCCGCTGGCGGTAAACGGGGGGAGTGAGGAATCATGGCTACAGGCAGACAGCAACAGTACGCCTGCCAGCGCGAGCGTTCCACGCCAGAATGACAAAAGGGGCGTTGCCGCCCCTTCGTTAAAACTGTTCACTGCCACGCGTCTTACTTAACTGCGTCTTTCAGTGCTTTACCAGAAACAAATGCCGGCACGTTAGCTGCGGCGATTTTGATTTCTTTACCGGTCTGCGGGTTGCGGCCAGTACGCTCAGCGCGGTGGTTCACTTTGAAGGTACCGAAACCAACCAGTTGTACAGCATCGCCTTCTTTCAGAGACTCAGTAATAGCAGCCAGGGTAGATTCCAGAGCAGCTTTAGCCTGCACTTTAGACAGATCAGCCTTGTCCGCAATTACATCAATCAGTTGAGTCTTGTTCATAAGTTATCCTTTCAATGTGTTTATCGCTTGCTAAGCATCGAGTGCGACGAAAATGCCAAAAAAGCACTCTCCTGCATACACGCACCGATAGCCACTTTTTTTCGCCCCCCAAATGTAGACCAGACGGGGGGCGAAAGGGAAGAGTCGAGGAGTGACAAAACAGGCGTTAAATCACGTTTTGTTGTCTCATTGGTTAAAAATTATACCAATATTGCTCTCACCGGCCTCACGCAGGTCCGCGCGCAGCCCTTTGATCAGTTCAATATCACGCTCTTCACACTCTGCCAGCAGGCGGAAAATCTCCCACTGAATGTCCCATTCCTGTTCAACCGCCGGGTTAGCACGCAGCTCTTCGTCGGTCATTTCGCGGCCTTCCTGCGTCATTTCCAGCATCGCGACGGTCGTGATGGACGCCTTACTGACTTCAATGGCGTGCTCCAGCGTTTCACCACTCAGACGGGAGTGGATCAGCTCGCTCAACGCCACGCAGGCATCGATAGCCGGATAAACGCCATACAGGTCGTAATCGTCCGCCGCCGGGATCGCCTCTTCCAGCTTTTCGAGCTGTGAATCGAAGTTCACCTTTGCGTCTTTCACTGTCAGCGTCTCCCAGATCAAATCCAGGATACGTCGATAAATCTGGCCTTCGCCAAACTCCGTTTGCTTACAGAACGCGGCATAGTTGGGATACATGCGCTCGCACAAGCAAGCCATAAACGTCACGTGCTGCCAGCTTTCCAGCTTCTCAAGGCGCAGATGAATCGGGTTTTGTAACATGATGATGTCTCGAATCGAAAATTAGCCGCAGTTTACCTGAATCACGGCTGAATTTCCTGCCAACGAATGAATGCCGGACGTGAAGAGGCAACGGCGTCAGCCCAGCGGGTTGGCTCCGGTAATCGATAGCCCTTCATGCAGCGCTGCACCCACGCCAGCGCGCTGTCCATGCTCACCCGATGCCCGGTGGCGATAAACAGCGGATTACAGCGCGCTTTACTGCGCCAGACCCACGCCAGCTGCTCGCCTTTATGGATAAGCGGCGCCAGCGCGCCCGGTTCGGCAGAGAGCGGCTCAAACGCGCCGCACAGGCGTTTTTTCGCTACGCCGATGGTTGGCACGTCCACCAGCAGACCAAAGTGGCTGGCGACGCCTAAGCGGCGCGGATGGGAGATACCGTGTCCATCGACAAACAGCAGGTCAGGTTTTTGCGAGAGTTGCTCCCACGCGGCCAGCAGCGCGGGGTATTCGCGGAAGGAGAGAAAGCCGGGAATATAGGGCATGGTGGTGGCGATACGCGCCACCTTGTACTCCACCAGCTCCAGCGACGGGTATTTCAGCACCACCATCGCCGCCCGCGTCACTTCACCGCCCTGCTCAAACCCGACGTCCGCCCCGCCAATGTACTGCGGGGGATCCTTATCCAGACGATCCTCGCGGATCACCGATGAAGCCAGTTCGATTTGCTGAGCGCGTAGCGACGCGAGATCCATAACCACTCCTTACTTGTGATACTGGGCAGAAAGCCGATGCACCGCCTCCACAAATACGCCTGCGTGTTCAGGCGGCACATCCTGATGAATACCGTGGCCGAGGTTGAAGACGTGGCCTTCCCCCTGGCCGAAACCAGACAGTATAGTCGACACTTCCTCTTCGATGCGGGCAGGCTGAGCATAGAGCATGGACGGGTCCATGTTGCCCTGTAGCGCCACTTTGTCGCCCACGCGACGGCGCGCATCAGCAATATCGGTGGTCCAGTCGAGGCCCAGCGCGTCGCAGCCGGTGGCCGCCATCGCTTCCAGCCATTGGCCGCCGCCTTTCGTGAACAGCGTTACCGGCACGCGGCGACCATCGTTTTCACGCAGCAGGCCATCGACGATTTTGTGCATGTAGTACAGGGAGAACTGCTGATAATCACGCCCGGTCAGCACGCCGCCCCAGGTGTCGAAAATCATCACCGACTGCGCGCCCGCTTTAATCTGCGCGTTGAGGTAGAGGGTGACGCTCTTCGCCAGCTTGTCGAGCAGCGCATGCAGCGCCAGCGGTTCGGCGTACATCATCTTTTTAATCATGGTGAAGGCTTTGCTGCTGCCGCCTTCAACCATATAGGTGGCCAGCGTCCACGGGCTGCCTGAGAAGCCAATCAGCGGCACTTCGCCCTTCAGCTCGCGGCGAATGGTGCGCACGGCGTTCATCACGTAGCCCAACTCGCCTTCCGGATCGGGGATCGGCAGCTTATCGACGTCGGCTTTGCTTTTGATTGGGGAGGTGAAGCGCGGGCCCTCGCCGGTTTCGAAATAGAGCCCCAGGCCCATCGCGTCCGGAATGGTAAGAATGTCCGAAAAGAGAATGGCGGCATCCAGCGGGAAGCGGCGCAGCGGCTGGAGCGTCACCTCACAGGCCAGCTCGGCATTTTTGCACAGCGACATAAAATCGCCCGCCTGCGCGCGCGTGGCTTTGTACTCTGGCAGATAGCGTCCCGCCTGGCGCATCATCCACACCGGGGTGACATCAACGGGCTGGCGCAGCAGCGCACGCAGATAACGATCGTTCTTCAGTTCGGTCATTTTGCAGTTCCTTATTGCGTCAGGCCGTCAGTGTAACACTACTCATACTCGGCCCGACACATTGCCACGGTATCTTCTATCAGGCGACGCGCCACCGTTCCCGGCGGGGGTAACAGCGGTAAATTGTCGTAGCGGTACCAGTTCGCCTCCAGCAGCTCTTTCGGGTCGATAACAATCTCGCCGCTGTCGTATTCCGCCATAAACGCGGTCATCAGGGACATCGGGAACGGCCACGGCTGGGAGGTCACGTAGCGCAGGTTTTTCACCTTGATGCTGCTCTCCTCCATCACCTCGCGCGCCACCGCCTGCTCCAGCGTTTCGCCTACTTCCACGAACCCGGCGAGTACGGTATGAATGCCGTTGCGATGACGGGTATGCTGCGCCAGCAGGATGGAATCATCACGGCGGATGGCAACGATGATGCACGGCGCGATTTGCGGATAGTAGCGTTCACGGCAGTGGCCGCAGAGCAGCGCCCATTCGGTTTTGCTTGGGTGCATGGTGTGCCCGCAGTAACCGCAGTATTTGTGCGAGCGGTAAAACTCCGCCAGCTGTACGCCGCGCCCCGCCAGCTGGAACAGGCCGACGTCCAGATCTAACACCTGACGTACGGATCCCATATCCTGACGGCGCGCCTGCTGGATCAACCACACGGGATCGCCCTGCCACTCGCCGATCTTCAGCGCGGACTGGCCCACCAGATCGAACGTTTCCGCGGCACCGTAGGGCAACTCTCCTGAGGGCAGCCATAATTTTTGTTCGTGGCTGACGATCCACCAACCCAGATCTGATTTTTCAATAATACGATCCATATCTATTGCACTACCTTCGCTTCACTGACATGTTGTTAGCATTGTGGTTACATTTTGGATAAGTAGATCCCATTCTAAACCTTATGGAGTCGACCATGTTAAACCAGCTGGAAAGCCTGACTGAGCGCGTTGGAGGAAGTAACACCCTGGTGGATCGCTGGCTACATGTGCGCAAGCATCTCCTTGTGGCGTATTACAATCTGGTTGGTCTTAAGCCTGGCAAAGAATCCTTTATGCGGCTGAATGAAAAAGCGCTGGATGATTTTTGTCAGAGCCTGGTCGACTACCTCTCCGACGGCCATTTCAACATTTATGAACGCATTATCCGCGAAATGGAAGGGACAACGCCGTATTTAGCGGCCAGCAAACTCTGTCCGCAGCTGGAAGCCAACACCCAGAAGATCATGGACTACTACGATTCCACGCTTGAGAACGCTATCGATCACGATAACTATCTTGAGTTCCAGCAGGCGCTGTCCGACCTGGGCGAAGCGCTGGAAGAGCGATTCACGCTGGAAGACAAGCTCATCGCCCTCGTGCTGGATAACAATCTGAATATCAGCAACAGCGATAACGTTGTGCGCCCTGCTTGAGTTCTTAATCGTTAACGAGTAATTTACAACCAGTCGCCCCTCTGCGGAGGGGGATTTTTCTTGTCGGAGTGCCCAGTGTGTAAGCACGGGCTGAGACCGTTAATTCGGGATCCGCGGAACCTGATCAGGTTAATACCTGCGAAGGGAACAAGAGTCACGCTGCTGTTGTATCGCCCCTGGGGCGATCTCCTCTTGCTTCATCCGTCGTCTGACAAGCCATGTCCTTCACTTCTGGAATGAGCTATGTCTACAACAAAACTGACCCGCCGCGAACAGCGCGAACACGCGCAACGCTTCATCGACACCCTGGAAGGCACCGCTTTCCCGAACTCGAAACGCATCTACATCACCGGTTCACAGGCCGATATTCGCGTGCCAATGCGCGAAATCCAGCTCAGCCCGACGCTTATCGGCGGCAGCAAAGAGAACCCGCAGTATGAAGACAACGAAGCCGTGCCGGTGTACGACACCTCCGGCCCGTACGGCGATCCCTCTGTCGCCATCAACGTGCAGCAGGGTCTGGCAAAGCTGCGCCAGCCGTGGATTGACGCGCGTAACGACTGCGAAGAACTGAGCGTGCGCAGTTCTGCGTACACCAAAGAACGTCTGGCCGACGACGGCCTGGACGAGCTGCGCTTTACCGGCCTGCTGACGCCAAAACGCGCCAGGGCGGGCAAATGCGTAACCCAGCTGCACTACGCGCGCCAGGGGATCGTCACGCCGGAGATGGAGTTCATCGCCATTCGTGAAAACATGGGGCGCGAGCGCATCCGCAGTGAAGTACTGCGCCACCAGCACCCGGGCGAAGGCTTTGGCGCCCGCCTGCAGGAAAACATCACGCCGGAGTTTGTGCGTGATGAAGTGGCCGCCGGGCGCGCGATTATCCCCGCCAACATCAACCACCCGGAATCGGAGCCGATGATTATCGGCCGCAACTTCCTGGTGAAGGTTAACGCCAACATCGGCAACTCTGCCGTCACCTCGTCCATCGAAGAAGAGGTGGAAAAGCTGGTCTGGTCGACGCGCTGGGGCGCGGACACGGTGATGGATCTCTCCACGGGGCGTTACATCCACGAAACCCGCGAGTGGATCCTGCGTAACAGCCCGGTGCCGATTGGCACCGTCCCCATTTACCAGGCGCTGGAGAAGGTCAACGGCATTGCCGAAAATCTCACCTGGGAAGCGTTCCGCGACACGCTGCTGGAGCAGGCGGAACAGGGCGTGGACTACTTCACCATCCACGCGGGCGTGCTGCTGCGCTACGTGCCGATGACGGCGAAACGTCTGACCGGCATCGTCTCACGCGGTGGCTCCATCATGGCGAAGTGGTGCCTGTCCCATCATCAGGAAAACTTCCTCTACGAGCACTTCCGCGAAATCTGCGAAATCTGCGCCGCGTACGACGTCTCCCTGTCGCTGGGCGACGGCCTGCGTCCTGGCTCCATCCGCGACGCCAACGACGATGCGCAGTTTGCCGAGCTGCACACCCTGGGCGAGCTAACCAAAATCGCCTGGGAGTATGACGTGCAGGTGATGATTGAAGGCCCGGGCCACGTGCCGATGCAGATGATCCGCCGCAACATGACCGAGGAGCTGGAGCACTGCCACGAAGCGCCGTTCTACACCCTAGGGCCGTTGACCACGGACATCGCACCGGGCTACGACCACTTCACCTCCGGGATTGGCGCGGCGATGATCGGCTGGTTCGGCTGCGCCATGCTCTGCTACGTCACGCCGAAAGAACACCTCGGTCTGCCAAACAAAGAGGACGTGAAGCAGGGGCTGATTACCTACAAGATTGCCGCCCACGCGGCGGATCTGGCGAAAGGCCATCCGGGCGCGCAAATCCGCGATAACGCCATGTCCAAAGCGCGCTTTGAATTCCGCTGGGAAGACCAGTTTAACCTGGCGCTGGATCCGTTTACCGCCCGCGCCTATCACGATGAAACCCTGCCCCAGGAGTCGGGCAAGGTGGCGCACTTCTGCTCCATGTGCGGGCCAAAATTCTGCTCGATGAAAATCAGCCAGGAAGTGCGGGACTACGCCGCTGCGCAGACCATTGAAGTCGGTATGGCGGACATGTCGGAAACCTTCCGCGCCAGAGGCGGCGAAATTTACCTCAAAAAAGAGGAGGCGTAATGTACCAGCCCGATTTTCCCTCCGTGCCCTTCCGCTTAGGGCTTTACCCGGTGGTAGACAGCGTGGAGTGGATCGCCCGCCTGCTGGAGGCCGGCGTTCGCACCCTCCAGCTGCGCATCAAGGATAAGCGCGATGAAGAGGTGGAGGCCGACGTCGTCGCCGCCATCGCGCTGGGGCATCGCTACACTGCTCGCCTGTTTATCAACGACTACTGGCGGCTGGCCGTCAAGCACCGGGCGTACGGCGTCCATCTGGGGCAGGAAGATCTGGAAACCACCGATTTGAACGCCATCCGCCAGGCTGGCCTGCGCCTTGGCGTTTCAACACACGATGACATGGAGATCGACGTGGCGCTGGCGGCCCGCCCCTCCTACATCGCCCTCGGTCACGTTTTCCCGACGCAAACCAAGCAGATGCCGTCTGCCCCGCAGGGTTTGACGCAGCTGGCGGCGCACGTGAAGCGCCTTGCCGATTATCCTACCGTCGCCATCGGCGGGATCAGCCTTGAACGTGCGCCCGCCGTACTGGAAACCGGCGTCGGCAGTATCGCCGTCGTCAGCGCTATCACCCAGGCGGCAGACTGGCAGGCCGCCACCGCACGGCTTTTACAACTGGCAGGAGCAGGCGATGAAAGATCGTGATTTTATGCGCTACAGCCGCCAGATCCTGCTGGAGGATATCGCCATTGACGGGCAGCAAAAGCTGCTCGCAAGCCGGGTACTGATTGTCGGCCTGGGCGGATTAGGCGCCCCCGCCGCGCTGTATCTGGCCGGTGCGGGCGTGGGAACGCTGGTACTGGCCGATGACGATGAAGTACACCTCAGCAACCTGCAACGGCAAATCCTCTTCACGACAGAAGATGTTAACCAGCCTAAGGCGCAGGTTACGCGCCAGCGGCTGAACCAGCTTAACCCCGATATCGAACTGGTTGCGCTCCAGACGCGGCTTAGCGGAGACGAGATGCAACGCGAAGTTGCCCTTGCCGACGCGGTGCTGGACTGCACGGACAACATGGCGACGCGTCAGGCCATCAACGCGGCCTGTGTTGCACAGAACACGCCGCTGATCACCGCCAGCGCGGTCGGTTTCGGCGGGCAGATAATGGTGCTTACGCCGCCGTGGGCGCAGGGCTGCTACCGCTGCCTGTGGACGGACGAGGCTGAACCGGAGCGTAACTGCCGCACGGCAGGCATTCTTGGCCCGGTGGTGGGCGTGATGGGCACCCTTCAGGCACTGGAGGCCATCAAGCTGCTCAGCGGCATGGAGACAGCGCGCAACACGCTCCGGCTGTTCGACGCCCGTTCCGGCGGCTGGCGCCATCTGGCGTTAAGCCGCGCCAGCCACTGCCCGGTATGCGGAGGCCGGAATGCGCATTCTGTTTAACGATGAGCCGATGACGTGCGACGACGGTCTCACCGTTGCCGCCCTGCTCGACACGCTGCGCCAGCTGAAGCCGGGAACGGCGCTGGCGCTCAATCAACAGATCCTGCCGCGCGAGCAGTGGGAACGTCAGCAGGTCAATGAAGGCGACCAGATCCTGCTGTTTCAGGTTATCGCAGGGGGCTGAGATGTTACGTATTGCCGATAAAGTCTTTGATTCACATCTGTTTACCGGAACCGGCAAATTCGCCTCGCCGCAGCTGATGGTGGATGCCATTCGCGAAAGCGGCAGCCAGCTGGTGACGCTGGCGATGAAGCGCGTGGACCTTCGCCAGCACAACGATGCCATTCTTGCACCTTTGCTGGAAGCCGGCGTCACGCTCTTACCTAATACCTCCGGTGCGAAAACGGCCGAGGAGGCGGTTTTCGCCGCACAGCTGGCCCGGGAAGCGCTCGGCACCCGCTGGCTGAAGCTGGAAATTCACCCGGATGCACGCTGGCTGCTGCCGGACCCGATAGAGACCCTGAAAGCCGCAGAAAAGCTGGTTCAGCAGGGGTTTACCGTTCTGCCTTACTGCGGCGCGGATCCCGTGCTATGCAAGCGTCTGGAAGAGGTCGGCTGTGCCGCCGTTATGCCGCTGGGGGCGCCCATTGGCTCTAATCAGGGGTTGGAAACCCGCGCGATGCTGGAGATCATTATTGAGCAGGCTACCGTGCCCGTGGTGGTGGATGCGGGCATCGGCGTACCCAGCCACGCCGCGCAGGCGCTGGAAATGGGTGCCGATGCGGTGCTGGTCAATACCGCGATTGCCGTGGCCGACGATCCGGTGATGATGGCGCGCGCGTTCCGCCTTGCGGTGGAGTCCGGTCTGCTGGCACGGCAGTCCGGTCCAGGCTCGCGCAGCCTTCATGCACAGGCCACCAGCCCGCTGACCGGTTTTCTGGAGGCGCTCTGATGGCTACCTTTACCGATCGCTGGCGTCAGCTTCACTGGGACGATATTGCCTTACGCATCAACAGTAAAACGTCTGCGGACGTAGAGCGGGCGTTAACAGCCCGTCATCTGACCCGTGAGGATTTGATGGCCCTGCTTTCTCCGGCAGCCAGCGCATACCTTGAACCGATGGCGCAGCGCGCTCAACGCCTTACCCGACAGCGGTTTGGCAACACGGTGAGCTTCTACGTCCCACTCTATCTTTCGAACCTGTGCGCCAACGACTGTACCTACTGTGGCTTCTCCATGAGCAACCACATTAAGCGTAAAACGCTGGATGAGCAGGAGATCGCCCGCGAGTGTGACGCTATTCGTGAAATGGGATTTGAACATCTTTTGCTGGTGACGGGTGAACATCAGAGCAAAGTGGGAATGGACTATTTTCGCCAGCATCTTCCGGCCATTCGCCGCGAATTTGCCTCATTGCAGATGGAAGTACAGCCGCTGTCGCAGGAGGAGTACGCGGAGCTGAAAACCCTCGGGCTGGACGGCGTAATGGTTTATCAGGAAACCTACCATGAGGCGACTTATGCCCGGCATCACCTGAAAGGGAAGAAGCAGGATTTCTTTTTCCGGCTGGAAACCCCGGACAGGCTGGGGCGCGCCGGCATCGACAAAATTGGGCTGGGCGCGCTTATCGGTCTGTCTGACAGTTGGCGCGTGGACTGCTATATGGTGGCGGAGCATCTGCTGTGGCTACAGCAGCACTACTGGCAAAGCCGCTATTCCATCTCGTTCCCGCGGCTGCGTCCGTGTACAGGAGGCGTTGAACCTGCCTCGATAATGGATGAGCGCCAGCTGGTGCAAACAATATGCGCCTTTCGCCTGTTCGCCCCGGAAGTGGAACTGTCGCTCTCCACGCGTGAATCCCCGGCGTTTCGCGACCGCGCGATCCCCCTGGCGATCAACAACGTCAGCGCCTTTTCCAAAACGCAGCCGGGCGGTTACGCGGACGATCGCCCGGAACTGGAACAGTTTACGCCTCACGACGGACGACGGCCCGAAGCGGTGGCGGAAGCACTGGCTGCACAGGGCCTACAGCCGGTGTGGAAAGACTGGGACAGCTGGCTGGGAAGAGCCTCGCATTTGCGCTGAAACCGCCTGCAAAATCGCGAAAAGGTTACGAGGGGGCTCGTGAGATCAAAACCGGGCGATTGAGGAAATCCGTCCGGTTTTCTTATGATTAACCCCGTCAGCAACGGACGCTGACCAGGGTGAAAATGCTTCTTCCTCGTTTCGCCCTGCCCTCCGCCTCTTAAAAAAAATTTCAATCGTTAAAATAAATGCGACTTTTCTTAGCTACTCTTAAGATAAATCATCTCGTCGGAAGTCGCCTTCTGTATAATTTACTACCAGCAACCGGACAGCGACTATGCTGAGGATATCGACAGACGCAACGCGCCTACCATCTGGACTGATGTACAACTCATGGCACTCCACAGTAAAAAGCTCTCTTTTACCCGCCCCATTATGGTCAGCTTCGCGGGGATCCTCTTCAGTTTCGTGCTGATCGCGATCCTGGTCATCCTTTCACAGCGAAAGGATTTTCTTGAGGATTATCATAAAATTAATGGTAACTTCACCCATAATCTGGCGGTGAACTATACCGAGTCCATTCTGCGGGAAAATGACTATATTCTTGGTCGCGCGGCGATGTACTACGCCCGTAATGACAGAGTGAATCAGACGTTAAATATCGATCCGGCACACGGTTTGCAGATGTTAATGCATTTGCAGAATCTGATGCCGACGGTGTCGTCTATCTCTCTGGCGGACACGGAGGGGCGCCATCTGCGCGCGCCGGAAGTCCTGCCTACGGAGAAGAGTCAGACGTTCGATGCACGAACCCGCCCATGGTTTATCGGGCAAGCGGAAGCCAGTAACTTTCCGCACTACACCCGCCCCTATCTGGACTATTTCACCCAACATCCCACCGTCACCCTCTATAAGCCGGTCATTTCACCGGAAGGCCGTCTGAAGGGCACGCTCGCTTTCCACCTTGATTTAACCTCCATGGGATATACCCTGCGCCAGATGGTAGCTCCCGTACAGGGTGAGTTTTTCGTCGTCGAACGTGACGGCGCCGTTGTGCTTCATCCGGACACGGGGGCGCTCTTTAAGCAGTACGTCAGCGAAGCGCTGATGGACAAAATGACCAGCGGCGAAGGCTATCTCTTCGATTCCAGAAGCAAGACCTGGTATTACTACTACTCGTTCACCAATCCGGACTGGTTTGTGATTTATCGGGTCTCCGATGCCACGCTATCCGTCATCACCCGGCATGAAACCACCGTCGTCGGCTGGGGATTTGCGCTGGCGGCAATCATCATCATTCTGTTCGGACTGTATCTTCGTCATGCCTCACGTTCAGTGCTGATGAACATTATCAACGCCATCAAAACCGGCGACGTCAACCAGGCGCCACGTCTTGAGGCGATGCTCAGCCATACCATTCGAACCAATAAAGAACGGGAGCTGGCCTATGTCCGTCAGGCCACCCATGATGCGCTGACAGGCTGTAAAAACCGCCGAGCCTTCGACAACGATGTGGATGCGTTGATGGCCGCTCATCAACCCTTCGCTCTGGCGCTGGTCGACATTGATAACTTCAAATCCATTAACGACACCTGGGGCCACCTGAGCGGGGATATCGTTCTGCGTAACGTGGCACGCGAAGGCATTCAGATCATGCAGCCGCACCACGTCTCGGTTTATCGCTACGGTGGAGAAGAGTTCGGGGTGATTTTCCCGGCCGAGCTGATGAACTCCGCGCACGCGCTACTGGAAGCCTGGCGCACCGCCGTGGAAAAACGGACCTGGCGGGAAGAGAACCTGCGGGTGACCTTCAGCGCGGGGCTGGGTGAGTGGCACTTCGAACCGCTGGAACAATTTGTCGGTAGCGTAGATGAAGCGCTGTATACCGCTAAACAACAGGGTAAAAACCGCATCATAAGCACGGCCAGCCGATAATCTCCCTCCTGAAATTCTGCCCGTTCTGACGGGCAGAATGCTCTCCTGCGTTAAATTGTAACCGGTTTCAGAAAAATGCCGATTTCTTTGTGATGCCTGACACACAATCGCGGTAAAGCGGTTGTTGAAGCGCTCTGCACGGGATAATTATCAATAAACACATGTAGATCGAGGCTGACTATGAAGAACATCGTTTTATGCTGTGCAGCGGGAATGTCAACCAGCATGCTGGTTCAACGTATGAAAGATGCCGCGCAGAAAAAAGGAGTCGAAGTAACCATCAAAGCCGTTCCGGTCGCGGAATTTAAAGACAACATCGCGACGGCTGATATCGTATTACTGGGGCCACAGGTGAAATACGAACAGGCAAAACTCCAGGCGCAGGCCGATCCGCTCGGGAAAAAGGTCGCGGTCATCGACATGATGGATTACGGCATGATGAAAGGTGATGCCGTACTGGAAAAAGCGCTTAAACTGCTGGAGTCATAATGGAAGACTTAGAAACCACCATCATGGAGCTATTGGTCAATGCAGGTGCGGCGCGCAGTGCGGCCCTGACAGCGTTGCAGATGGCACGAAAAGGCGACTTTGACGAAGCCGAAAAAGCGATGGAAGAGTCGCGCGAGTATGTGAAACATGCGCATACGATCCAGACGCAGCTCATTGGGCTCGATGAAGGGACAGGAAAACTTCCGGTTAACCTGATCACCGTTCACTCTCAGGACCACCTGATGAACGCGATGGTTATCCAGGATCTGGCGGGCGACATGATTGAGCTTTATCGACGCATCCCGCTGGTAAACTGAAAATGCAGATATAAAAAAACCCGCCGAGGCGGGTTTTTTATTTACGGCATCAACGATTACTCGTTGTCGGAACCGCCCAGACCTGCGTTCAGCAGTTCTGCCAGGCTCGCGGATGCATCTTCGGCAGTTACCTGCGGTGCAGCTGGCAGTTCGCCCGCTGCGCGACGACGCATACGATCCTGGTGGTACGCATAACCGGTACCGGCCGGGATCAGACGACCCACGATAACGTTCTCTTTCAGACCGCGCAGTTCATCACGTTTACCCGCAACAGCCGCTTCGGTCAGGACACGCGTGGTTTCCTGGAACGATGCTGCGGAGATGAAGGACTCGGTTGCCAGAGACGCTTTGGTGATACCCAGCAGATCGCGTGCGAAGGTCGCACCGATTTTGCCGTTCGCTTCCAGATCGCGGTTAGCGATCTTAACGCGTGAGTATTCAACCTGCTCGCCTTCCAGGAAGTCGGAGCTGCCCGCGTTTTCGATGGTGGCTTTACGCAGCATCTGACGAACGATAACTTCGATGTGTTTATCGTTAATCTTAACGCCTTGCAGACGGTATACGTCCTGTACTTCGTTAACGATGTAACGAGTAACAGCATGCACACCACGCAGACGCAGGATGTCGTGCGGCGCTTCTGGACCGTCGGAAACCACGTCACCACGTTCTACGCGTTCACCTTCGAACACGTTGAGCTGACGCCACTTAGGAATCATCTCTTCGTACGGCTCGCTGCCATCTACAGGCGTGATAACCAGACGGCGCTTACCTTTGGTCTCTTTACCGAAGGAGATGATACCGCTGATTTCAGCCAGGATTGCAGGCTCTTTCGGACGACGTGCTTCGAACAGGTCCGCAACGCGTGGCAGACCACCGGTGATGTCCTTGGTACCGCCGGATTCCTGAGGAATACGCGCCAGGGTGTCACCAGAGCTGATCTGTACGCCATCTTCCAGCTGTACAATCGCTTTACCCGGCAGGAAGTACTGCGCAGGCATATCGGTACCAGGGATCAGAACGTCGTTACCCTGAGCATCAACGATTTTCAGTGCAGGACGCAGATCTTTACCGCCGGTAGTACGTTCAGCAGAATCCAGAACCACCAGAGAAGACAGACCGGTCAGCTCGTCAGTCTGACGAGTAATGGTCTGGCCGTCGATCATGTCAGTAAAGCGGATGAAACCACTTACTTCGGTGATTACCGGCATGGTGTGTGGATCCCAGTTTGCAACGGTTTCACCGCCGGCAACCTGCTCGCCATCACCTTTCGCCATAACCGCACCGTAAGGCACTTTATAGCTCTCTTTGGTACGACCGAATTCGTCGATCAGCTTCAGCTCGGTGTTACGAGAGGTCACAACCAGCTTGCCTGCGGAGTTAACAACAGACTTCGCGTTGCTGAGCTTGATGCTACCTTTGTTTTTCACCTGGATGCTGGATTCAGCAGCCGCACGAGATGCCGCACCACCGATGTGGAACGTACGCATCGTCAGCTGTGTACCCGGCTCACCGATGGACTGTGCCGCGATAACGCCGATGGCTTCACCTTTGTTGATGATGTGGCCACGCGCCAGGTCACGACCGTAGCAGTGCGCACACACACCAAAGTCGGTGTCACAGGATACAACGGAACGTACCTTCACGGAGTCAACAGAGTTCGCTTCCAGCAGGTCACACCACTGTTCGTGCAGCAGGGTGTTGCGTGGAACCAGAATGTCTGCGGTGCCCGGCTTCAGAATGTCTTCCGCGGTCACACGACCCAGTACGCGATCGCGCAGCGGCTCTTTAACATCACCACCCTCGATAACCGGGGTCATGGTGATACCTTCGAGGGTGCCACAATCGTCTTCGGTCACAACCAGATCCTGCGCAACGTCAACCAGACGACGCGTCAGATAACCGGAGTTCGCAGTTTTCAGTGCGGTATCCGCCAGACCTTTACGCGCACCGTGCGTGGAGATGAAGTACTGGAGTACGTTCAGACCTTCACGGAAGTTCGCGGTGATTGGCGTTTCGATGATGGAGCCATCTGGCTTCGCCATCAGACCACGCATACCTGCCAGCTGACGAATCTGTGCCGCAGAACCACGCGCACCGGAGTCGGCCATCATGTAGATGCTGTTGAAGGAAACCTGCTGCTCTTCGACGCCGTCACGGTTAATCACGGTTTCGGTTTGCAGGTTGTCCATCATCGCTTTGGATACACGATCGTTCGCCGCTGCCCAGATATCGATAACTTTGTTGTAACGTTCGCCTGCGGTTACCAGACCAGACTGGAACTGCTCCTGGATCTCAGCAACTTCAGCTTCCGCTTCAGAGATGATCTCGTGTTTCTTCTCTGGGATGACCATGTCATCGATACCAACAGATGCACCTGAACGCGCTGCATAAGCAAAGCCGGTGTACATTGTCTGGTCAGCGAAGATAACGGTCGGCTTCAGACCCAGAATGCGGTAACAGGTGTTCAGCATTTTGGAGATCGCTTTCTTGCCCAGCGCCTGGTTGACGATGGAGAAAGGCAGACCTTTCGGTACGATCATCCACAGAATCGCACGGCCAACGGTCGTGTCTTTCAGGCTGGTGTGCGCAACGAATTCGCCGTTTTCATCTTTTTCGTATTCGGTGATACGCACTTTAACGCGCGCATGCAGAGAGGCCAGGCCAGCGCGATAAATACGCTCAGCTTCTTTAGGGCCAGTCAGCACCATGCCTTCGCCTTTGGCGTTAACACAGTCACGGGTCATGTAGTACAGACCCAGTACAACGTCCTGAGAAGGAACGATGATTGGTTCACCGTTCGCTGGAGACAGGATGTTGTTGGTAGACATCATCAGCGCACGCGCTTCGAGCTGGGCTTCCAGCGTCAGCGGTACGTGAACAGCCATCTGGTCACCATCGAAGTCGGCGTTATAAGCCGCACAAACCAGCGGGTGCAGCTGGATAGCTTTACCTTCGATCAGTACCGGCTCAAATGCCTGGATACCCAGACGGTGCAGGGTTGGTGCACGGTTCAGCAGTACCGGGTGTTCGCGGATCACTTCGTCCAGGATATCCCAAACGACAGCTTCTTCACGCTCAACCATTTTCTTAGCGGCTTTGATGGTGGTGGCGAGGCCACGCAGCTCCAGCTTGCCGTAGATGAACGGTTTGAACAGCTCCAGTGCCATTTTCTTCGGCAGACCGCACTGATGCAGACGCAGGTATGGACCTACGGTGATTACAGAACGACCGGAGTAGTCAACACGCTTACCGAGCAGGTTCTGACGGAAACGACCCTGCTTACCTTTGATCATGTCGGCCAAAGATTTCAGAGGACGTTTGTTCGAACCGGTGATAGCACGACCGCGACGACCGTTATCCAACAGGGCATCGACTGCTTCCTGAAGCATACGTTTTTCGTTGCGTACGATGATGTCCGGCGCAGCCAGATCCAGCAGACGTTTCAGACGGTTGTTACGGTTGATTACGCGACGGTACAGATCGTTCAGATCTGACGTTGCGAAACGACCACCATCCAGCGGAACCAGCGGACGCAGATCTGGCGGCAGAACCGGCAGAACGGTCAGGATCATCCACTCTGGCTTGTTACCAGACTGAACGAACGCTTCCAGGAGTTTGATACGCTTGGTCAGCTTTTTACGCTTAGTTTCGGAGTTGGTTTCGTTCAGCTCTTCGCGCAGCGTTTCACACTCTTGCTCCAGATCCATGCTCTTGAGCAGGGCCTGAATAGCTTCCGCACCCATCTTCGCGTCGAATTCGTCACCGAACTCTTCCAGCGCGTCCAGATACTGTTCTTCGGTCAGGATCTGGTTACGTTCCAGATTCGTCATCCCGCCTTCGATAACCACATAAGATTCGAAGTACAGAACACGTTCGATATCGCGCAGCGGCATATCCAGCAGCAGGCCGATACGGGACGGCAGAGATTTCAGGAACCAGATGTGAGCGGTCGGAGACGCCAGCTCGATGTGGCCCATACGCTCACGGCGTACTTTGGTCTGGGTCACTTCAACGCCGCACTTCTCACAGATCACACCACGGTGTTTCAGGCGCTTGTACTTACCGCACAGGCACTCGTAGTCTTTTACTGGCCCGAAAATACGCGCACAGAAAAGGCCGTCACGCTCAGGTTTGAACGTACGGTAGTTAATGGTTTCCGGCTTTTTAACTTCACCGAAAGACCATGAACGGATCATGTCTGGCGAAGCCAGAGCAATTTTGATCGCATCAAACTCTTCGGTTTTAGTTTGCGCTTTCAGAAACTTTAATAAGTCTTTCACGGATTTGCTCCCGTCGGAGTTAGCACACTCTGCTGTCGGGCGTTAGCCCGACAGCAGTGACCTGTTTGAGCGAGAATTACTCGTCTTCCAGTTCGATGTTGATACCCAGCGAACGAATCTCTTTCAACAGTACGTTGAAGGATTCTGGCATGCCCGGCTCCATCTGATGGTTGCCGTCTACGATGTTTTTATACATCTTAGTACGACCGTTCACGTCATCAGACTTAACGGTGAGCATTTCCTGCAAGGTGTATGCTGCGCCGTATGCTTCCAGCGCCCACACTTCCATCTCCCCGAAGCGCTGACCACCGAACTGAGCCTTACCACCCAGCGGCTGCTGAGTAACCAAGCTGTAAGAACCGGTAGAACGAGCGTGCATCTTGTCGTCGACCAGGTGGTTCAGTTTCAGCATGTACATGTAACCTACGGTTACCGGACGCTCGAACTGTTCACCGGTACGGCCGTCAAACAGCGTAATCTGACCAGACGTTGGCAGACCACCCAGTTGCAGCAGCTCTTTAATTTCAGCTTCTTTTGCACCGTCGAATACCGGCGTTGCAATTGGCATACCTTTGCGCAGGTTCTCTGCCAGACGCAGTACTTCTTCATCGCTGAAGGTGTTCAGGTCGACTTTCTGACGAACGTCGGTACCCAGATCGTAGGCACGCTGGATGAACTCGCGCAGTTTCGCGACTTCCTGCTGCTGTTTCAGCATGGCGTTGATCTTGTCGCCGATACCTTTCGCAGCCATACCCAGGTGGGTTTCCAGAATCTGACCGATGTTCATACGAGACGGTACGCCCAGTGGGTTCAGTACGATATCTACCGGCGTACCGTTAGCATCGTGCGGCATATCTTCGATCGGGTTGATCTTAGAGATAACACCCTTGTTACCGTGACGACCTGCCATCTTATCACCAGGCTGGATCTGACGTTTAACAGCCAGATACACCTTAACAATCTTCAGCACGCCTGGTGCCAGATCGTCGCCCTGAGTGATTTTACGGCGTTTCGCTTCGAGTTTTTTCTCGAACTCGTGTTTCAGTTCGTCATACTGCTCAGCCAGCTGTTCCAGCTGATTTTGTTTCTCTTCGTCGGTCAGGCCCAGTTCCAGCCAGCGATCGCGTGGCAGTTTGTCGAGCTTCTCAGCTTCAACGCCACCGGCAACCAGCACCGCATAGATACGGCTGAACAGACCTGCTTCGAGGATCTGCAATTCTTCAGACAGGTCTTTCTTCGCCTGTTTGAGCTGCATCTCTTCGATTTCCAGCGCACGCTTATCTTTCTCAACGCCATCACGAGTGAAGACCTGAACGTCGATAACCGTACCGGAAACACCGTTTGGTACGCGCAGAGAAGAGTCTTTAACGTCAGACGCTTTCTCACCGAAGATTGCACGCAGTAGTTTCTCTTCTGGGGTCAGCTGGGTTTCACCTTTCGGCGTCACCTTACCTACCAGAATGTCACCGCCGGTGACTTCCGCACCGATGTAAACAATACCGGATTCATCCAGTTTGGAGAGCGCAGCTTCACCCACGTTAGGGATGTCGGCAGTGATCTCTTCTGGCCCCAGCTTGGTGTCACGGGACACACAGGCCAGTTCCTGAATGTGGATGGTGGTGAAACGATCTTCCTGAACCACACGCTCGGAGACGAGGATGGAGTCTTCAAAGTTGTAACCGTTCCACGGCATGAACGCTACGCGCATGTTCTGACCGAGCGCCAGTTCACCGAGGTCGGTGGACGGACCGTCTGCCAGCACGTCGCCGCGCTCAACTGGCTCACCCAGAGATACGCAAGGCATCTGGTTGATACAGGTGTTCTGGTTAGAACGGGTGTATTTGGTCAGGTTATAGATGTCGATACCCGCTTCGCCCGGATACATCTCGTCTTCGTTAACTTTGATAACGATACGGGATGCGTCAACGTACTGAACGGTACCGCCACGCTTAGCGACTGCCGTAACACCGGAGTCAACGGCAACAGCACGTTCCATACCGGTACCAACCAGCGGCTTATCAGCACGCAGAGTTGGAACGGCCTGACGTTGCATGTTCGCACCCATCAATGCACGGTTGGCGTCATCGTGTTCCAGGAACGGGATCAGGGACGCACCGACGGATACCACCTGCTGGGTGGAAACGTCCATGTAGTCAACCTGGTCGCGGCTGAACAAGCTGGATTCGCCTTTGCTACGGCAGGTAACCAGATCTTCTACAAAGTGGCCTTCGTCATCCAGGTTGGAGTTCGCCTGAGCGATAACGTAGTTGCCTTCTTCGATAGCAGACAGGTAATGAATTTCGTCGGTAACCACACCGTCGGTCACTTTACGATACGGGGTCTCAAGGAAACCGTATTCGTTTGTCTGTGCGTACACGGACAGGGAGTTGATCAGACCAATGTTTGGACCTTCAGGCGTTTCGATTGGACATACGCGACCGTAGTGAGTCGGGTGTACGTCTCGAACTTCAAAGCCTGCACGTTCACGGGTCAGACCGCCTGGGCCGAGTGCAGAGATACGACGTTTGTGCGTGATCTCAGACAGCGGGTTGTTCTGGTCCATGAACTGAGACAGCTGGCTGGAACCAAAGAACTCTTTCACTGCCGCAGAAATCGGCTTGGCGTTGATCATATCCTGAGGCATCAGGGTATCCAGATCGCCCAGAGACAGACGCTCTTTCACCGCACGCTCTACACGTACCAGGCCAACGCGGAACTGGTTTTCCGCCATTTCGCCAACGGAACGGATACGACGGTTGCCGAGGTGGTCGATATCGTCCACTTCGCCTTTGCCGTTACGGATATCGATGAGCTTCTTCATCACTTCGATGATGTCGTCTTTGCTCAGGATACCGGAACCTTCGATCTCGTCGCGCAGCAGAGAACGGTTGAACTTCATACGACCTACCGCGGACAGATCGTAGCGGTCTTCGGAGAAGAACAGGTTCTCGAACAGGCTTTCAGCTGCTTCGCGAGTTGGTGGCTCACCAGGACGCATCATGCGGTAGATTTCTACCAGCGCGCTCAGACGATCGTTGGTTGGGTCGACGCGTACAGTCTCAGAGATGTACGGACCGTGGTCCAGATCGTTGGTGAACAGCGTTTCGATACGTTTGTGGCCAGACTGGCTCAGCTTAGCCAGTAGATCCAGGCTCAGCTCCATGTTCGCTGGGCAGATCAGCTCGCCAGTTGATTCATCAACGTAATCTTTCGCGGCTACTTTTCCTGCAATGTATTCAACCGGAACTTCGATGTGTTTGATATCATCTTTTTCCAGCTGGCGGATGTGGCGCGCGGTGATACGGCGACCTTTTTCCACATACACTTTGCCGTCGGCTTCGATGTCGAACGACGCGGTCTCACCACGCAGACGTTCCGGCACCAATTCCATCTGCAACTTGTTGTCGCGGATTTCAAAGATCACTTTCTCAAAGAACAGGTCCAGGATCTGCTCAGTGGTATAGTTCAGTGCACGCAGAATGATGGTTGCAGGCAGTTTACGACGACGGTCGATACGGACAAACAGGTTGTCTTTTGGATCGAATTCGAAGTCCAGCCATGAACCACGGTAAGGAATGATGCGTGCGTTATACAGTACTTTACCGGAAGAGTGCGTTTTACCTTTATCGCTGTCGAAGAAGACGCCCGGGCTACGGTGCAGCTGGGAAACGATAACACGCTCAGTACCGTTGATAACGAAAGTACCGTTGTCCGTCATGAGTGGAATTTCACCCATGTAGACTTCTTGTTCTTTAATGTCTTTTACGGTGCCTTCCGGCGCTTCGCGCTCGTAGATCACCAGACGCAGTTTTACGCGCAGCGGTGCGGAATAGGTCACGCCACGGATCTGACATTCCTGAACGTCAAACACCGGTTCGCCAAGGCGGTAGCTGACGTACTGCAGCTCGGAGTTACCGCTGTAGCTCTGAATCGGGAACACGGAACGGAAGGCTGCTTCCAGGCCGTACTGCCCTTCAGGATCTTGCTCGATAAACTTCTGGAACGAGTCAAGCTGGATAGAAAGGAGATATGGAATGTCCAGAACTTGTGGACGTTTACCAAAATCCTTACGAATACGTTTTTTCTCGGTATAGGAGTAAACCATAGGGTTCCTCAGCTCGCTGACAAGTCGACCCATCTGTCCGACGAAGGGACAGTTTGTGCAACACCATTTTGTGGACCGGAAAATTGAATACTTTCCGCAATACCTGTTGCTATCACGCTTAAACCATTTCATTGCGATTTACACAGAGCGAGCACCCTGTCGCAGTATATTAAGTCGTCGATAGAAACAAGCATTGTCAGGACAACCAGCAGTCAAACAGTGTGAAATGCTGCTGATGCCTTACAGCGCAAAAAGGCTGGTGACTAAAAAGTCACCAGCCATCAGCCTAATTGCTTAGGCTGCAACCAGAAAAGTTGGCTTATTTAACTTCAACTTCAGCGCCAGCTTCTTCCAGAGATTTTTTCAGTGCTTCTGCGTCGTCTTTGCTCACGCCTTCTTTCAGCGCAGCTGGAGCAGATTCTACCAGGTCTTTAGCTTCTTTCAGACCCAGGCCAGTTGCGCCACGTACTGCTTTGATTACAGCAACTTTGTTCGCGCCAGCAGCTTTCAGAATTACGTCGAATTCAGTTTTTTCTTCAGCAGCTTCAGCCGGGCCCGCAGCTACAGCTACAGCAGCAGCAGCAGAAACACCGAATTTTTCTTCCATTGCAGATACCAGCTCTACAACGTCCATTACGGACATAGCTGCAACTGCTTCAATGATTTGATCTTTAGTGATAGACATTTAAATTGTTCCTGAAAATCAGAATAAGTTTATACGTAAGCAAATGCTTTATAAAGATAACTGCGATTAAGCAGCTTCTTTCGCATCGCGTACAGCAGCCAGAGTGCGAACCAGTTTGCCAGCCGCAGCTTCTTTCATGGTTGCCATCAGGCGTGCAATTGCTTCTTCGTAGGTCGGCAGGGTTGCCAGGCGATCGATTTGCGATGCCGGGATCAACTCACCTTCAAAGGCTGCAGCTTTGACCTCAAATTTTGCATTCGCTTTCGCGAACTCTTTGAACAGACGAGCAGCAGCGCCCGGGTGTTCCATAGAGTATGCAATCAGGGTCGGACCAACAAACGTGTCTTTCAGGCACTCGAACTGAGTACCTTCAACTACGCGACGCAGCAGGGTGTTACGAACAACACGCATGTATACGCCAGCTTCACGACCTGCTTTACGCAGTTCAGTCATTTTGTCTACAGTAACGCCACGGGAATCCGCAACTACTGCAGACAGCGCGCCTTTGGCTACTTCGCTGACTTCAGCAACAATCGCTTGTTTGTCTTGAAGATTTAAAGCCATTAGCTTTGCTCCTGGATGTTTGCCGGAACTCATGTTCCGGAACTCACTTCACTCAACCCAACGGGAAGAGCGTCTTAATACGGTGAGCAGAAACAAGCCAGAGTATTTAAAATAATCTTAGCGTTCTGTCACCGTCTACGCAGGGGATTAAGTTTCTTGCGAAACACCTGCGGTCTTCGACGGAGGCCTGGATAGGCCAGGCTCCAACGAACAATTCTTTTAGCCGCTAACTTTTGTTAGCAAACGTGGGGGTAAGATTGTAGACAAAATCACCGCCCACGTAAAGGCATTAGTTTGCAGCAGCGCTCAGGCCAGCCTGGTCAACTGCAACACCTGCACCCATGGTGGTGGAGATGCTAACTTTCTTGATGTACACGCCTTTCGCCTGAGTTGGTTTAGCTTTTTTCAGCGCAACCAGCAGAGCTTCCAGGTTTTCTTTCAGTTTGTCAGCGTCAAAGTCCACTTTACCGATGGTGGTGTGGATGATGCCGTTTTTGTCGTTACGATAACGAACCTGACCTGCTTTAGCGTTCTTAACCGCTTCAGCAACGTTAGGGGTTACAGTACCCACTTTCGGGTTTGGCATCAGGCCGCGTGGACCCAGAACCTGGCCCAGCTGGCCAACAACGCGCATTGCATCTGGAGAAGCAATAACAACGTCAAAGTTCATTTCGCCTTTCTTGATCTGATCAGCCAGATCTTCCATACCTACCAGTTCAGCGCCGGCAGCTTTAGCAGCTTCAGCGTTTGCACCCTGAGCAAATACAGCTACGCGAACGGAACGGCCAGTACCGTGTGGCAGTACAGTTGCGCCACGAACGTTCTGATCGGATTTACGAGCGTCGATGCCCAGGTTAACGGCAACGTCAACGCTTTCAACGAACTTAGCAGTAGCCAGTTCTTTCAGCAGAGCGATAGCTTCGTTGATGTCGTACTGTTTGGTCGCATCAACTTTGTCACGGATCACGGACATGCGCTTGGTCAGTTTAGCCATTTCTTAGTCCTCCACTACCAGGCCCATGGAACGTGCAGTACCTTCGATGGAGCGAGTCATCGCTTCAATGTCGGAACCAGTCATGTCGGCAGCTTTGGTCTGCGCGATTTCCTGCAACTGAGCGCGGGAAATTTTACCCACTTTGTCTTTGTTCGGCTTACCGGAACCAGACTTGATACCAGCCGCTTTCTTCAGCAGAACTGCTGCTGGAGGGGTTTTGGTAACGAAAGTGAAAGAACGGTCAGCGTAAACAGTGATTACAACTGGAATTGGCAGACCTTTTTCCATGGATTCGGTTTTGGCGTTGAACGCTTTACAGAATTCCATGATGTTCACACCCTGCTGACCCAGAGCTGGACCAACTGGTGGACTTGGGTTCGCCATACCTGCTGCAACCTGCAGCTTGACGTAGGCTTGTACTTTCTTAGCCATTCTAAAATCCTCTGATTGGGTAATAACGCCTCGGAGAGGCTCCCCGTGAATAAAATTCGTTTTACGGGCCGGGGCCCATAAAAACAAAAGGCGCGAAATTGTATTCCAATCTCGCGCCCTGTGCAACGATTAAATCGTCGCTTTTTTGATCGCTGCTTAGGCTTTTTCTACCTGGGCGAAGTCCAGTTCTACCGGGGTCGCACGACCAAAGATAGAAACGGAAACTTTCAGGCGGGACTTCTCGTAGTCCACTTCTTCGACGACGCCGTTAAAGTCAGCAAACGGACCGTCGTTAACACGAACCATCTCACCCGGTTCAAACAGCGTTTTCGGACGCGGTTTATCACCAACCTGCTGGAGGCGGTTCATAATCGCATCAACTTCTTTGTCGCTGATTGGCGCCGGACGGTCAGATGTGCCGCCGATAAAGCCCATCACGCGCGGTACGCTGCGCACCAGGTGCCAGCTCGCGTCGTTCATCACCATCTGAACCAGCACGTAACCCGGGAAGAATTTACGCTCGCTTTTGCGACGCTGACCGCCACGGATCTCGACCACTTCTTCGGTCGGCACCATGACTTCGCCAAATAACTCTTCCATATTGTGTAATTTGATATGCTCACGCAGCGACGTAGCTACGCGGCCTTCAAAACCGGAAAACGCCTGAACGACGTACCAGCGCTTTTTAGGGGCTTCAGACATCTCAGAACCTCAGGCCAGTGATAAAGGATACCAGGCGAACCAGAATACCATCCAGTCCCCACAGGATCAGTGACATTACAGCGGTTACCGCCGCTACAATCAGCGTGGTGTGCAATGTTTCCTGGCGAGTCGGCCAAATGACCTTGCGGACTTCGGTACGCGCTTCGCGGGCAAACGCAACGGTCGCTTTGCCTTTTGTCGTCAACAGCGCGACACCACCCGCCGCAGCAATCAGAATTACCACTGCAAGCGCGCGTAGCGGCAGCATCATGTCACGATAAAGATAGTTGCCGACAATCGCCACAATCAGCAGCACGGCTACAACTACCCATTTCATCGCTTCCAGGCCGCGCCCGCTCCCTTGAGCTTCGGTATTCGCACTCATAAACCAACCTGTCAGAAGTATTCTACAAACATTTTCACCCCGCGAGTGCGAGGCAAACCAATCGAAATGCTATTCGCTTTTCGTATTATACGCTCTCCGCAGAGCCTGTCTCAGCAATGATTATGACAAAATTAATCACTGATGAGCCAGGTTCTGATGTGAAAGCGTGCAAAAAGGGCATCAAATGATGCCCTTTTATTGCGCATTGCGTCAAATGTTA
The DNA here is from genome assembly GCF_014982165.1 of Enterobacter cloacae complex sp. P24RS. Classification (NCBI taxonomy): domain Bacteria; kingdom Pseudomonadati; phylum Pseudomonadota; class Gammaproteobacteria; order Enterobacterales; family Enterobacteriaceae; genus Enterobacter; species Enterobacter cloacae complex sp. P24RS. The sequence continues at coordinate 28,947 of NZ_JADCKU010000029.1, forward strand.
TCAGCGATTAGCCGAGAACTTTAGCAACAACGCCCGCGCCAACGGTACGGCCGCCTTCACGGATTGCGAAACGCAGACCGTCGTCCATCGC
>NZ_JADCKU010000030.1:0-28774 GCF_014982165.1 Enterobacter cloacae complex sp. P24RS
TTTATTTTGCTTTTCTCTGCTGACCCGGCGGCTTGCGTGCCGTTGTTCCGTGTCAGTGGAGGCGCATTATAGGGAGTAATTCTGAACCTGCAAGCGTAAAGTGAAAATTATTTACTGACCGCTCACTTTCCAGGCAAACCACCCTCCAGACCTCAATTTTCGCCTGGTTTTTAAACAAAAACGAGCCGCAAGCGGCCCGTTTTTGCGTTTTGTGACTTACTGCACTGCCACAATGCGATCGTCGTTGGCTTCCAGACGGATAACTTTGCCCGGAACAAGCTCCCCGGAGAGAATTTGCTGCGCCAGCGGGTTTTCGATCTGCTGCTGGATAGCTCGTTTTAACGGACGCGCGCCATAAACAGGATCGTAACCATTCTCGCTCAGCAGTTTCAGTGCATCATCCGAGATGTGGATTTCATACCCACGGTCTTCCAGACGCTTGTACAGACGCTGCAACTGGATCTGTGCAATCGACGCGATGTGTTTCTCACCCAGCGGATGGAACACGACCACTTCATCAATACGGTTGATGAACTCCGGACGGAAGTTTTGGCTGACCACACCCAGCACCAGATCTTTCATATGGCTGTAATCCAGCTCACCGAAGCGTTCCTGAATTAAATCGGAACCCAGGTTAGAGGTCATGATCACCACCGTGTTACGGAAGTCGACCGTTCTCCCCTGCCCGTCCGTCAGGCGTCCATCATCCAGTACCTGCAACAGGATGTTAAATACGTCAGGGTGTGCCTTTTCCACTTCATCCAGCAGGATGACGGAATAAGGACGACGGCGAACCGCTTCCGTCAGGTAACCGCCCTCTTCATAACCGACATATCCCGGAGGCGCACCGACCAGACGCGAGACGGAGTGTTTCTCCATAAACTCGGACATATCGATACGCACCATTGCGTCATCGCTGTCGAACATAAAGTTAGCCAGCGCTTTACACAGCTCGGTTTTACCGACACCGGTTGGCCCCAGGAACAGGAACGAGCCGATTGGACGATTCGGATCGGACAGCCCTGCACGGCTACGACGAATGGCGTTAGATACCGCTTCGACCGCTTCGTTCTGGCCAATAACGCGCTGATGCAGATCCTGCTCCATACGCAGCAGTTTCTCGCGTTCGCTTTCCATCATGCGAGCCACAGGAATACCCGTCCAGCGCGCCAGCACTTCGGCAATCTCGGCATCCGTCACTTTATTACGCAACAGACGCATGGTTTTGCCTTCCGACTGCGTGGCGATCTCAAGCTGTTTTTCCAGCTCAGGGATCTTGCCGTACTGTAGCTCGGACATCCGCGCCAGGTCCCCTACGCGCCGCGCCTGCTCAATGGCAATTTTCGCCTGCTCCAGTTCAGCCTTGATTGTCTGGGTGCCAGAGAGGGAGGCTTTCTCAGCTTTCCACTCTTCTTCCAACTCAGAATACTGGCGCTCTTTCTCATCCAGCTCTTCGTTGAGCATATCGAGGCGTTTCTTACTCGCCTCATCAGACTCTTTGTTCAGCGCCTGCTGTTCCAGCTTGAGCTGGATAATGCGGCGATCGAGTCGGTCTAACTCTTCCGGCTTCGAGTCAATCTGCATGCGGATACTGGACGCGGCTTCATCGATAAGGTCGATGGCTTTATCCGGCAGCTGACGATCGGCGATATAACGATGCGAAAGCGTCGCCGCCGCAACGATGGCCGGGTCAGTGATCTGCACGTGATGGTGCAGTTCATAGCGCTCTTTCAGACCGCGCAAAATAGCGATGGTATCTTCAACGCTTGGTTCAGCGACAAACACCTTCTGGAAACGACGCTCCAGCGCGGCATCTTTTTCAATGTACTGACGATACTCGTCCAGCGTGGTGGCACCGACGCAGTGAAGTTCACCACGTGCCAGCGCAGGTTTCAGCATGTTCCCGGCATCCATTGCGCCGTCAGCTTTACCGGCCCCAACCATGGTATGCAGTTCGTCAATAAACAGGATGACGTTACCTTCCTGTTTCGCCAGATCGTTCAACACGCCTTTCAGACGCTCTTCGAACTCGCCGCGATATTTCGCCCCGGCCACCAGCGCGCCCATATCCAGAGCCAGCACCCGGCGGCCTTTCAGCCCTTCAGGCACTTCACCATTAACGATACGTTGCGCCAGCCCTTCAACGATGGCGGTTTTACCGACGCCGGGCTCACCAATCAGCACCGGGTTGTTTTTGGTACGACGTTGCAGTACCTGGATAGTCCGGCGAATTTCTTCGTCACGGCCGATCACCGGGTCAAGCTTGCCCTGCTCGGCACGTTCGGTCAGGTCGACCGTAAATTTCTTCAAAGCCTGACGTTGGTCTTCGGCTCCCTGATCGTTCACGCTTTCACCTCCGCGCATTTTCTCAATCGCCTGGGTCACATTGGCGGTGGTTGCACCGGCGGATTTCAGCAGGTCGGTCAAGGTACCGCGTGATTCAAGCGCCGCCAGAACAAACAGCTCTGACGAAATAAAGTTGTCCCCACGTTTTTGCGCCAGCTTGTCGCAAAGGTTCAGCACGCGCACCAGATCCTGCGACGGCTGGACGTCGCCACCGGTACCTTCTACCTGTGGTAAACGGCTCAACGCCTGATCGATGGCGGTGCGTAACTGGCCGGCATTAATGCCAGCGGACGTTAATAAAGGACGTACCGATCCCCCTTCCTGATTCAGCAAGGCGCTCATTAAATGAAGAGGTTCGATAAACTGGTTGTCGTGCCCCAGTGCGAGGGACTGGGCATCGGCGAGAGCAAGCTGGAATTTATTAGTAAGACGATCCAGACGCATAACTCCTCCCATAACAGGTCAAATTTGCTACTGGAGATTAAATGAGGTCATCCCTCAATTATTCAAGGTTAATAACCTGAATTATGTGAAAAGAAAACGGCGCGTGCCGGATCGTCTTGATTCTTTAGGTTATATCAGCCAAATGAAACTTGCCATACGGCCTGTCGTCTTGTCGCGGCGATAGGAGAAAAAATCACCCTTTTCGGTGAAGGTACAGCGATCGCCACCGAAGATCTGAGTAACCCCAACGTTATTCAAACGTTGACGGGCCAGCTGATAAATATCGGCCAGATATTTGTCACCGGAAGCCACAAACGCGTCTACCGCTTGCGGATCTTTTTCCATAAAGGCTTCGCGCACTTCAGGGCCTACCTCAAACGCCTGCGGGCCAATCGCCGGGCCAAGCCAGGCAATGATATTCGCGGGAGTGTCCCGGAAACAGGCGACGGTCTCTTCCAGCACGCCTTCGCACAGCCCGCGCCATCCGGCATGGGCAGCAGCCACTTCAGTTCCCGCCTGATTGCAGAACAACACAGGCAGGCAATCGGCGGTCATCACCGCGCAAACCGTTCCCGGCGTATTGCTGTACGAGGCATCGGCGCGTTTAGACACGTAAGGCTCACCCGACAGCGTCAGCACCGCTTTACCGTGCACCTGCTCAAGCCAGACCGGTTTTGAAGGAAGGTTTCCCGCAGCAAAAAGACGCTTACGGTTCTCTTCAACGTGTTCCGGGTTATCGCCACAGTGCGCGCCGAGGTTCAGAGAATCCCATGCGCCCTGGCTCACGCCACCGATACGGGTCGAACTACAGGCGGCCACGCCTTCAGGCAGCGGCCACTCCGGGACAATCAACTTGGTCATAACCAGTCCACGTGATCCTTATGTTCTTCGAAATCTGCGCGCATCGCGTCGATAAGTTCCACCATATCCTGTGGGATCGGCGCATGCCATTCCATCTGAATTCCGGTAATGGGGTGGTAAAGACGTAGCATCGTCGCATGCAGCGCCTGACGATCGAATTTACGCAGCACGGAGATGAATTCATCCGATGCCCCTTTTGGTGGACGCGGACGACCGCCGTAAACCGGGTCACCCACCAGCGGATGGGTAATATGCGCCATGTGCACGCGGATCTGGTGGGTACGCCCGGTTTCCAGACGCAGACGCAGGCGCGTATGAATACGGAAATGCTCCATGATGCGGTAGTGGGTCACCGCCGGTTTACCCATCGGGTGCACGGACATATGCGTACGCTTGGTTGGGTGACGGCTAATCGGCTCTTCCACCGTGCCGCCAGAGGTCATATGACCAATGGCCACCGCCTCATACTCACGCGTGATTTCGCGCAGCTGTAAAGATTCCACCAGGCGAGTCTGTGCAGGAATCGTCTTCGCCACTACCATCAGACCCGTAGTGTCTTTATCCAGACGGTGAACGATACCGGCACGCGGTACGTCAGCAATCGGCGGATAATAATGAAGGAGTGCGTTAAGTACCGTACCGTCAGGATTGCCCGCGCCCGGATGAACAACAAAATCGCGCGGCTTGTTGATGACCAGAATATCGTCATCTTCGTAGACGATCTCCAGGGGGATGTCCTGCGGCTCGAAGCGAATTTCCTCTTCGATTTCAGCATTGATGGCGACAGCTTCCCCACCAAACACTTTCTCTTTAGGTTTGTCCCAGATCTTGCCGTTTACCAGCACGCGCTGGTCAAGGATCCATTCTTTTATGCGTGAACGCGAATAATCAGGGAACAATTCGGCCAAAGCCTGATCTAAGCGTTGACCGAGCTGATTTTCGGAGACTGTTGCGGTGAGTTCTACTCGTTGTGCCATAAACTGCTTCTTCGTTTAACGTTGGGTTTTACGGCTTTGCCGTTTAATATAGTGTGCTATTGTAGCTGGTCTTAATCGGGAGCAGGAACTGAGTTTCTCCCGGACAAACATTTGAGGAAAGTCAAAACGTCATGACGCGCATGAAATATCTGGTGGCAGCGGCCACGTTGAGCCTGGCTTTGGTGGGCTGCTCCGGTTCGAATGAACAGGTCCCTGACAATCCGCCGAATGAAATCTATGCGACTGCACAACAAAAGTTGCAGGACGGTAACTGGAAACAGGCGATAACGCAACTGGAAGCGTTGGATAATCGCTATCCGTTTGGTCCGTATTCGCAGCAGGTACAGTTAGATCTTATCTACGCCTACTACAAAAACGCCGATCTGCCGCTGGCTCAGGCAACCATCGATCGTTTCATGCGTCTGAACCCTACCCATCCTAACATCGATTACGTGATGTACATGCGCGGCCTGACTAACATGGCGCTGGATGACAGTGCATTGCAGGGCTTCTTCGGGGTGGATCGTTCTGACCGTGACCCGCAACATGCGCGTGATGCTTTCAATGACTTCTCCAAACTGGTGCGTAGCTACCCGAACAGCCAGTACATTACCGATGCCACTAAGCGTCTGGTGTTCCTGAAAAATCGTCTGGCGAAATACGAGTACTCCGTTGCGGAATACTACACCCGCCGCGGCGCATGGGTTGCCGTGGTTAACCGTGTAGAAGGCATGCTGCGTGATTATCCGGATACACAGGCGACGCGTGATGGCCTGAAGCTGATGGAGAATGCTTATCGCCAGATGCAGATGACGGCTCAGGCTGACAAAGTGGCGAAAATTATTGCCGCGAACAGCAGCAATACCTGATCCCGCTACAACGCAAAACGGCAGCCCGCAGGCTGCCGTTTTTTTATTCATTCAGACTCCCGCTGAAGCGGTTTAGCCTCAACACATCCAGTCAACTATGACCGCAATTGCTGGCTTCGACAAGGTAAATCTCACCTCTTCCTGCCCTGCCTCACAAAAAAGATTCCCTGACAAAAACCGACAAAATAACGTGATCTAAATCACACATTTTGACATTAGGTCGGGTATGCTGGAATCACCAAGACGGAAAGACAAGAGGTAAAATTTATGACAATGAACATTACCAGTAAACAAATGGAAATTACTCCGGCAATCCGCCAGCACGTCGCAGACCGTCTCGCCAAACTGGATAAATGGCAAACACATTTGATTAACCCACATATCATCCTGTCCAAGGAGCCGCAGGGTTTCATCGCTGATGCAACTATCAATACTCCAAACGGCCATCTGGTCGCCAGCGCAAAACACGAGGATATGTACACCGCAATTAACGATTTGATCAACAAGCTGGAACGGCAGCTCAATAAAGTGCAACACAAAGGTGAAGCCCGTCGCGCCACAACGTCGGTGAAAGACGCCAGCTTCGCGGAAGAAGTTGAAGAAGAGTAATCCTCTAAAATTGAGTGTACCGACAACGCGCCTCCGGGCGCGTTTTTTATTGACAGGATCAAAACAGTACAGGTACTTTAACCCTATCAATTTCAGGACGACCTTATGAAACAGACGCCGTTTTTCTTCGCATTCTTTTTTACCTTCCCCTGACCGGGAGGCGTTTCGTCGTGTGATAAAGAATGCGAAGACGAACAACAAGGCCTCCCACACCGGGAGGCCTTTTTTATTGATAACGATAAATTGAGACAGACAACACTATGACACCGGAAAACCCGCTCCTGGATTTGCGCGTAAAGATCAGCGCTCTCGATGAAAAATTACTGGCCCTGCTGGCAGAACGCCGCGCCCTCGCCGTTGAAGTGGGCAAAGCCAAGCTGGATTCCCATCGGCCGGTACGCGATATCGATCGCGAACGTGATTTACTGGAACGGTTGATTCAGCTCGGCAAAGCGCATCATCTGGATGCCCACTACATCACCCGCCTGTTCCAGCTCATCATCGAAGATTCCGTTCTGACGCAGCAAGCCTTGCTCCAGCAGCATCTGAACAAAACTAACCCGCACTCTGCGCGCATCGCATTTCTCGGCCCGAAAGGCTCCTATTCTCACCTGGCGGCTCGCCAGTACGCCGCCCGCCATTTCGAAGAGTTTATTGAGAGTGGTTGTGCGAAATTTGCAGACATTTTCAACCAGGTCGAAACCGGCCAGGCGGATTACGCCGTGGTGCCTATCGAGAACACCAGCTCTGGCGCCATCAACGATGTTTACGATCTGCTCCAGCACACCAGCCTGTCGCTGGTCGGTGAGCTGACTATTCCTATCGATCACTGCGTGCTGGTCGCCGGCTCAACGGACCTGAGTCAGATCGAAACGGTTTACAGCCACCCGCAGCCGTTCCAGCAGTGCAGCCAGTTCCTGAACCGTTATCCTCACTGGAAAATTGAGTACACCGAAAGCACCTCGGCGGCGATGGAAAAAGTGGCGCAGGCAAACTCCCCTGCCGTCGCGGCACTCGGTAGCGAAGCGGGCGGCGCACTGTATGGCTTACAGGTGCTGGAGCGCAATCTGGCTAACCAGACGCAGAATATCACCCGTTTCGTGGTTCTGGCCCGCAAGGCCATCAACGTGTCCGATCAGGTACCGGCGAAAACCACCCTGCTGATGGCGACCGGACAGCAGGCGGGCGCGCTGGTTGAAGCGCTGCTGGTGCTGCGTAATCACAACCTGATCATGACGAAGCTGGAGTCCCGCCCAATCCACGGCAATCCGTGGGAAGAGATGTTCTATCTCGACGTTCAGGCCAACCTGGAATCTGCATCCATGCAGAAAGCCCTGCGTGAGCTGGGCGAGATCACCCGCTCCATGAAAGTGCTGGGATGCTATCCGAGCGAAAACGTGGTCCCGGTCGATCCGGCTTAACGTTCGATAAAGCGGCTTTTCTTCATCCCTGCCACATTTACGGGCAGGGTGAAGATAGCCCCGGAAAGCGGAAATTTTGCCAGTTCCTCCGCCTCCATGTTTTCCCGCGTGGTGGTGATAAACAGCGTTTTCATATCGTTGCCGCCAAAGCAGACCATTGTCGGGCAACGTACCGGCAGCCGGTGCTCTTCCAGCTGTTCTCCCTGCGGGGAAAACCGCGCTATACGCCAGCCGTCAAACAGCGCGCTCCAGTAGCAGCCTTCCTCATCCATTGCCGCACCGTCGGGAATACCTTCTCCCTCGCTAAAACGGCGAAATTCTTCGCGCGTTCCGGGTTCAGCCTGCTCATCAAGCGGCGTACGGTAGATCACGCCGTTCGGCGTATCAGAGGTAAACATCCACCGTTTGTCAGGGCTAAACGCTAAACCGTTATGCCCCTGAATATCGCACTGGATCACTTTCGGCGTCAGGTCGTTGTCGATACGCATCAGCATGGCGCCGTTATAATCTCCCGGCCCCCAGAAGGTGCCCGCGTAAAACCGTCCCAGATGGTCGGTGCCACCGTCATTAAAGCGTGCAAGCAGCGGATTAGACGGGTTATCGCAAACCTTACGCTGGAGCAGGCCGTGTTTATCGGCCAGCCAGATGGCGTTACGCATCGCGACGATAAATCCGCCGCGTTCACGCAGGGCAAAACACCCGACTTCTTCATGGAATGAGAGCACCGAGTGTTCCGCGGTGGGCAGATGATACCGATGGATTTCCCCTTCCAGAATATCTGCCCAGTAGAGCGCATTTTCTTCTGCACTCCACGTCGGGCATTCGGGCAGATGCCCGGTATAGTTCAACAGCAGCTGCGGTTCAGCCATAACAGATCCCCAAAAAGAAAAAAGCCAGCATTGCTGGCTTTCAGTATATACATCATCCGATTACTGGCGACTGTCATTTGCCTGGCGCAACAGCGTGCGGCTTTCACTCTGGAATCGCGTGGCGTAATCACCGAACCAGTGCTCCACTTTACGGAAACTGTCGATAAAGGCCTGCTTATCGCCCTGCTCCAGCAAGGTGATCGCTTCGCCAAAACGCTGATAATAACGTTTAATCAGTGCCAGGTTGTTTTCAGACGACATAATGATGTCGGCATAAAGCTGTGGATCCTGCGCAAACAGTCGCCCGACCATCGCCAGCTCGAGACGATAGATTGGCGAGGAAAGCGCCAGCAATTGTTCAAGCTGAACGTTCTCTTCCGCCAGGTGCAGCCCATAGGCGAAAGTTGCAAAGTGGCGCAGCGCCTGAATAAACGCCATGTTCTGGTCATGCTCTACCGCGCTAATGCGGTGTAAACGCGCCCCCCAGACCTGAATCTGTTCCAGGAACCACTGGTAGGCTTCCGGCTGCCGTCCGTCACAATAAACCACGACCTGTTTCGCCAGGCTGCCGCTGTCCGGGCCAAACATCGGATGTAACCCAAGCACAGGGCCGGTGTGTGCCGCCAGCATGGCCTGTAGCGGACCATTTTTAACGGAGGCCAAATCCACCAGAATGCAATCTTCCGGCAGGGGAGGAAGTTTACCGATGATCTGCTCCGTCACGTGGATCGGCACGCTGACGATAACCATACCGGCGTCTTTCATCCGCTCCGCCGCGTGCGGCCAGTCCTCTTTCTCCAGAATGCGCACCTGATAGCCAGAGAGCGTCAGCATTTTTTCAAACAGACGCCCCATCTGCCCGCCGCCACCGACGATAACCACCGGACGCAGCGACGGACAAAGGGTTTTGAAGCCCTTGTCGTTTTCGCTGGAATAGGACTCGCGCATCACGCGGCGCAGGACGTCTTCAATCAAATCAGGTGAAACGCCCAGAGCCTGCGCCTCTTTACGGCGGGAGGCAAGCATAGAGGCCTCGCGCTCCGGAACGTAAATCGGCAGGCCGTATTTGCTTTTCACTTCGCCGACTTCAGCAACCAGCGCCATGCGGCGCGCCAGAAGATCCAGCAGCGCCTTATCCACTTCATCAATTTGATCGCGCAGTGCGGTCAATTCAGCAACCATAACTACCCTCTTAAGCCAGACGCGTCGCCAGCTGGCCGTTCAAATCTTTGTGGATCTCACGCAGCAGCGCATCGGTGGTTTCCCAGCTGATACAGGCATCCGTAACGGAGACGCCGGGCTTCATCGCGCTGCGCGGCTGTTCCGATGACTGATTGCCTTCATGAATATTACTTTCAATCATCAAGCCGATAATTGAACGGTTGCCATCTTTAATCTGTGCAATCACAGACTCTGCAACCGCTGGCTGGCGACGGTAATCTTTATTCGAATTACCATGACTGCAATCTACCATTAGCGCCGGACGCAGTCCTGCCTGTTCCATTTCTTTTTCACACTGCGCAACGTCCGCCGGGCTGTAGTTCGGGGCTTTACCGCCGCGGAGGATCACGTGACCGTCCGGGTTGCCCTGGGTTTGCAGCAGGCATACCTGGCCCGCCTGGTTGATCCCAACAAATCGGTGCGGCATTGCGGCGGCGCGCATGGCGTTAATCGCCGTCGCCAGGCTACCGTCGGTACCGTTTTTAAAACCAACCGGCATAGACAGACCAGACGCCATCTCGCGGTGGGTTTGTGATTCGGTGGTGCGCGCGCCAATCGCGGACCAGCTAAACAGATCGCCAAGGTACTGCGGGCTGTTCGGATCCAGCGCTTCGGTTGCCAGCGGCAGGCCCATGCTGACCAGTTCCACCAGCAGGCGACGCGCAATTTTCAGCCCTGCTTCCACGTCAAACGAGCCATCCATGTGCGGATCGTTGATCAATCCTTTCCAGCCAACCGTCGTGCGTGGCTTTTCAAAATAGACGCGCATCACCAGGTAGAGGCTATCGCTGACCTCCTCCGCTAATGCTTTAAATCGACGTGCGTACTCAATGGCGGTTTCAGGATCGTGAATAGAGCAAGGGCCGCATACCACCAGCAGACGCGGATCGCGGCCAGCGATAATGTCAGAAATGGTCTGGCGAGAATGCTCAATCTGAGCTTCCTGCGCGGCGCTCAGCGGAAACTCCGCCTTCAGTTGATCCGGGGTAATTAAAACCTGTTCGTCAGTGATATGTACGTTGTTCAGCGCGTCTTTTTGCATGATTGCGATCCTGTAAAACTCGTTTGCGATAGTGGTTTCTCTCAAGGAGGTAACACAACGATACCACAACAAGTAAAGATTTCAATCCAAAATACGTACACTTTAATTTACAGAAGCCATTTTAATGCCAAAAACTCAGGTTTAAAACGTAAACATAAAATTACACATGCGCATTTACTGCCCGTCTACGCTCACGCAAGGAACACTATCCAGGCGCTGGCCGTTAGCTTAATAACTCTCTGATGAATCGAAGGGAAACTTGCGTGGCACATGTATTCAGGCAACAAAGAATGAATGAAATTATGAATTCCAGCAGACTTAATCGAAACTGGCTTTATTCTCGGGAATATAGTTCGCCCTAAGATTTAGCTTAGGTCAATACAGGGATATTTCTGACATAATGACGGCTTTAAGAAACAATGGTATTCTGCCGGAAATTCTTAAGGACATCTATTTCCGGGGCGGTTTGGCGGATTCTGATGAGAAATACATTCTTGATCGCTTTGCTTCACCTCCCCCTGGCGCTAATGCTGTTCATTTTAGTGAGTCCTGCAAGGGCAGGCTCGTTTACGGAAACGGATAAATCGGTACGTTCGATTGTTTCCGGTATTGTGAGCTACACCCGATGGCCAGCACTGTCCGGCCAGCCGAAGCTCTGTATTTATGCCTCTTCCCGTTACAGACAGGCGCTTAGCATTGAAGATGTAAATAACCCGTTGCCCTATACCCCTGTCATTGTGCATAGCGATCGGGAAGCGCTCGCGGCAAGGTGTGATGCCCTCTATTTCGGGAGTGAGTCGCCGGCAAATCAACAGGAAATAATAAATCAATATCAAGGCCATGCGTTGCTATTAATGTCAGAGCAAAATCCTGAATGCGTTATTGGCAGCGCATTTTGTCTGATAATAGAGTCCAACCAGGTCAGGTTTTCCGTCAATCTGGACGCGCTGGCGCGCAGTGGCGTAAGAGTCAATCCGGATGTATTAATGCTCGCGCGGAATAAGAAGCATGAATAAGGATGTCATATCAACACCGCGTCCAACGTTTAAAAGAACGTTGCGGCGAATCAGCATGATAAGCGTCGTTATAACGATGACGTTTATATGGCTGCTGCTGTGTTTCGCTTCCGTGGTGACATTAAAGCAATACGCGCAAAAAAACCTCGAACTCACCGGCGCCACCATGAGCCACAGCCTTGAAGCCTCTCTGGTGTTCAACGATGCCGTGGCGGCAAACGAAACGCTCGCGACCCTCGGTAAGCAGGGGCAGTTTGCCGTGGCGGAAGTGCTTAACGCGCATCATAAACGGTTTGCCTGGTGGTCATGGAACCCGGCGGATAATACCGACACGCTGGGCGCGCTGGTCAGCCGCTGGTTGTTCCCCGTTCCTGTCGCACAGCCCATCATGCATAACGGCAATGTGATTGGCGAAATTCGACTGACCGCACGAGACAGCCTGATTAGCCACTTTATCTGGCTCTCATTTGCGGTTCTTACCGGCTGCATTCTTATTGCCTCTGCCGTCGCATTAACCATCACCCGCTCGCTCCATCATGGCATGGTCGCTGAAATGCAAAACATCACTGACGTTGTGCATGATGTCCGCACCAACCGCAACTTCTCTCGCCGGGTAACGGAAGGCCGCATTGAAGAGTTTCACCAGTTTGGCGAAGACTTCAACAGCCTGCTGGATGAAATGGAGGAGTGGCAGCTCAAGCTACAGGCCAAAAACGCTCAGCTGTTGCGTACCGCTATGCACGATCCGCTCACGGGGCTCGCAAACCGCGCCGCGTTTCGCAACAACATTGCGGCATTGATGAATGACGCTTCGGCAAAAACCAATTCTGCCCTGCTCTTCCTGGACGGTGATAACTTCAAGTTTATCAACGACACCTGGGGCCATGCCGCGGGTGACTGCGTCCTGATCGAAGCCGCAAAAAGGATGGTCGAATTTGGCGAAAAGCGTCATCAGTCTTACCGTCTCGGCGGCGACGAGTTTGCCATGATCCTTTACGGCGTCCATACCGAGCGTGAGGTGGAATATATTTGCGCCGCGCTGTCGCAGCAATTTATTCGTCCGTTTGATCTGCATAACGGGCACACAGCATCAATGTCACTCAGCATTGGCTTTGCTCTGGCGTGGGAAAATGGCTCCGTTGAGGCATTACTGGAGCAAGCCGATCGCAATATGTATCTGGTCAAGAACCAGCGTTCGAAAACAATATCCTGAAAGGAAGACGATATGTTAAAGCGATACTTTGCGCCGTTATTACTGGCATCTCTGGCTATGTCCGGGTGTCAGACGCCGGACGGTAAATTCACACCAGCGCAAATTGCGGCCATGAAGTCCTACGGCTTTAACGAACTGAACGGCGACTGGTCTCTGGGCCTGTCGGATAAGATCCTGTTTGATAAAAATGAAGCCAGACTGCGCCCGGAAAGTGAAACGCAGATCCAGACTATGGCCTCACGTCTGGCGGCAACCGGTCTGAATCACGCCCGGATGGACGGCCATACGGATAACTATGGTGAAGAGCGCTACAACGAAGCGCTTTCGTTAAAACGCGCCAACGTCGTGGCGGATGCCTGGGCGAAGGGCGCGAACATCCCGCGCAGCAACCTCACCACGCGGGGCTTAGGTAAAAAATACCCGGTCAGCAGTAACCGCACTGCGCAAGGGCGCGCTGAAAACCGCCGGGTTGCGGTGGTCATCAGCACGCCATAAGGCTATTTAACGGATGATCCGGCGAGCGACACGCCTGAAGCCGCTCGCCAGCGCAGCCAGTCGATTGCAATGAACACCGCCAGGCTGACGCCCATCACCGGCAACGCCAGCCCCAGCAGAACGCTTATCAGCAAGGTCACTCCCCTTCCCCACAGCGGCAATGCCAGCCAGCTTTGACTGAGCGTCTGGACCGGGTTCGCGGCTGACGTTGCAGGCCGACGCATCCACCACATCCGGTATCCCAGGATAATCAGCACGCACAGCGCAACACCAAACGCGATGAGCACCAGCTGATTTGCCAGACCAAACAGGATCCCCATATGGAAATCCACGCCCCAGCGGGTGAGTTTCGCCATCAGCGGAAAATCCTCGAAGCAAGTGCCGTCCAGCACCTTCAGAGAGTGGGGATCCACGGCAACGGCATCAACCTGCGTCGGCCAGCTGCGATCGATTTCCGTCACCGTCCAGGCCTGGTCAGCCCTTTTTGCCGGGCGGATCTCAACTTTGTTCGCATCAATCCCCGACTGGCGAGCAGCCTGCAACACGCTGTCAAAAAGCGACAGCTCGACCGGCATGTCAGGCATCGTCATTGCACCGTGATGGCCACGGTGTTCGGCGTGTTCATCCATCATTTCCGGCGCACCGGAAAGCTGGGTATTAACCTGCGGCGTCAGCCAGTTCATCTCTGCCCGCAGCTTGTCAACGTTACCCCCGGCCCATTGTGACCAGGTTAAACCGGTGGCTGAGAACAGCAGCATTCCCGCCAGCAGCGTCCAGCCTAACATCACATGCAGGCGACGACGATTCTGGAAACGGTTATTAATGCGGCGCTTTGGTCGGGTATAGAACCACAGCGCGATACCGCCCAGGGCAGCAACCCACATCCAGGAGGCGGCTAACTCGCTATAGAGCCGCCCGAGGTTGCCCAGCATCAGCGAGGTATGCAGATAATCGATTGTCTGGCGCAGCGGCAAAATCCCGCTGGTGCCGTACACGGTCATATCCCCGCGTAGTTCAAGGCTGACAGGATCAACAAAGAGCGCCCGGTGTTCGGAGGGAGCAAGCTTCGGGTCGGCAAACATCACGCGGGTCGTTTCGCCCTTTTCCAGCCCCGGACGAACGGCATGTAAACGCAGCGCTGAACCCACGGCGTTTTCTGCCACGGCAATTTGTTCAGCAAGAGGCTGCGCATCACCCACGGCATCCGTGTGGAGTGCGTTACGGTACAGCGCATTTTCAAGCTGCGGCGTTGCCACATACAGCGTACCGGTCAGCGCGGCGAAGAAGATAAACGGACCGACAAACAGCCCGATGTAGAAATGGAGGCGACGCAGCAGGTTTCCCCATGCCGCGCGCGGAGTGCAGGTAGTCATACTTTTCCTTTTTAAGGCAAAAAGTGAGTGATTTTGTTTTAAAGGGAGAAAGCAGACCGCCGCGGCGGCGCGCGGGTATCAGGATAAAGCCAGGGGAAGAAGTGCCAGTGGCTGACCGCCTGACGTGGCGGCTTCAGCCGCAGCCGCTGCAACACCACGCTGAGCAGAACGATAAGCGCCAGCATCACGCCCGGCACGTGCGCCAGCAGTACGCAGTAGCCGCACGCCTCCGCATGGTCAACCGGCATCGTGTGTGGCATATCGCCGTGATGCTCGTCCATCGACATCATGCTCATATCATGGTGCATGCCAGGCATCACGCTCATGGGATCTTTTTGCAGCGAGACGGAGATCAGCGGCGCCACGACGATCAGCAGGATCGCAAACAGCGCGGTCAATGCCGCTGCGCGTTTCCAGCTATGCTGATGAAGTACGTTATCCACTTACCCTCCATCCAAGAGGCGCATATTGTAAATGATTTATAACGGAAGGGTTAACGCGAGAGGTGCGATAGGATAAAAAAAGGGCCAGCCTTTCGGCCAGCCCTTTCTAACAGGATGTCGCTTAAGCGAATCTTAGTTCAGACGCTCTTTAATACGAGCAGACTTACCAGTACGCTCACGCAGGTAGTACAGTTTAGCTTTACGTACAGCACCACGACGTTTAACAGCAATGCTGTCAACTACCGGAGAGTGAGTCTGGAAGACACGCTCAACGCCTTCGCCGTTGGAAATTTTACGAACAGTGAATGCAGAGTGCAGACCGCGGTTACGAATAGCGATAACCACGCCCTCGAATGCCTGCAGACGTTTTTTGGAACCTTCAACAACCCATACTTTCACTTCCACGGTGTCACCTGGACGGAAGGAAGGTACGTCCTGCTTCATCTGCTCTTGTTCAAGTTGCTTAATAATGTTGCTCATAATTTAATCTCTTATCCTGGGTAAACTGATATTCGGGAGCGTATTACGCATTCCCATCATGTTCATGCTGCTGGTGCGCGTGTTCAGTTTTGAACTCGGCCAGCAACTTTGCTTGCTCTTCAGTCAGAGCCAGGTTTTCCAGAAGTTCAGGTCTTCTAAGCCAGGTTCGGCCCAGCGACTGCTTCAAACGCCAGCGACGTATCTCGGCATGGTTTCCTGACAGTAACACCGCCGGTACTTCCATCCCTTCTAACACTTCAGGACGAGTATAGTGTGGACAGTCCAGCAATCCATCGGCAAAGGAATCTTCCGTTGCCGAAGCTTCATGGCCCAGAACACCCGGAATAAACCGGGCAACGGAGTCAATCAGCGTCATTGCGGGTAACTCACCACCGCTGAGAACGTAATCGCCGATAGACCATTCTTCGTCAATCTCGGTTTGAATTACGCGCTCATCTATCCCTTCGTAACGACCACAGACCAGAATCAGCTTTTGATTCGTCGCCAGTTCGCTCACGCCCGCTTGATCAAGCTTGCGTCCCTGAGGTGACAGATAAATCACCTTCGCGCCTTCACCTGCCGCGGCTTTTGCTGTGTGAATGGCGTCCCGTAAGGGTTGCACCATCATCAACATCCCCGGTCCGCCGCCGTAAGGACGATCGTCCACGGTACGGTGCCGGTCATACGTGAAGTCACGCGGACTCCAGCTCTGGATGCTCAGCAGGCCATTCTTTACTGCCCGGCCAGTTACCCCGTAATCGGTAATCGCGCGGAACATTTCAGGAAACAGGCTAATTATGCCAATCCACATAGCGCCGTCTTTTACCGTTTATCCGGAGAATTAAAAACCAGGATCCCAATCTACTTCAATGGTTTGAGTAGCGAGATCGACTTTCTTGATAACCTGTCCATCGAGGAACGGGACCAGCCGCTCCTTGATGCCAAATGCATCTTTCAGGTTTGCCTTAATGACGAGAACGTCATTTGACCCGGTTTCCATCATGTCGATGACTTTCCCCAGGCTGTAGCCTTCAGTGGTCACTACCTGGCAACCCATAAGGTCTTTCCAGTAGTAGTCGCCCTCTTCCAGCTGCGGCAACTGCGACGAATCCACGACAATTTCACAATTAGTCAGCGCATTCGCGGCATCACGATCGTCAATGCCTTTCAGCTTGATGATGATGTCCTGATTGTGGTGACGCCAGCTTTCCAGCTCGACCTCTTCCCACTTACCGGCTTTCTGGATAAACCAGGGCTGGTAATTAAAAATGCTATCAGCGTCTTCAGTGGAGGAAAACACTCTGAGCCAACCACGGATACCGTAGCAAGAACCCATTTTTCCCAATACGATCGGTTCAACAGGTGCTTTATTGCTCATCATGACCACCGTGACAGATTAAGCTGCTTTGTTTGCTGCTTTGATCAGCGTAGCAACGCGATCGGAAACAGTAGCGCCCTGGCCAACCCAGTGAGCGATACGATCCAGATCCAGACGGGTTTCTTCTTCTGCGCCAGAGGCCAGTGGGTTGAAGAAACCAACGCGCTCAATGAAGCGACCGTTGCGTGCATTACGGCTGTCAGTCACAACAACCTGGTAGAACGGACGCTTTTTAGCGCCGTGACGTGCTAAACGAATAGTTACCATAACATCCTCTTGTGTGAATAAAACAACCGGGCCCCATCGAGGAACGGAGCCCGGGTGTCATATTAAAAGCCCGAAAATTTTACTGATTTTTGGGGAAAATGCAATCAGCAGTTGATCAGTCTGCTGTAAAAGGCCGATTAACGCCCAGGGAATCCTGGTGGCATCATGCCTTTCATGCCGCGCATCATCTTCGCCATGCCGCCTTTCTTCATTTTCTTCATCATGCGCTGCATGTCGTCGAACTGTTTCAGAAGGCGGTTAACGTCCTGCACCTGCATGCCGCAGCCGGCTGCGATACGGCGCTTACGCGACCCTTTGATGATTTCTGGCTTCGCACGCTCTTTCAGCGTCATCGAGTTGATGATGGCTTCCATACGCACCAGCACTTTGTCGTCCATCTGCGATTTAACGTTGTCCGGGATCTGCCCCATGCCCGGCAGCTTGCCCATCAGGCTTGCCATGCCGCCCATGTTTTTCATCTGACGCAGCTGCTCAAGGAAGTCGGTCAGATCGAAGCCGTCGCCTTTTTTCAGCTTGCTGGCGAGTTTTTCCGCCTGCGCGCGGTCGACCTTGCTCTCAATATCTTCGATCAGCGACAGCACGTCGCCCATGCCGAGGATACGGGAAGCAATACGATCCGGGTGGAACGGCTCCAGCGCTTCGGTTTTCTCGCCCACGCCGAGGAATTTGATCGGCTTACCGGTGATGTGACGAATAGACAGCGCAGCACCGCCGCGGGCGTCACCGTCCACTTTGGTCAGCACCACGCCGGTCAACGGCAGGGCTTCGTTAAACGCTTTCGCGGTGTTCGCCGCATCCTGACCGGTCATGGCATCAACGACAAACAGGGTCTCTACCGGGTTGATAGAGGCGTGCACCTGCTTGATCTCGTCCATCATCGCTTCGTCGACGTGCAGACGACCGGCGGTATCCACCAGCAGCACGTCGTAGAATTTCAGCTTCGCCTCTTTCAGCGCGGCATTCACGATATCGACAGGCTTCTGCGCCACGTCGGACGGGAAGAAGTCCACGCCAACCTGCTCAGCCAGCGTTTCCAGCTGTTTGATCGCCGCCGGGCGATAGACGTCCGCCGAAACCACCAGCACCTTTTTCTTGTGCTTTTCGCGCAGGAATTTCCCCAGCTTACCGACGCTGGTGGTTTTACCTGCACCTTGCAGACCCGCCATCAGCACCACGGCAGGCGGCTGGGCCGCCAGGTTAAGCACCTGGTTCTCTTCGCCCATCGCCGAAACCAGTTCGTTACGAACGATTTTGACGAACTCCTGACCCGGGGTCAGGCTCTTGTTAACTTCATGACCAACCGCTTTCTCTTTCACACGGTTGATAAAATCACGGACGACCGGCAACGCAACGTCTGCTTCCAGCAGCGCCATGCGCACTTCGCGCAGCGTTTCCTTGATGTTCTCTTCGGTGAGGCGTCCACGGCCGCTGATGTTGCGCAGCGTGCGCGACAAACGATCGGTTAAATTATCAAACATTGTCTCTCGCCTGGGGTAGAAACGTTAGGTCGCCTGGGCGACACATACACAGAATTTTGCCGGAGTATAACATGAAGGCGCCTTTGTTGTTATGCAACGGTTGGAGCAGGCGTCACGTAACGTTATACTGCTTCTCTTTCTTATTAAGACAACTGTCGACGCCTATATGCCTGTTTTCGCACTGATCGCCCTTGTTGCCTACTCTGTCAGCCTCGCGCTGATCATTCCTGGCCTGCTGCAAAAAAACAGCGGCTGGCGGCGCATGGCTATTCTTTCGGCGGTAATCGCATTGATTAGCCACGCGTTTGCGCTGGAATCACGCATCATTCCCGGCGACGGCAGCGTGCAAAACCTGAGCGTGCTGAACGTCGGCTCGCTGGTCAGCCTGATGATCTGTACGGTCATGACCATTGTCGCGTCTAAAAACCGCGGCTGGCTGCTGCTGCCGATAATCTACGCCTTTGCGCTGATCAACCTGGCGTTAGCCACGTTCATGCCTAATGAGTTTATTACCCATCTGGAAGCCACGCCGGGGATGCTGGTGCATATTGGCCTGTCGCTTTTCGCCTACGCGACGCTGATCATTGCCGCCCTTTACGCCATGCAGCTCGCCTGGATTGACTACCAGCTGAAAAATAAAAAGCTGGCGTTTAACCACGAAATGCCGCCGCTGATGGTGATTGAGCGTAAGATGTTCCACATCACCCAGGTCGGCGTGGTTCTGCTGACGCTGACGCTGTGCACAGGTTTGTTTTATATGAAGAACCTGTTCAGCGTGGAGAATATCGATAAAGCAGTCCTCTCCATCATTGCGTGGTTTGTCTATATTGTCCTGTTATGGGGCCATTATCATGAAGGCTGGCGCGGTCGTCGCGTGGTCTGGTTCAACGTTGCGGGTGCCGGCATTCTCACGCTTGCCTATTTCGGTAGCCGCTTCATACAGCAATTTGCTGGCTAAGTAACAAAAGGAGTTCCCCCTGGAACACATCTCTACCACCACGCTGATCGTCATTCTGGTCATCATGGTGGTCATCTCCGCTTATTTCTCTGGCTCTGAAACCGGCATGATGACGCTGAACCGCTACCGGTTGCGTCATCGGGCCAAGCAGGGTAACCGTGCCGCGCGTCGTGTCGAAAAGCTGCTGCGTAAGCCAGACCGCCTGATTAGCCTGGTGCTTATCGGTAACAACCTGGTCAACATTCTCGCCTCTGCGCTGGGCACCATCGTCGGGATGCGTCTGTACGGCAACGCCGGCGTGGCGATTGCCACAGGGGTGCTTACGTTTGTGGTGCTGGTGTTTGCGGAAGTGCTGCCCAAAACCATCGCGGCGCTTTACCCGGAGAAGGTCGCCTACCCGAGCAGTTTCCTGCTAGCGCCGCTGCTTATTCTGATGATGCCGCTGGTCTGGCTGCTGAATATGGTGACCCGTGTGCTGATGCGCATGGTCGGTATCAAGGCCGACGTCACCATCAGCAGCGCGCTGAGTAAAGACGAGCTGCGTACCATCGTGAACGAATCCCGTTCGCAGATCTCCCGCCGCAATCAGGACATGCTCCTGTCGGTTCTGGATCTGGAAAAGGTCAGCGTTGACGACATTATGGTGCCGCGAAACGAAATCGTCGGAATCGATATTAACGACGACTGGAAGGCGATCGTCCGCCAGCTGACGCACTCCCCGCACGGGCGCATCGTGCTCTATCGCGATTCCCTCGACGATGCCATCAGCATGCTGCGCGTGCGCGAGGCCTATCGCCTGATGACCGAGAAAAACGAGTTCACCAAAGAGGTAATGCTGCGCGCCGCCGACGAAATCTACTACGTACCGGAAGGCACACCGCTCAGCACGCAGCTGGTGAAGTTCCAGCGCAACAAGAAGAAAGTCGGCCTGGTGGTGGATGAATACGGTGACATCCAGGGGCTGGTAACGGTGGAAGATATTCTGGAAGAGATTGTCGGGGACTTTACCACGTCGATGTCGCCTTCCCTTGCGGAAGAGGTTACCCCGCAAAACGACGGGTCAGTGCTTATCGACGGCAGCGCCAACATTCGTGAAATCAATAAAGCGTTCAACTGGCATTTACCAGAAGACGAGGCGCGAACGATGAACGGCATGATTCTGGAAGCGCTGGAAGAGATCCCGGCGGCAGGTACGCGTGTGCGTATTGAACAGTATGATATTGATATTCTGGACGTTCAGGACAACATGATTAAGCAGGTCAAAGTCCTGCCCGTTACGCCACTTCGGGAAAGTATTGCCGAATAGAAGGTAGGCCGGGTGAGGCGAACGCCGCCACCCGGCACTACAGGTAGCAAATTAGGCTTTCGCTTTCGCCACGGTGACCATCGCAGCGCGAATAGTACGACCGTTCAGGGTATACCCTTTCTGCATCACGCCCAGCACGTTACCCGCGGCAACGTCTTCTGACTCGACCATCGCAATGGCCTGGTGAACGTTTGGATCCAGCGGGACATCCGTATCGGCAATCACTTCAACACCGAACTTACGCACCACATCCAGCATGGATTTCAGCGTCAGCTCGATGCCTTCAATCATCGCCGCGTTATCCGGATTAGCTTTATCCGCCACTTCCAGCGCGCGATCCAGGCTGTCGATCACCGGCAGCAGTTCGTTGACGAATTTCTCCAGCGCAAATTTGTGCGCCTTTTCAACGTCCAGCTCGGTACGACGGCGCAGGTTTTCCATTTCCGCTTTGATGCGCAGTACGCCATCGCGTTCGCGATTCTGCGCTTCTACCAGCTGAGCTTCCAGGTTGGCAATTTTTTCATCGCGCGGGTCCACCTGCTCAGCAGACGCGTCTGGCTCTACTGCCTCAACTTCATCGTGCTGTTCCGTGATAATTTCTTCAGGGGCTTGCCCCTCAGGCGTTTTCTGTTCTTTACTACTCATGAATTTCTCCGCGTTTTTCTGCATTCATCTCGCTAACTTCGCTTATTATGGGGATCAGTTTCCTGGATTCAAGGGAACAAGGCAGATTGTCATCATTCATCAGGCACAAGGACCTCCAGAACATGAATAATCATTTCAGGTGTATTGGGATCGTCGGCCATCCGCGTCACCCTACCGCATTGACGACACATGAAATGTTGTATCGCTGGCTGAGTGGTAAAGGCTATGAAGTGATGGTCGAGCAGCAGATCGCCCAGGAGTTGCAGCTTAAAAGCGTCAGAACCGGCACGCTGGCGGAAATTGGCCAGCAGGCGGATCTCGCCGTGGTGGTCGGCGGCGACGGTAATATGCTGGGCGCGGCGCGAACGCTGGCTCGCTATGATATTAAGGTGATTGGTATTAACCGTGGCAATCTCGGTTTCCTGACCGACCTCGACCCGGACAATGCGCAGCAGCAGCTGGCGGACGTGCTGGAAGGCCACTATATCAGTGAAAAACGGTTTTTGCTGGAAGCCCAGGTGTGTCAGCAGGACTGCCAGAAGCGCATCAGCACCGCCATTAACGAGGTGGTTCTCCACCCCGGTAAAGTAGCGCACATGATCGAGTTCGAAGTCTACATCGACGAAATCTTCGCGTTCTCGCAGCGGTCTGACGGGCTGATTATTTCAACACCAACGGGCTCAACCGCCTACTCGCTTTCAGCCGGAGGCCCAATCCTGACGCCATCGCTGGATGCGATAACCCTGGTGCCGATGTTCCCGCACACGCTCTCGGCGCGTCCGCTGGTGATCAACGGCGACAGCACCATCCGCCTGCGTTTTTCCCATCGCCGCAGCGACCTGGAGATCAGCTGCGACAGCCAGATTGCGCTGCCCATTCAGGAGGGTGAAGATGTACTCATTCGCCGCTGCGATTACCACCTGAACCTCATTCACCCGAAAGATTACAGCTATTTCAATACATTAAGCTCCAAGCTCGGCTGGTCAAAAAAATTGTTCTGATTTTGCATCCAGCGCTTTACTGTATATAAAACCAGTTTATACTGTATACAAACACAGTTATGGTTTTTCATACAGGAAAACAATTATGCTGGCACAACTGACCATCAGCAACTTTGCCATTGTTCGTGAGCTTGAGATCGACTTCCATAGCGGAATGACGGCGATTACCGGTGAAACCGGCGCAGGTAAATCCATTGCCATTGATGCCCTCGGCTTGTGCCTCGGCGGTCGTGCAGAGGGTGATATGGTGCGCACAGGCGCAGCCCGTGCAGACCTGTGCGCCCGCTTCTCGTTAAAAGACACGCCTGCCGCCCTGCGCTGGCTGGAAGCGAACCAGCTGGAAGACGGACGTGAGTGTTTACTTCGCCGCGTCATCAGCAATGATGGCCGCTCCCGTGGTTTTATCAACGGCACGGCGGTCCCTCTTTCCCAGCTTCGCGAGCTGGGCCAGTTGCTCATCCAGATCCATGGTCAGCATGCGCATCAGCAGTTAATCAAACCCGAACAACAGAAAGCCCTGCTTGATGGCTACGCAGGTGAGTATGCGCTTACTCAACTGATGGCGGAGCACTATCGTCAGTGGCATCAAAGCTGCCGCGAACTTGCGCAGCATCAGCAGCAAAGCCAGGAGCGTACCGCCCGCGCCGAGCTGCTGGAGTATCAGCTGAAAGAGCTGAACGAATTTAACCCGCAGGCGGGGGAATTTGAGCAAATCGACGAGGAGTACAAGCGTCTGGCCAACAGCGGTCAGCTGCTTTCCACCAGCCAGAATGCCCTGAACATGCTGGCAGATGGCGAGGATGTGAACTTGCAGAGCCAGCTGTACAACGTTCGCCAGCTTGTTACCGAGCTGACCGGCATGGACAATAAGCTGTCTGGCGTACTGGAGATGCTCGAAGAGGCCGCGATTCAGATTTCAGAAGCCGGGGATGAACTGCGCCACTACTGTGAACGTCTGGATCTCGACCCGAACCGTCTGTTCGAACTTGAGCAACGTATCTCCCGTCAGATTTCACTGGCGCGTAAGCATCACGTTACTCCGGAAGAACTGCCGAATTACTATCAATCTCTGCTGGAAGAACAACAACAGCTGGACGATCAGGCCGATTCCCTCGAAACCCTGTCTCTGGCGGTAAATCTGCATCACCAGCAGGCGCTGGAAACGGCGAAACGGCTGCACGATGTGCGCCAACACTATGCGCTGGAGCTTAGCCAACACATTACCGACAGCATGCATACCCTGGCGATGCCGCACGGGGTGTTCACCATCGACGTTCGCTTTGAAGAAAATCACCTGACGGCGGAAGGCGCAGACCGCATTGAATTCCGCGTCACCACCAACCCGGGCCAGCCTTTACAGGCTATTTCGAAAGTGGCTTCCGGCGGTGAACTGTCGCGTATCGCCCTGGCCATTCAGGTGATCACCGCCCGTAAAATGGAAACCCCGGCGCTGATTTTCGATGAAGTGGATGTGGGTATCAGCGGCCCGACGGCGGCCGTTGTCGGCAAACTGCTGCGTCAGCTGGGTGAATCGACGCAGGTCATGTGTGTGACACACCTGCCTCAGGTAGCCGGCTGTGGTCATCATCACTTTATCGTCAGTAAAGAAACCGACGGCGAAATGACGGAAACACACATGAAGCAGCTGGATAAACGCGCACGCTTGCAGGAGTTGGCACGCCTGCTCGGGGGCAGTGAAGTCACGCGCAATACGCTCGCTAATGCGAAAGAACTGCTGGCGGCATAAACTTTTTCGGGATCTCAGGGTCATACAGAACAACAAAAACGCCGCCAGACCGGTTTCAAAGTGGGGCAAGGTCTATTATCATCGGCATATTACATATGAGCCGCGTACTGCTCGGGCCCGAAAAGGAATCAAATCACTATGCGCTGTAAAACGCTGACCGCTGCCGCAGCGGTTCTTCTGATGTTGACCGCAGGCTGTTCCACTCTGGAGAAAGTGGTTTACCGTCCTGACATCAACCAGGGGAACTACCTTACCCCTAACGATGTGTCCAAAATCCGTGTGGGAATGACACAACAGCAGGTCGCTTATGCACTGGGAACCCCGATGATGTCCGATCCGTTCGGTACAAATACCTGGTTCTATGTATTCCGCCAGCAGCCTGGTCATGAAGACGTGAGCCAGCAAACCCTGACCCTGACCTTCAGCAGTGCTGGTGTGCTGACCAATATCGACAACAAGCCTGCCCTGACCAAATAATCAGGCGTCAGCAACGCAAAAAGGTGCTCAATGAGCACCTTTTTTGTGTATGTTTATTTGCGCAGAATTGAAGCCCCGGAAAGCGCAGCGCCACCGGGGAAAAGAAAGCGCTACTTACCGGATTTCTCCGCTCGCTGCCGACGCAGCTCTTTCGGGTCGGCAATCAGAGGTCGATAAATCTCAACCCTGTCACCCTCTTTCAGCACATCCCCAAGCTTTACCGGACGGCTATAGATGCCGACTTTATTCTTCGCCAGATCAATGTCGCTGCGAAGCTCAAGAATGCCGGACGCCAGGATAGCCGCCTCAACGGTGGCCCCTTCTTCAAGCGTCACGCGCTGCAAATACTGCTTCTCCGGCAGCGCATACACCACCTCAACAGCAATCTTATGCGACACTGTAAACCTCTTTGGCGCGCGTGGTGAACGCCTGAACCATATTCGAGGCCAGTTCTTTGAAGATACGGCCAAACGCCAGTTCGATCAGCTTATTGGTAAATTCAAAATCCAGATGAAACTCAATGCGGCAGGCGTCTGCGCTCAGCGGCGTAAACTTCCACCCTCCCATCAATTTTTTAAACGGACCATCCACCAGATGCATCAAAATACTCTGATTGCTCGTCAGGGTATTGCGCGTGGTGAACGTTTTGCTGATCCCCGCTTTGGAGACATCCACGGCCGCAGTCATCTGCGTCGGGCCGGATTCCAGCACCCGACTACCGGTGCATCCCGGTATAAATTCCGGATAGGACTGAACGTCGTTCACTAACTGATACATTTGTTCCGCGCTGTAGGGAACAAGCGCAGAACGGCTAATCTGAGGCATAGCATTTTCCATGGTCACACAACAGACAAATAATAACATTTATCACCTGTTAAAAAAACGCTAAGCCTTATCTCGTGCTAAGATAGCGCGTTAGACCTCACAGGACGCAATGAGGTGACTTTTTAAAATCAGATTACCGACGGCTTTACGACACTTATGACGAAGAAAAAAGCACATAAACCTGGTTCGGCGACCATTGCGCTCAACAAGCGTGCTCGCCACGAGTATTTCATCGAAGAAGAATTCGAGGCCGGCCTTGCGTTGCAGGGCTGGGAAGTAAAATCGCTGCGTGCCGGGAAAGCCAACATTGGCGACAGCTACGTGATCCTGAAAGACGGTGAAGCCTTTCTGTTCGGCGCGAACTTTACGCCGCTGACCGTTGCCTCTTCACATTACGTCTGCGATCCAACCCGCACCCGCAAGCTGCTGCTGAACAAGCGCGAACTGGAATCCCTCTACGGACGCATCAACCGTGAAGGCTTTACCGTGGTTGCGCTCTCTTTGTACTGGAAAAACGCCTGGTGCAAAGTGAAAATCGGCGTTGCGAAAGGTAAGAAGCAGCACGACAAGCGTACTGACCTGAAAGCACGCGAATGGCAGCTCGACAAAGCACGTATCATGAAAAACGCAGGACGTTGATTCTGCGCACTTATTGTACTATTCAATAAGTTAGCGTTTCGGGCTGGTATCGAGGAAGTAAAATCTGGTATACTGAGTTCAACACTATTGGGGCTGATTCTGGATTCGACGGGATTTGCGAAACCCAAGGTGCATGCCGAGGGGCGGTTTGCCTCGTTAAAAGCCGCAAAAAAATAGTCGCAAACGACGAAAACTACGCTTTAGCAGCTTAATAACCTGCTAAGAGCCCTCTCTCCCTAGCTTCCGCTCTTAAGACGGGGATCAAAGAGAGGTCAAACCCAAAAGAGATCGCGTGGAAGCCCTGCCTGGGGTTGAAGCGTTAAAACTAATCAGGCTAGTTCGTTAGTGGCGTGTTTGTCCGCAGCTGACGTGCGAATGTAAAGACAAACTAAGCATGTAGTACCGAGGATGTAGAAATTTCGGACGCGGGTTCAACTCCCGCCAGCTCCACCAAATGATGATCCGGATACGTCTGGTGAAGTACAGAAAGCCCGCATGGCACAAGCCCTGCGGGCTTTTTTGTGTCTGTCGTTGTCCGAGAACATCCGGCTAAATCCAGTGATTATTGGTATACGTTTAGGTATACGGTAGGATGTATACCTAAAAACGTATACCAATTCATGAAGGAGCGGCCACAGTGGCACGGACAACACGCCCCCTGACAAACACCGAAGTTCTGCGCGCAAAAGCTGTAGAGAAGGATCTAACGCTGCATGATGGCGATGGGCTTTTCCTGATAGTGAAAACCAGCGGGAAAAAGCTCTGGCGTTTCCGTTATCAACGTCCGGCAACAAAGCAGCGAACAATGATGGGGCTCGGTGCCTTCCCTGCTCTTTCACTTGCTGATGCCCGAGGGTTAAGAGCGGATTACCTTGCCTTATTAGCCAACGGAATCGACCCTCAGATTCAAGCTGAAGTTGCAGAGGAAGAGCAGCAAATCGCACTGGACAGTATTTTTTCAACGGTCGCCGCTAACTGGTTCCAGCTCAAAAGCAAAAGCGTTACCCCTGATTACGCAAAAGACATTTGGCGCTCACTGGAGAAAGATGTATTCCCTTCCATCGGTGAGATCCCCGTTCAGCAAATCAAAGCCCGGACACTGGTTGAAGCTCTTGAGCCAATAAAAGCACGTGGAGCACTTGAGACTGTGCGCCGTCTGGTGCAGCGCATTAACGAGATAATGATTTATGCCGTAAACACTGGTCTGATTGATGCCAATCCAGCATCAGGTGTTGGGATGGCTTTTGAGAAACCTAAAAAGCAAAACATGCCGACGCTACGCCCAGAAGAGTTACCAAAACTCATGCGTTCTTTGGTGATGTCAAATCTCTCTGTTTCAACTCGCTGTCTCATTGAATGGCAACTCCTGACGCTTGTGCGCCCTTCTGAGGCCTCCGGTGCTCATTGGGCAGAGATCGATCTCGAAGCGAAGCTCTGGACTATTCCAGCCGAGCGGATGAAGGCCAAGCGTGAGCATATTGTTCCCTTATCGACGCAGGCTTTAGATATTCTGGAAGTGATGAAGCCAATCAGCGCTCATCGTGAATATGTTTTTCCAAGTCGGAATGACCCAAAACAACCAATGAACAGTCAGACTGCAAATGCAGCTTTAAAACGTATTGGTTTTGGCGGAAAATTAGTTGCTCATGGATTGCGTTCAATAGCAAGCACAGCTATGAATGAAGCAGGATTAAATCCTGATGTTATTGAGTCTGCCTTAGCCCACAGTGATAAAAATGAAGTTAGAAAAGCATACAATCGTTCTACTTACCTCGTGCAGCGAGTTGAATTGATGAATTGGTGGGGAGAGTACGTTAAAAATAAAAGGGGTTAGCCCCCCTTTTTTCTATACAATCTTAAGCACTCATCCAATTGAATCAGTTGCGAATTACTTAATCGTTCTTTTATATAATCAAATACATTTTTTACTGAGGCGATTTCTCTCAGTGCTTTATTACCCATTACAATATAATCCTGATACATTCCAATTCTAAAGAATGAATTTGCTGCGCAAGCTAACATAATTACTTCAGTCATTGCAGGAAGATTCAAACGATTTGGCTTAAACTTATTTTTATCATATTCGTCAAAGCAAGATAAAAAATCTTTCAATTTTGTTGTATCAGCAACAGCATTTGGAACATTAGTAAATGATGAATATAAATATGGTGAGCATGAATACCAATATATATCTTCAACAAGTATGGAACTTCGTTTGTTCGCGAATTCAAGCCATTCACTCTTATCTCGATTATGAATTATGTTATATAAGTAATAAAAGTTCAATAACCCATTTTTATATTCTTTTTTTGATTGATCATAGATTATTTCAATTTTTTCCATAATAGACTGC
>NZ_JADCKU010000031.1:0-9155 GCF_014982165.1 Enterobacter cloacae complex sp. P24RS
TTAATATACATATCAGTAGCAACACATGCAGATACAAATTTAGGCATGTGGAGTACTAGTTGTAATGATGACAGCTTCTCTATTCTTCTCGATAACAAACCTAATCCACTTGTTGTTAATGACAACCAGATCATTGTTAATGTACATGCTAATGTAATATCCAAAGGTAAAGTTGTTATTTTCTATGATAGCGTAGCCGATCTTGGTCGAGGTGGAATGAATTTTGATTGGAAAAATGTAAGTTCAACTACCCCACTAGCAGAGCTCACTATCAATAAACAAAATGGAGAATTACGATGGAAAGGGTTTTACGATAATAAAAAATCAAAATATTATTGGGTAAATGACCCTGATTTTGTACAATCTTATGCAGAAAATGGTGTAATCAAATTGCATAAATGCGATAAATAATAAATGTTGCGGAGGGGCGCTCCCTCCGCTATTTAACCTTTCTTAGTTATGCCGTTAATTCGATTGTATCCCATCAATCACATAACAGACAGAGGACCAGGGGAACGTATGCAAATAGCGCCGTGTAATCCCTGAGCCACTTTTCTCTTGATCAACCACCTGTTGCAGATGAGCCAAATTACCAACCCAACCAGCTAACAAGTTATGATCATTGTGTGCCTGAAGTTATGCACTAAGCGGTGATGTCCATATTCAATCAGATACGGAATAATCAGCTGATCTCAAATATCTGCTAAAACTTTGCCGAACTTAGTCATGTTGTTGCCCGATACTGGCGAGAAAATTTTATCTTTCCACTGACGATTAACAAAATCGAGGAAACCCCACTCGATCAGCTTGGGATGCATCTCAACTTGTCGCGCTGCAATCAAGGTTTTCCCCTACCCCCTTCTACAGTCAGGAGATAGTGACTCTGACTGTCTTCCTCGAATTTACTCTGCCTTCTCCAGTTTTGCGATCTCCCATCTTATGGCTCCGGTATATGCAAGCAACTATGTGATCCACTTTTCCCAGCCTTGAGGCTGTCTGAGCGACCATCCCAACAATTTTCTCATTGCCGCCGCATTGTATGCCCCAAACCTCGCTTTATACGGTGCAGCCACTACGGCATCAATCGGAGACTTCTCCAAGATTTTTTTATTATCTGTCAGGAAGGGTTTGAACAGGGATTGTAGACATTCAAGTGCTGATGGATTGACTCTACGCCAACCACATCTACAGGGGGAATATCATCGCACTCGATCAGTTGTTTTACTGACATCGACCTATACTGCTACACAACACGCTTCGGGATATTTATAATAACTCCCATCACCTGCAACATCCTATTACAATAAATTTATTTCAAAGAAAAAATAACACAACCATCTTATTTGTTTTCATCCTGGCCATTAATAAAAAAACATTTCCATACTCAATATTTATCGCCACGGAATATTTATATTTTCGCTCCATTATCATTGTAATTAAAAGATCAACTATAAAAAATTATAAAATCAATAATAGGATTAATACCACCACCTATAATGATGAACGGAAAGCACAGAACGATGCGCATCAGCAACCGGTCCAGCGAGTCACGCTGGATGAACAATATGATGGCGCGGCAACCAGCAATGACTTCGCTATGGGCGCAGGTATCGGAATTGGCATTATGTACGTTTCTTATTATTTGTGTCGTTTTTGAGGGGATAAAATGAAAAAATTAATAATGATGGTGATAAGCGCAGCCGTACTTGCGGGGTGTGTTTCGCCTGCGCTCGCCATTAACGCACACTATCGTGCTCAGTTAGAGCGCTCGGGGTGCACGCAAATGAGCGCTGGCAATGGCTCGTGTGATATCAGCAAAACCAAAGCGGAAAATGCGGCACAAAACGAACCATCGACTTCCGTGCACGATCCCCTTCGTGAAGCCTCATTCTCGTCGGATACGGTCAACGCTACCCTTTCAAACGGCTTTTTTAGCGCAACGGTTAACGGCAAAAAAGCCAGCGTTAAACGCCTGAACGCCAATTTTTATGAAATTCACGGTAATGGTTTTGTGATACCGCTAAGCCTGGATGAGAACGGCATTACGGACGCGTCGTGGAATAAAACGAACGGACGCGAACACGGCATTTTAAGCATTACCCAGAAATAAACAGCGTAAGGAGGCTCCGCGCCTCCTTTTAGCCTGCCAGTCGCACAATTTGCCACACTCTTTTGTCTGATTTTACAATGCTGACAATTCATATCTAAGTCACTGTTTTTAATCGCTATAAACTGCAAGTTTTTGCCAGAAAATGAGGTTACCACCTCCCCTGTGCCCTGTGTCACAAAACAGTAAACAAATTAACCATTGAGCCTGGTGACAAAAGGCTCTATATTGGCGGCGTTTTTTTCAGGCCCCATCTGTTTTTTAACTTTTTATTCAATCGTTGCTCATAACGAAGCGGCGGTTGTAGGAGTGATATGATGACGGATAAAGTCCGTATTGACACCGTAGATGCCCACAAAAGCAACGAAACCTATCTGGCCCGTCAGGCCGAGTTTGAATCTAACGTCAGGAGTTATCCGCGCAAACTGCCTTTAGCCATCACGAAAGCAGAAGGCGTGTGGATCACCGATGCAGATAATAAAGAATACCTTGACTGTTTAGCAGGCGCAGGCACCCTCGCGCTTGGCCACAATCATCCTGATGTGCTGAAAAGCATCCAAAATGTCATTACCAGCGGCTTGCCGTTACATACCCTGGATCTGACCACGCCGTTGAAAGACGCGTTTTCAGAATATCTTCTCTCTCTGTTGCCTGGTCAGGGCAAAGAGTACTGCCTGCAATTTACTGGCCCATCCGGCGCTGACGCCGTTGAAGCGGCGCTGAAGCTGGCGAAAAAAGTGACCGGTCGTAGCGGTATCATCAGTTTCTCTGGTGGTTACCACGGTATGACCCACGGCGCACTGTCCGTCACCGGTAACCTGTCTCCGAAGGAAGCGGTTGACGGCATGATGCCTGAAGTGCAGTTCATGCCTTACCCGCACGAGTACCGCTGCCCGCTGGGTATCGGTGGTGAAGCGGGCGTGAAGGCGCTGACCTACTACTTCGATAACCTGATTAACGACGTCGAAAGCGGCGTGCGTAAACCTGCTGCGGTGATCCTGGAAGCCGTTCAGGGTGAAGGCGGCGTGAACCCGGCTCCGGCTGAGTGGTTGCAGCGCATTCGTAAAGTGACTCAGGAACACGGCATTCTGCTGATCCTCGACGAAGTTCAGGCTGGCTTTGCCCGTACCGGTAAATTCTTCGCCTTCGAACACGCAGGCATCGAGCCAGACATCATCGTGATGTCTAAAGCGGTTGGCGGCGGTCTGCCACTGGCTGTACTCGGCATCAAGAAGCAGTTCGATGCATGGGCGCCTGGTCACCACACCGGCACCTTCCGCGGTAACCAGCTGGCAATGGCAACTGGCCTGACGACGCTGAAGATCCTGAAAGACCAGAACATCGCGGGCAAAGTGGCCGCACAGGGCGAATGGCTGAAGGGCCAGCTGAAAGAGATGGCGAAACGTTATCCGGTCATCGGCCACGTTCGCGGTCTGGGCATGATGATCGGTATCGAGATCGTTAAGCCGCACGAAGCCGCTGACCACATGGGCTGCTTCCCTGGCGACGGCGAGCTGTCTGCGCTGATCCAGAAGAAGTGCTTCGAAGCCGGTCTGATTCTGGAGCGTGGCGGCCGTAACGGTATCGTTCTGCGTCTGCTGCCTTCTCTGCTGATCAGCGACGAAGAGCTGAAAATCTTCCTGGATAAATTCGAGCAGGCGCTGCTTGCTGCGGGCGTTCGCCCGGCGTAACCGGAGTTGTTGAATACGATGTCTGATTCAAACCCAATTTTGTTCTCCTCTGCGCAGAGCATTGAAGCTTACCAGCAGGCGATTGAACAAAGCACTCAGGCTGTGATGCAGTGGCTGAAACAGCCTGAGATGTATCAGGGCAAAACGGTCGCGGAGCTGCGCGACCGTATTAAGCTGGATTTCAACCCGAAAGGGCTGGGCAACGAAGCGGCGATTGAACGCGCCGTGGAGTTCT
Organism: Enterobacter cloacae complex sp. P24RS; assembly: GCF_014982165.1. Taxonomy (NCBI): domain Bacteria; kingdom Pseudomonadati; phylum Pseudomonadota; class Gammaproteobacteria; order Enterobacterales; family Enterobacteriaceae; genus Enterobacter; species Enterobacter cloacae complex sp. P24RS. The sequence goes on from NZ_JADCKU010000031.1 coordinate 4,034, forward strand.
TCCTGAAAGACAGTTTGTCCGTTCATCACCCGCAGTGCGTGGCGCACCTGCACTGCCCAAGCCTGGTGGTTAGCCAGGCAGCGGAAGTGCTGATTAACGCCACCAACCAGAGTATGGACTCCTGGGATCAAAGCCCGTCCGCAACCATTATTGAGATCAAACTGATCGAATGGCTGCGTACCCGCGTGGGTTATCAGGCTGGCGACGCGGGCGTCTTCACCAGCGGCGGCACCCAGAGCAACCTGATGGGCCTGATGCTGGCGCGTGACGCGTTCTTCGCCCATCAGGGCCACTCGGTTCAGCAGGACGGTCTGGTAGGCGATCTGCGTAAAATCCGCGTCCTGTGCTCGGAAAACGCACACTTCTCCGTGCAGAAAAACATGGCGCTGATGGGTCTGGGTTACCAGTCCGTGGTGCAGGTGAAAACGGACGAATTCTCCCGCATGGATCTCTCCGATCTGGCGGCGAAAATTGAGCAGTGCAACGCGAACGGCGAGCAGATCCTGGCGATTGTAGCCACCGCCGGCACGACCGATGCGGGTGCTATCGATCCGCTGCGCGACATTGCTGAGCTGGCGGCGAAGCAGAATATCTGGGTGCACGTTGATGCGGCCTGGGGCGGCGCGCTGCTGATGTCTGAGCAGTATCGCCACTACCTGGACGGCATTGAGCTGGTGGATTCCGTAACCCTGGACTTCCACAAGCAGTTCTTCCAGACCATCAGCTGCGGCGCGTTCCTGCTGAAAGAAGCGCGTCATTATGAGCTGATGCGCTATCAGGCAGCTTATCTGAACTCAGAGTTCGATGAAGAAGCGGGCGTGCCTAACCTGGTCTCCAAGTCTCTGCAAACCACGCGCCGTTTCGACGCGCTGAAACTGTGGATGAGCCTGGAAGCGCTGGGTCAGGAGCAATACGCAGCCATCATCGACCACGGCGTGACGCTGGCACAGCAGGTTGCGGCTTATGTGAAAGAGCAGTCTGCTCTGGAACTGGTGATGCAGCCTCAGCTGGCAAGCGTGCTGTTCCGCTTCCGTGGACAGGTGCAGATGGACGACGCGGGTATCGCCCTGCTGAACCAGAAAATTGGTGACGCGCTGCTGGAGTCTGGCCGTGCAAACGTCGGTGTGACCGAGCATAACGGCGTCACCTGCCTGAAGCTGACCCTGCTGAACCCAACCGTGACGCTGGAGGACATCAAAGTCCTGCTGTCTCTGGTTGAGCGTACCGCAGAGGAAGTCCTGGCGAAGTAATGCCTATCCCTCTCCCGCCCGGGAGAGGGATTATTTTCCCCGCCTTAGTGCTCGCCCCGCTTTTTCTTCGAACCATAACCATATTCATACTGACTACACTCAGAACCGTATAACAGCGCTGCGGACTTAACGATATCGTTAAGAATGGTTCCGCTGACCTTTACGCCAACGCGGTGCAAACGTTTAATGGTATTCTCCATCTCTTTCACGCTGGTTTTATCGAAACGGGCCACCATCAGCGTCGTTCCGGCTGCTCTGGCAACCAGCGCCGCATCGGTGACGGCCAGCACTGGCGGGGTATCGATGATGACGATGTCATAATGCTCGTTAACCCATGACATAACGGCCAGGAACCGTTCGCTTAACAGCATCTCCAGCGGTCGCAGCGGTTCCGGGCCGCAGGTAATGACGTCGATCCCCCCCTTCTCAAAGCGCTGAATTACCTCTGTACAGTCGCATTTACCTTCAAGCACGCTGGACAGCCCATGGCGGTTATCCAGGCCAAAAATGTTATGAACATAGCCCTGACGCATATCCGCATCGATAAACAGCACCCGCTGGCCGCTCTGTCCGGCAATGGCCGCCAGGTTCGTCCCCACCAGCGTTTTACCGCAGTCCTGAGTAGGGCCAGAAATCATCACGATACGATTCTCAGCCTCCATCATGGAGAAATGAAGGCTGGTGCGCAGCCCCCGAACCGCTTCGACAAACATATCAGCAGGCCGATCGACAGGCAGGAACGGCACATCCAGCGTTTTGTGCTTCCAGTGACGGGTAAACGGAATTTTTCTGCGCAAATGCGTTTTTTTCCACAGCCACTGGGAACGAGGCAACGTAGCCAGAACCGGAATCCCATGCATTTCCAGCTGTTCGGAAAGCATAATCCCACGTTTAAACGCCATGTGTACCAGCACGCCGCCCATTGAGAGCATGAGCCCGAACAGCGCGCCAAGGACGATGATTAACGCTTTTCGCGGCTTTATTGGATCCGGGAGCGTAACCGCCTTGTCAATGATCCTCACGTTCCCGATAGCGCTGGAGCGGGAAATATTCAGCTCCTGCTGACGCGTCAGTAGCTGTAAATAGATCGTGCGGCCTGACTCAACGTCCCGGCTCAGGCGTAAAATCTCCTGCTGCGTGGAGGGCATTGCTGATACCCGCTGATTCAGACGCTCGCGTTCCCGCTCAAGGGTTTGTCTCTTTTCACGCAATGCACGGTAGGTGGGGTGATTCTTTTTGAAGAGCTGCGAGATCTCTGCCTCACGGAACGTCAGCTCATTTAGCTGATTCTCGACGTTAACAACCTGATCCAGTATGGATTTTGCCTCTAAAGAGAGATCCACCGAGTCGCGCTGCGCCCGGTAGGCATTCAGCCGCGCTTCAGCCTGATCCAGTTCCGTTCTGATTTTCGGCAACTGCTCCTGTAAAAAAGCCAGACTACGAGAATCCTGGGCCTCCTGACGGGCGATATTCTGTTGGAGATAATTCTCAGCAATCGTATTCAGCACCCTGGCAATTTTGTCAGGATCTTCGCCCGTCAGGGTTAAGGTCACGATACCGCTCTGTTTCTCCGACTCCACAACCGTGAGGCTCTTCTTCAGCGCAGTGATTGTCTCCAGGCGCGTCAGCGTCTTAAGCGAAAACTGCGTGCCTGGCTCAGCGTCAATCGAGGTCACCAGCAAAACGATCCCTTGCTTAACAAGCATTTTCCCGACCGAACCGTTAGCCTCAATGTTTTCGCCCGTCAGGTGATACTTTCCTGCTTCCTGTACGGTCAGGATGAGTTCCTGCGCATTGCCCTCCACCTGCGGGATCTGGAGTTCGCCTAAGGTTATTTTGCCCTGCCCTCGCCCTTGCAGGCGTTGCCAGAGACGACCCACCACAGGCAAAACGCGCTGCTTCGCCTGAAACGTCAAACCTAAGTCGTCGACGGTCTCGCCGAGGATCATGCGTGATTTCAGCAATAAAATCTCAGGGGCTACATCCGTTGAAACTGTGGAACCCAGCTGGCTTAACCCTTTGAGCAGGCTGTTATCCTGTTTGCTTTCTATTTGCACCATGGCATCCGCCTGATAAACAGGCGGCGTAACCCAGGCATAGAGGCCCGCGCATAAGACAGAAATGAAAGTCACGCACATAATCATCGCGCGGTGGTCGATCATTTCGCCGAGCAACCGGACAAGATCGATTTCTCTTTGTTGCGGTGCCGCTGCACCATAATTGTCTGTTGTGTAAGACGACATTAATGCTTCATTCCTTTCTGACCCAATCGACGTGCCCATTCCTGGCTGGCTTTACCCAAGAGTCCGAACACATATTCAAACGCTTCACGGCTTTTACGGTAGGGATCGGGGATATCCTGCGGCTCCAGCCATTGCCCGAATAGCAGCGACTTGCCCCTGATCTCCGGTGCCATGGCGGAAATAAAGTGAAGGTGTTTCGGCTCCATAACCAGAATGAGATCGGATCCCTGCATCAGACCGGGCGTCAACCTGCGTGCCACATGGCCGTCCAGGGAAATTCCGTGTCGCCAGGCTACGTCCTGGGCACAGTCATCCGCCGGGCAACCCTCAAGGCCAAATATTCCCGCCGAGGTGATGTCTCTGTCAGGCAAGTACTGGCGTAAAAGCCGTTCTCCAATTGGGGAACGGCAGATATTTCCGGTGCAAACCACCAATATCGATTTGAACATTATTGCGGCCACGATCTGATGTAACGAACCGTTTCGGTGAGGTCATGCACCCCGCTAATCGTTGGTACAAGCTGCGTTATCACGCGATTCCAGCGGGACAGCGGTGCGGTGGTGACATACACAATGTCATAAGGCTCAAGCTGAAACTCTGTGCCCAGCACCATGGCCGAAGCGTCTTTTGCATTCAGCTGATAGATATTCGCAATTTTCCCGGACTCGCGTACCGAGCGAATAACAAAAATACCCGTGGCATCGGCCATATTCTGGTCCAGGCCACCGGCATTGCCGAGCGCTTCGGCCAGCGTCATGCCGCTGCGATCCATCTTCAGCGTGCTCTGTTTAACCACCTCGCCCATCACGAATACTTTCAGCGCATCGTTGCGGGGAATAAACAGGATGTCGCCAGGGTTGAGCAGTTTATTCTGGGTTAAATCGCCATGTTGCATCAGGGCGTACAGGGAAATTCGGGAATCCTGACCGTTGTGAGTCAGCACCACGTTCCGCCAGTCCGCATCGGCAGTAAGCCCACCGGCGGCATTAACGGCGTCCATTACCGTCAGCGGAATGTTGGTGATGGCCTGCTGGCCAGATTTCGCCACTTCTCCCGTAACGTAGGCTTTTTGCGAACGGAAAGCGGCAACGCTGACGTCCACCTGGGGGCTTTCAATGACGTTATCCAGCCGCGCGGTGATCTCCTCGCGCACTTCGGAAACCGTTTTTCCCGCCACGTGCAGTTTACCCACGTAAGGATAAAAGAGCGTGCCGTCGGCATTGACCCAGTTTCCCGTATCGCTTGCGCTGCGATACTGTCCCGCGGGCGTAGTCAGCTCCGGGTGATCCCAGACGGTGACCGTCAGGATGTCACCAATACCAATACGGTATTCCCAGTTTTTGACCTGCTCATCAAGATTAGGATTTGCCTGAGATTTTGCCGCTGCTGGACGTAGTTTCTCAATTAATCCGGGCGTAAGTGGATAAATTTCGATTTGTTTATCTAAGCTATTATTAAGATCGGCCGGCGCGATTATTTTTTTGCCTGCGGAACTTAACGTTTGGCCAGGAGAAATTACGCATCCCGCCAACTGACTTATTGCTAAGAATATTACAGATAATGCAAAAGACGCTTCGGCCATGGTGCTGGGCACAGAGTTTCAGCTTGAGCCTTATGACATTGTGTATG
>NZ_JADCKU010000032.1:0-8510 GCF_014982165.1 Enterobacter cloacae complex sp. P24RS
GTCTCCTCTTCTATGCCAGTTATAACTGTTACCCATGTATCCGGTCTAAAGTGTTACCCATGTTTCCGGTTCATACCGAAGCGCCACCGGGCCACAAACTCACCGATCGTCTTTATGATCTAACCGGTCGCGCTGCTCATCCTTACGCTGGTATTCCCCTTCAAAGGTATCCCCCGGGCCGGTGCTGAAACCACCGCCCGGCATACGGCTGAAACGCAGGTGCGGCAGCAGCTTCATGGTCAGGTGCTTCTGTACCGGCGGCAACAGCAACAGCAGGCCGAGGAAGTCGGTGAAGAACCCAGGCAGGATCAGCAGCAGGCCAGCAATAATCAGCGACACGCTTTTGATCATCTCGGCTGCCGGGCTTTCGCCTGCGGCCATCTTCTGCTGCATTAACAGGAAATTTTTGAAACCCTGATTGCGCACCAGCGACATGCCGATGACGGAGGTGAAGATCACCAGAATCAGCGTCAGCAGGACGCCCAGCACGTGGGCAACCTGGATGAAAATGGAAATTTCAATGTAAACATAAAGAAAGAAAGCAATAAACGGTATCCAGCGCACTGGCATCTCCTGTGTGGCAGGTGCCTTCTGGCCCCTGTCTGAATGTGTTCGCGAAGCGCGTAGATAAGAGATGGTGACGGTTAGCCAAAATTCAATCGGTTTGCACGGATATTTTTTTTGGAAATATTAAAGCGGTGACCCATTTCACAGATTAATAATTATCATGAAATCGGGTCGATAATAAGTGATCCAGCTTACGGCAATTCGCTATCATCAGCATATGATCTCGAACATCTGGCCGATTGAGGGAATAATCGTCGGTCAGAAAATATTCAAAACCACATATATACTGTGTGTTTAGTACAATCCATCGGCAGCTTGAAAAGAAGGTTCACATGTTAAACAACATTCGTATCGAAGAAGATTTGTTGGGTACCAGGGAAGTTCCAGCGGATGCCTACTATGGTGTTCACACTCTGAGAGCGATTGAAAACTTCTACATCAGCAACAGCAAAATCAGCGACATCCCTGAATTTGTGCGTGGCATGGTGATGGTAAAAAAAGCCGCGGCTCTGGCGAACAAAGAACTGCAAACCATTCCTAAAAGCGCTGCAAATGCGATTATCGCCGCATGCGATGAAGTGCTGAACAACGGCAAATGCATGGATCAGTTCCCGGTTGACGTCTATCAGGGCGGCGCGGGCACCTCCGTCAACATGAACACCAACGAAGTGCTGGCGAACATCGGCCTGGAGCTGATGGGGCATCAGAAAGGTGAATACCAGTACCTGAACCCGAACGACCACGTTAACAAATGTCAGTCCACCAACGACGCGTACCCAACCGGGTTCCGCATCGCGGTGTATGCTTCTGTCGTCAAACTGGTCGACGCGATCAATCAGCTGGGCGATGGCTTCCAGCGTAAAGCCGTTGAGTTCCAGGACATCCTGAAAATGGGCCGTACCCAGTTGCAGGACGCTGTCCCCATGACCCTCGGACAGGAATTCCACGCGTTTAACGTGCTGCTGAATGAAGAGACCAAAAACCTGCTGCGCACGTCCGAGCTGCTGCTGGAAGTGAACCTGGGTGCAACCGCCATCGGTACACGTCTGAATACGCCGGATGGCTATCAGCAGCTGGCGGTACAGAAGCTGGCTGAAGTGTCCAACCTGCCGGTTGTGCCTGCGGAAGACCTGATTGAAGCTACCTCCGACTGCGGCGCCTACGTGATGGTGCACAGCGCGCTGAAGCGTCTGGCGGTGAAACTGTCCAAAATCTGTAACGACCTGCGCCTGCTCTCCTCCGGTCCACGCGCTGGCCTGAATGAAATCAACCTGCCAGAGTTGCAGGCGGGTTCGTCCATCATGCCAGCTAAAGTTAACCCGGTGGTGCCGGAAGTGGTGAACCAGGTTTGCTTCAAGGTTATTGGTAACGATACGACCGTCACCATGGCTTCCGAAGCCGGTCAGCTCCAGCTGAACGTGATGGAGCCAGTGATTGGCCAGGCGATGTTTGAATCCATCCATATTCTGACCAACGCCTGCTACAACCTGCTGGAAAAATGCATTAACGGCATCACCGCCAATAAAGAGGTGTGTGAAGGTTACGTGTATAACTCAATCGGCATCGTCACCTACCTCAACCCGTTCATCGGCCACCACAACGGCGACATCGTCGGTAAGATTTGTGCCGAAACCGGTAAGAGCGTGCGTGAGGTCGTTCTTGAGCGAGGATTGTTGACCGAAGCCGAGCTGGACGATATCTTCTCCGCCCAGAACCTGATGCATCCGGCCTATAAAGCGAAACGATATACCGATGAAAGCGAACAGTAACCGTTCAGGCTAAGCTTCCGAAAGGCACGTCACTTGTGACGTGCCTTTTTTCTTTATGGGCGTTACCAAAACACAACAATTCAATATCAACTTGTTAATAAGCAAGGCAGGTCTTTATGTTTGGAGCAGAACTCGTCATCGTCCTGTTGGCGATTTATTTGGGCGCACGACTCGGGGGTATCGGCATCGGTTTTGCCGGCGGTCTTGGGGTGCTCGTACTTACCCTGATTTTTCAGATTAAACCCGGCGCAATCCCTTTTGACGTTATCGAAATCATCATGGCGGTTATCGCTGCCATTGCGGCCATGCAGGTCGCTGGCGGTATGGACTACCTGGTGAGCCTGGCGGAGCGTATGCTGCGTCGCCATCCGAAATACATCACCTTCCTTGCCCCGCTGGTGACGTGGTTTATGACCATTCTCGCCGGCACTGGCCACACTGCGTTCTCCACGCTGCCGGTGATCACCGAAGTGGCCAAAGAGCAGGGCATTCGCCCGTCTCGCCCTCTCTCTATTGCCGTGGTGGCGTCCCAGATTGCGATCACCGCCTCGCCAATCTCAGCCGCCGTGGTCTTCTTCGCGGGGATCCTTGAGCCGATGGGCGTGAGCTACCTGACGCTGCTGGCGATCTGTATTCCGGTCACGCTGATTGCGGTGATGATCACCGCCGTGCTGTGTAACTTCCTCGGCGCCGAGCTGAAAGACGATCCGGTTTACCAGGAGCGCCTGGCAAAAGGCGAAGTGAGCCTGCGCGGAAGCCAGGTCTTCGAGCTGAAGCCGCACGCGAAACGCTCCGTGCTGCTGTTCCTGATCGGTATCGTCGCCGTGATGTTCTACGCGACCGCCATCAGCGATACGGTAGGTCTGATCCAGAACCCGGTTCTGCCACGTAACGAAGCCATTGTGGTCTTCATGCTGACCATCGCGACGCTGATTAGCATCACCTGTAAAATCGACACCAGCGAAGTGCTGAACGCCAGCACCTTCAAATCCGGTATGAGCGCCTGCGTGTGCGTGCTGGGCGTGGCGTGGCTCGGTGATACCTTCGTCAAAGCACACATCAGCGATATCCAGACCGTTGCGGGCGACCTGCTGCACAACTATCCGTGGCTGCTGGCGGTGGTGCTGTTCTTTGCGGCGACGCTGCTGTATTCCCAGGCCGCGACCACCAAAGCGCTGATGCCTGCGGCACTGATGCTGGGCGTGACGCCGCTGACGGCGATTGCCTCTTTTGCGGCCGTTTCCGCCCTGTTCGTGCTGCCAACCTACCCAACCCTGCTGGCCGCGGTTGAGATGGATGACACCGGCTCAACCCGCATCGGTAAGTACGTGTTTAACCACGCGTTCCTGATCCCGGGCGTGGTGGCGATTACGCTCTGCGTGATCCTCGGCTTTATCATCGGTGGCATTGTGCTGTAAACGATTAGCCGTTGTAAAAATAGTTAAAATCGGGCCGCTCTGCGGCCCGTTTCATTAATGACCAATCGCATGGCGTGATATAGTGAGGACTTTCGTGATGAGGAGGTCGACTTGTGAACACGCCTGATGCTGTTGTTGTACTGTGTACCGCCCCTGATGAAGCCTCTGCCCAGGATCTCGCCGCCAAAGTGCTGGCCGAAAAACTGGCTGCCTGCGTCACGCTTTTACCCGGCGCAACCTCCCTTTATTACTGGGAAGGCAAGCTGGAGCAAGAGTACGAAGTCCAGATGTTGCTCAAAACCAATCTGACCAACCAGCAGGCGCTTCTCGACTGCCTCAAGTCTCATCATCCATACCAAACCCCGGAGCTGCTGGTGCTGCCAGTAGTCCACGGCGATAACGATTATCTCTCATGGCTCAACGCTTCTTTACGCTGATCCTGCTGCTGTGCAGCACGTCAGTTTTTGCCGGGTTGTTTGACGCACCCGGCCGTTCGAACTTTATTCCTGCCGACCAGGCGTTCGTTTTCGACTTTCAGCAAAACCAGCACGATCTCAGCCTCACCTGGCAGGTGAAAGAGGGTTACTACCTCTACCGCAAGCAGGTCAGCATCACGCCGGCAAAGGCTGACGTTGGCGCATTGCAGATGCCCGCTGGCGAATGGCACGAGGACGAGTTCTACGGCAAAAGTGAAATTTATCGCCAGCGCTTAAGCGTGCCCGTCACGGTGAATCAGGCGGATAAAGGCGCTACCCTGACGGTGACGTATCAGGGGTGTGCCGAAGCCGGGTTCTGCTATCCGCCGGAAACAAAAGTCGTGCCGCTGAGTGAAGTCAAAGGCGTAGCCGCGGCTTCTCCGCCTCCTGCGAGCGAAGAGGCCAAAGGCCGCGCTGACCTGCCTTTCTCCGCGTTATGGGCGTTACTGATTGGTATCGGCATCGCCTTTACGCCCTGCGTATTGCCCATGTATCCGCTTATCTCTGGCATCGTGCTGGGCGGCAAGCAACGCCTTTCCACCGCCCGCGCGCTGGTGCTGGCCTTTATCTACGTGCAGGGCATGGCGCTAACCTATACCGCGCTTGGCCTCGTGGTCGCCGCTGCTGGATTGCAGTTCCAGGCAGCCCTTCAGCACCCTTATGTGCTTATCGGGCTGTCAGCGGTGTTTATTCTGCTGGCGCTGTCGATGTTTGGCCTGTTTACCCTGCAACTGCCCTCTTCCCTGCAAACCCGTCTGACGCTGATGAGCAACCGTCAGCAGGGTGGCTCTGCGGGCGGCGTGTTCGCTATGGGTGCCATCGCCGGTCTGATTTGCTCTCCCTGCACCACCGCGCCGCTGAGCGCCATCCTGTTATACATTGCCCAGAGCGGCAACCTGTGGCTCGGCGGCGGCACGCTGTACCTCTACGCGCTCGGCATGGGCCTGCCGCTGATCCTGGTGACGGTGTTTGGCAATCGTCTGCTGCCGAAGAGCGGCCCGTGGATGGAGACGGTGAAAACCGCGTTCGGATTTGTCATTCTGGCGCTCCCGGTATTCCTGCTGGAACGCATCATCGGTGACGTCTGGGGTATACGTCTGTGGGCGATGCTCGGCGTGGCCTTCTTCAGCTGGGCGTTTATCGTGAGTCTGGGTGCGAAGAAGCCGTGGATGCGTCTGGTACAGATCCTTCTGCTGGCGGCCGCGCTGGTGAGCGTCCGTCCTTTGCAGGACTGGGCGTTTGGCACCCCGACAGGTCAGACGCAGGCTCATCTGAATTTTATACAGATTAAGAACGTGGATGACCTTAACCGCGCCCTGGCGCAGGCGAAAGGCAAACCGGTCATGCTCGATCTCTATGCCGACTGGTGCGTGGCCTGCAAAGAGTTTGAAAAATACACCTTCAGCGATCCGCAGGTACAACACGCGCTGAGCGATACCGTTCTGCTTCAGGCGAACGTTACCGCCAACAGCGCGCAGGATAAGGCTCTGCTGAAGCAACTTAACGTGCTCGGTTTGCCTACCATCCTGTTCTTCAATGAACAGGGGGCAGAACAGCCGACGCAGCGTGTAACCGGGTTTATGGACGCGACGGCATTCAACGCGCATTTGCGCAATCGCCAACCGTAAACAACACTTTAGACGGGACAAACCGTTGGGAATAGCGGAGGAGATAACCGTGCAACGCGAAGACGTACTGGGACAAGCCCTGCAATTACTTGAGATTCAAGGGATCGCCAGCACCACGCTTGAGATGATAGCCGACCGTATCGATTACCCTCTGGATGAACTTAAGCGCTTCTGGCCGGATAAAGAGGCGCTGCTTTATGATGCCCTGCGCTATCTCAGCCAGCAGGTGGATATCTGGCGCAGGCAGCTGATGCTGAATGAAGAACTGACCACCGAGCAAAAGCTGCTGGCACGCTATACCGCGCTGACGGAGTGTGTCACCAACAACCGTTACCCTGGCTGCCTGTTTATCGCCGCCTGCACCTACTTCCCCGATCCCGGACATCCTATCCATCAGCTGGCAGATCAGCAAAAACGTGCGGCGCACGAGTTTACACACGAGCTGCTGACCACACTTGAAGTGGATGACCCGGCGATGGTCGCGAAGCAGATGGAGCTGGTGCTGGAAGGTTGCCTGAGCCGTATGCTGGTGAACCGTAGCCAGGCTGATGTGGATACGGCGCACCGTCTGGCGGAAGATATTTTGCGGTTTGCACAATGCCGTATGGGTGGTGCACTGACCTAAGCCAGCATTCCCGTCCAGGCGGAGATAAACAAACACAGCGCCATTACGCGCTGAAATCGCACCATCGCCACGGTGGTGCGGAAAATCCGGTTTACCGCCTTCCCCAGCCACGCCCAGCACAACAAACAGACCACTGAGATCGCCAGGAACCATAGTGCCATCAGCGCAATATCCCGTAATGCATGGTCGCTTGCCGGCGCAAACAGACTGACAACTGCCAGCGCCATCATCCAGGTTTTCGGATTCACAACCTGTAATAACGCCGCCGCCCGGGCGGTAAATCGTACATGGCGTCTGGAGGAGAGATTCGCGGCCGGGGCGCTAAACAGCTGCCAGCTCATCCAGGAAAGCCATAGCACACCCGCCCAGCTCATCACCTGACGTATCAGCGGATACTGGCGTAATGCTTCTCCTGCCCCTGCGCCGGAAACCAGGACAATAGCGCTGGCGGCAATACACCCACCGAGGATCGCAGGTACCGTATTTTTTACGCCAAAGTGCTGACTGTTAGTCAGTACCAGAATATTGGTTGGCCCCGGCGTAATGGAGGCGACAAACGCAAACAACAGAAAGGATAATAAATTCACAGGTGGCTCCTTTTTAGTAGAGCCATGAATGTGCCGTTATTTTCTGGAAACGTCTGGAAAGTTTGTGCACAACCGACGGTAGTGTGCCGGAGAAATACGGTACGCCCGCTGGAACCAGCGACCAAGATGGCTTTGATCGGCAAAACCCACTGCCGTGGCAACATCAACAGGCAGTCCCCCACACGCCAGCATCTGTCGGGCCTTTGCCAGACGCAGCTGGATAAGCCAGGCGTGCGGCGCGAGGTGAAACTCGCGCTTAAAGCAGCGGGTGAGGGTAAAGCGATCCGTCCCCGTCTCACGCGCAAGGTCTGATAGCCCCACGTTTTCGCCGATATGCGCATAGAGATAGTCACGGGCACGATGCGCCACGGCGGAGCTTTGTAACTGAGACGGGAGTCTCTTACGCCAGTGGCAGTGGGCTGTAATCTGAGAGAGCAGGTTATCCATTGTGCTTTGCTGTACGATTTTCATTTCATCGTTATGCAACGAGGCGAACGTATCACCGATAGAGCGCACCAGCTGAGGCTCCCGCGTCAGCGTTTGGGCAAAGTGGAGGGTGTAGCTCCCGGGAGTCGCGTCGTACAGACCCTGAAGCGTACGGGTGAGCCAGCGTTCATCGAGATAAAAGGTCAGATAAGTAAAGCCACCCTCTACCGGCGCATCACCATCATGGATTTCACCAGGCTCAAGTAAAAAAGCATCGCCCGGCTGGCTATGGTGCCGTTCACGCCGACAGTGGAACTGCTGCGTGCCGGAAAGGGTTATTCCGACCAGATAGCTGTCGTGCCAGTGGGGATCAAAGGCATGCCCTTCGAAATGTGCCTTGATTGTTTCAATACCTGTTTCTGCATGCTGACGCAGCTCAAGCCAGTCATTTGCCATACTGCCCTCCTCTTTACCGTCAGCATTGTCATAGCTTGCCTGAACTGTCTGGAAGATTTGTGCAATTTCAGCGCACAAACGGACAGATTGCCGCAAACTTAAGCAGTTGAACAGCTTTTCCCGAAATAATGTTGACGATCGCGCGCGATTGCGGTTTAATGCGCTCCGTTGCCCGGATAGCTCAGTCGGTAGAGCAGGGGATTGAAAATCCCCGTGTCCTTGGTTCGATTCCGAGTCCGGGCACCACTATTTAAAGAACCCAGCCTATGGCTGGGTTTTTGCTTTTCTGCGTTTATCAAAACCTTACCTTATTTTTATTCCTGTTATCTCTTCCCAGTAAGATGGTGCGATTAGCATTGCCCGTTGGCGCTGCGCTTACCGGGCCTACAAAACCTGTAGGCCGGATAAGGCGAAGCCGCCATCCGGCTTGATTTCTGACGCACAAAGCAAAAAACCCCGCACCTTACGGTACGGGGTTCTTCTTGTTTGATGCCTGGCAGTTCCCTACTCTCACATGGGGAGACCCCACACTACCATCGGCGCTACGGCGTTTCACTT
>NZ_JADCKU010000033.1:0-7513 GCF_014982165.1 Enterobacter cloacae complex sp. P24RS
CCCCTCAGCAGCACCACACGCCAACATCACCGCGCGACGTCAGGCATCGCCCCTATCCCCCCTTCCCGCACGGCACTCGGGCGCAAAAAACATTAGTAACGAGCACCAGCCGTGCGCGCAATGCTCTCCCCGCCACGCCTGCCCGCTTAAGGGGGCGCTTTTAATGCAGGCGCATGACTGGCCTCAGGGCGCGCCAGTGCTGGCGCTGGCGGGGAATTCAGTGTCGTTAAAACGCATGCAAAACCATGCACCTTATGCATGCATGGCTTTTATACGTAAAAATGGCGGAATTTTCGGGGATTTTTAAGCGGACTACTGCACGACCAGTTCTGCGCGACGGCGGGTGTAATTCAGGTTCTGTGCAGGCGTGAATTTTTCACGACTATCATCGCACGAAGCCGCGTCAGGTCTGAATCCGATGGCCGTTAAAATGTCATTATCCTGCGCCGAATAATTAATTTTTTCACCTGCGGACAGCCAGAGCTGTAGCGCCTCACGCAGATAGTCGAGTGAGTGCTGCATGGCGCAGCGCTGAACGGCGGGATGTTGCCCGGAATAATTCATCAGTTCAGGGGCAAGGGCGGCGGCCAGCTCCGCGCCGTGTACCTGCATAAAATCATTTAAACGGTCGCGGATACTGATGCGCTGCACCTCCTCATGCGAGCGGATATAGCGACCGGCAGCCTGATTAATTTCCCACTTTTTCACGTCGATAATCTCGCGCAGCGTTTGCAGGCTCCGGCCGCTGTGGCCGCTGCCGGCAAGCTGTTCGCGGTATGCCTGCTCGGCCTGCGTCAGTTCTTCCCTGTGTTGCAGCCAGGCGGATTTGTTTGCCTGACAGGCCTCAAAGGCTTTCTGTAGCGTCAGTGTGGTCACGTATGTTTCTCCTGATGTCTGGCCGTGCTTACGCACCGGCACGGTTAACGGTGGCCGCCGGTGCGGGTAGCGGGATAACCGGCTCTGTCACCGGTGAACGAATAACCCCGTCGATGGATTCAAGCGTGCGGAACGTGGCCGAGCACTCGATGTTCATGCACTGGTGATAGCGCTGTTTGACGTTATCGGACAGATAACGACTGGTGCGGGAATGCGCGCTGGTTTTGCAGAACGGACAGTGAAACATGCTTACTCCTCCGCTTCTGTCTCGCCATTTTCAGCCAGTTTTCTGGCGAGCATCATTCTCTTCGCAGGGCTGCGTAACAGCTCCGTATCAACGTCAGTAATCTGCGGCCGGTGCATGCCCGTCACGGACAATACAGGCTCCTGTGTCATGTCGAAGTGATACATGCTGCCCTGACGGCTCAGCGCGTCGCGCAGCTCGCCGGTGGCCACGGACTGCGGGGCGCTTTCTCCCTTCATTTCGAGGGCACGAATGCGCAGCAGGAAAGCGCGGATGAGGGTGACAGGAACCGCATTGACAGCCTGAGCCCATTCCGCACCGGCGTAAGCGGTAAAGGCATCTTCATGCGCTGACAGGTATTTATTGCCGGTGGAGCAGGCATTCAGCATGGCGCGTGTCCGGTCGGTCTCCAGCTCCGCAATCAGACCGGTGAACTCGTCGGCCAGCTCGCGGCTGGCGATACGCCTGCTGTGCTCAGCCTTCATTTCAGGGGTGAGACTGCCGCGCAGGGTGCGAAAGCGGCTGCGCCAGTCCTGCTCCGCCTCAGTGCTCTCATCGAGGGCGGTCTGCCGCTCCTGCTTACAGCGTTCAATGGACGTATCAATCTCTTTCAGAACCTGCATGCTGGCCGCGTGGGTGTCTCTTGCCGCAGTGAATGCGCTCAGCTTGTCGGTGATGCGCTGGCTGTTCTCTGCGTACCGCTGAGCGGCAACGTCTTGCAGGGCGGTAATGAGTGTTTCGGGTTTCATGTTCAGGCTCTCCGTTTATTCAACCTGAAATGATTCTGCCCTTCATG
Organism: Enterobacter cloacae complex sp. P24RS; assembly: GCF_014982165.1. Lineage (NCBI taxonomy): Bacteria > Pseudomonadati > Pseudomonadota > Gammaproteobacteria > Enterobacterales > Enterobacteriaceae > Enterobacter > Enterobacter cloacae complex sp. P24RS. The sequence goes on from NZ_JADCKU010000033.1 coordinate 1,917, forward strand.
ACACAACATCTCGATTCATTGCAGTTGTGGCAGTTCTGGCACAAACAGCACTTTAAACCCGGCTTGCCAGATAAAGGTCTCAGCAAAACCTTACTCATCGTTTGTTTTTTTACATATAACTGTTCACTACTGTTCACCTTAAATAAAAATATAATTAATACAGTAAGATAAAGGGTGAACAGTTGAGGGTCTGACTGTTCACCGTCTGTTCACCACTGTTCACCCATCTTCTGAACTCTCCTGGAGGTGTATATATTTTTTATTAATAAAAAATAATCTATTAACCACTTTTTGTTATGTATGGATGTGCCAGAATGTGCCAAAGGATACCCACGATATACCAGAACATTGTCAGAGATTGTCGCTGTATAAAAAACAGTCTGTTGTGTGGTGAAGTACTGCAAAATGACTTGTTGCCCTGAGAGAAAATATTCACAAAATAGAGAGCTACCCGAGGCCGGACGGACACGACCGGCACTGTATGGACATTATGAGGTAGCCCGATGCAAACCGCTTTTTCTTCCCCGTCTTCTGCCCCTGCCGCGCCACTGATGCCGGTTTCTGATGCCGTTCAGGAGCGCTTTATCCGCCTGCCCGAAGTGATGCATCTGTGTGGCCTGTCCCGGTCGACGATTTACGACCTCATCAGCCGGGAGGCTTTCCCGAAACAAATCAGTCTGGGCGGTAAAAACGTGGCGTGGGCGCAGTCTGAGATCACGGCATGGATGGCGGATCGCATTGCCGAACGCAACCGGGGCTGTGACGCATGATGATGACCGTTCAGCAAACCGCCCCTTTTTCTGGCTTGCTTCTTTTCATCGTTTCCAGGTATAGTTTTCCCGCTGCCGCAAAATCGGCAGCCGGGCGTAGGAACCCGAGTTACTTATTGGCGACACCAGACGCGCCATGCGTCTTTTTTTACGTCGTTGCTCAGGCACACCCATTTTCCGGGCTGTGGTGCTTATACCTTAGCCCCTGTCAGATAATGGTGGTCCGGGCGGGGCAGCCTTCGGGCTGGCCGGTTTCCAATAAGGCCGGTATTCCTACCCCCGTTCGGGTCACCACCCATGAGCGTAGGAACTCCGGTGGTGGCAATTACCGCTACTTATTGGAGGTTGCCCCTATGGCTACGACCCTCACCCTGCCACACCCGCAGTTTGTCTTTGTGTTTGCTGCTGTCCGTCGCGCAGACCGCAGACCCCGTATCTGTATGCTTCGCACCGTTGCCGGTGATGAGCACGCCGCACGCCGTTCCCTTGTTCGTGATTACGTCCTCTCGTTCGCTGGCCGTCTGCCGGTTGCGGAGGTGTGCGCATGAGACACACCACCATTACCGCCCGTGACCTCGAATGCCTTGAGCATATGCGCAACGTCGGCCAGCTCGTCGGCGACCTGATGCAGGTGCAGGACTGCGCTACCGTTAGGCGTGACCCTGCGCAGCAGTTACAGCTCACCTCTGTGATTTACCTCATGACCGCACAGCTCGACGGCGTGGTCGAGCGCTGCAATCAGCACTGGCTGACCGGGGAGGGCAACGTATGAAAAAGCCATTACCGCCCGTATTACGCGCCGCGCTGTATCGTCGCGCCGTGGCCTGTGCATGGCTGACCCTGTGCGAACGTCAGCACCGCTACCCGCAACTCACCCTCGACACACTGGAAAGCGCCATTGCCGCCGAGCTGGAGGGATTCTACCTGCGCCAGCACGGCGAGGAAAAAGGCCGCCAGATTGCCTGTGCACTACTGGAAGATTTAATGGAAGCCGGACCACTCAAATCCGCGCCGTCACTGTCCTTTCTCGGGCTGGCCGTGATGGATGAGCTTTGCGCCCGTCATATCACCGCAACGGTACTGCACTGAGGGAGAAAATAACCATGAAAATGAACGTAACGGAAACGGTAAAACATGCCTGCGGCCACTGGTCGCGTATTCTCCCGGCGCTGGGTGTGAAGGTGATTAAAAACCGGCATCAGGCCTGCCCGATGTGCGGCGGCTCTGACCGTTTCCGCTTTGACGATAAAGAGGGACGCGGGACGTGGTTCTGCAACCAGTGCGGCGCAGGTGACGGGCTTAAGCTGGTTGAGAAGGTATTTGGCGTGTCGGCCTCCGAGGCCGCCGGAAAGGTGAACGCCGTGACCGGCAACATGCCGCCGGTTGCCCCGGAAGTGATTGCGGCCGCAGAGGCTGAAACGGAGGCTGACCGCAAGGCTGCGGCCGCACTGGCCGTCAGGCTCATGGAGAAAACCCGACCTGCCAGCGGCAACGCCTACCTGACCCGCAAGGGCTTCCCCGACCGGGAATGTCCGGTACTGACGTCGATGCATAAAACCGGCGGCGTGACGTTCCGCGCCGGTGATGTGGTTGTCCCGCTGTATGACGATACCGGCGCACCGGTTAACCTTCAGCTTATCAATGCTGACGGTCTCAAACGCACCCTGAAAGGCGGTCAGGTCAAAAGGGCATGTCATGTCATCGAAGGGAAAAAACAGGCCGGAAAACGCCTGTGGATTGCAGAGGGTTATGCGACCGCACTCACCGTGCATCACCTGACCGGGGAAACCGTCATGGTGGCGCTGTCCTCCGTGAACCTCCTTTCTCTGGCGAGCCTTGCCCGACAAAAACACCCGGCCTGTCAGATTGTTCTCGCCGCCGACCGTGACCTTAACGGCGACGGCCAGAGCAAAGCCGCTGCGGCCGCAGCCGCCTGTGAGGGTATTGTTGCCCTGCCGCCGGTGTTCGGTGACTGGAACGATGCGTTCGTTCAGAAAGGCGAGGAGGCGACGCGGAAAGCGATTTATGACGCCATCCGGCCACCGGCTGACAGTCCTTTCACTACCATGAGCGAGGCGGAATTTACCGCCATGAGCACCAGTGAAAAGGCAATGCGGGTGCATGAGCATTACGGAGAAGCGCTGGCCGTGGATGCAAACGGTCAGCTCCTGTCCCGCTATGAGGCCGGGATATGGAAAATCATTCCGCCGTCGGATTTTGCCCGCGACGTGGCCGGGTTGTTCCAGCGTCTGCGCGCACCGTTCTCGTCGGGGAAAATTGCCTCAGTGGTGGAGACCCTGAAACTGATTATTCCGCAGCAGGATGCCCCGGCACGGCGTCTGATTGGCTTTCGCAACGGTGTACTCGATACCGCCACGGGTACTTTCAGCCCGCATCATAAATCGCACTGGCTGCGCACACTCTGTGATGTCGATTTTACCCCGCCGGTGGAGGGGGAAACGCTGGAAACCCACGCCCCGGATTTCTGGCGCTGGCTCGACCGTGCCGCCAGTGGCAGACCGGAAAAACGCGACGTGATTCTGGCCGCGCTGTTTATGGTGCTGGCGAACCGTTACGACTGGCAGCTCTTTCTCGAAGTGACCGGGCCGGGTGGCAGCGGTAAAAGTATTCTGGCCGAAATTGCGACAATGCTTGCCGGGGAAGATAACGCCACGTCGGCCACCATCGAAACGCTGGAATCACCACGTGAACGTGCTGCGTTGATTGGCTTCTCGCTCATCCGTCTGCCTGACCAGGAGAAATGGAGCGGTGACGGGGCAGGACTCAAGGCCATCACCGGCGGTGATGCGGTCTCGGTCGACCCGAAATACAAGGATGCTTACTCCACCCATATCCCGGCGGTGATTCTGGCCGTGAACAACAACCCGATGCGATTTACCGACCGCAGCGGCGGTGTTTCCCGTCGCCGGGTGATTCTGCATTTCCCGGAACAGATTGCCCCGGATGAACGCGACCCGCAGCTCAAGAACAAAATCGCCCGTGAGCTGGCCGTGATTGTGCGCCAGCTAATGCAGAAGTTCAGCGACCCGATGACAGCGCGTGCCCTGCTCCAGTCACAGCAGAACTCCGACGAGGCACTCAGCATCAAACGCGACGCCGATCCGGCCTTTGATTTTTGTGGCTATCTGGAGGCACTGCCGGAGCCTGAGGGCATGTATATTGGCAATGCCAACATCATTCCGCGTCAGCCGCGCCTGTATTTGTATCATGCCTATCTGGCGTATATGGAAGCCCACGGCTACAGGAATACTCTCAGCCTCACCATGTTCGGTAAGGGGCTGCCAGCCATGCTGAAAGAGTACGGGCTAAGTTATGAGAAGCGCCGAAAAAATCAGGGCATACAAACCAATCTCGCGTTAAGAGAGGAAAGCAACGCCGACTGGCTGCCGAAATGTGATGACCCCCTAGCGAAATAACCTGACCTGACCGGCAATCGCCGGTCTTTTTTTTGCACTCTCAGTCCAGACATTATGCACAATTTAAGATACAGTTCTGAGTGAGAATTGATTCAATGTAATGAAACAATCGTATGATTGCATAGCAATGAAGGAAGTCGCTATACTTCACTTATCACGGTTAATTTTCCCAGATTAATAGAACTTACTGGCGGTTATTAATGATAAATCTCAACCATCAAAGAAGCGCAATAGAACTATACACAGGCAGCTCCGATGAAAAAGATGCAAGTTATCTCCTTTCTTATTTGGATGATGTTTTAACCCCAGCATCTGAAGAGTTCTTCACAATACTAAACAACAATACACTGAAGCTTCATCATGTATTTTCATTTAACGCAATCTTGGCTCACGTTGTTGATTACATGATATTTCTTGCAAAAAAGAAAACTGAAATAACCAGAACTGATTTTATTAAAAGCTTCGATGAACGATATGAAGTGGATGGGAGTAAGCACATTAGCAATAAGTTTTCTCTTTTGGATGCGATTAACAACTCATTCAAGCATGTTGAATTGGATAAAAAAAGATATAAGGAACTTATAGAAAAATATGGAGATTTATCTTTTCACAGTCTTAAAACTGATAATGGTAAGGTTTTCTTTGAAATGCCCTTATACAAATTTGATTATGCGAGGGTAGTCCTTAGACCTATATCAAATATTTTCAACTGCCAGTTAAGAAATATTAGTGACATTGACGACTTCATAAATGGAAGAATTTATGGCAGTAGTGGTTATGGACATTTCGACTACGATTATGAACCCTGGGATGCCATTGATAGGATGATAGATTACTGTAATGCTGAATGCATGGACTGCGGCGAAAGTGACAGCAATTGTGATTGTCAAAATTTCATTTATGAAAGTAAAAATGGCCAATTTAATCCAGATACAGATCCAAGATTCAACTTCGACGATGTGATGTCTAACATTAGTGGAACAAGAGAATGGCGAAAATGACCGCTAGTCCTTAAGGATTCGTATGGTAATCCTCTGTGAGCCAGTAAAATGAACAGTAAAGTGTTCACTGTTCACCAACCATTCACCACGTAATGTCATGAATTTTATAAATAAAAATGCACAGTGAACAGTGTGAATAGTTTTTCTAAAAAAAAAGTTTTTTTCTAGATGTGATTTATCCAAAAACAGGTTCTCTTAATCACAGGAAGCGCTGCAACAAATCGCCATTGGTATACGCTTAGGTATACCGAAGAAAGTTGAATTGGTTAAAGCCACCTATTAACAGATATTTACGTGAGTTATTCAGACTCCGCCAGCCCACCAAAATTCTCCATCGGTGATTACCAGAGTCATCCGATGAAGTCCTGAAAGCCCGCACGGTGCAAGCC
>NZ_JADCKU010000034.1:0-6899 GCF_014982165.1 Enterobacter cloacae complex sp. P24RS
GATATTACAAAATATTTCTTTTTATCTCTTTATTTTTCACGTGAATTAATGCTTTGAAAATATAGCGGGTAATTATTATTAAGTATTTCGCAATTCTATTTTTTAAAGTCTTTCATTTGGATATATTATAATTTCACGCTTTCGAACTACAGGACGTCATAATGGAACATGCGCAGTGGCAGCACCGCTTTGAACGCTGGCTCAATGAAAATCATTCTACCGAGGACGCGGCGCATGATATTGCGCATTTCCGCCGCGTCTGGATGACCGCGCAGACCATCATGGCCGGGGAGGGCGCCGATCCGCTGGTCGTGCTGGCCGCCTGCTACTTCCACGACATTGTCAGCCTGCCGAAAAACCATCCCGAGCGGAGTCAGTCCTCGCGGCTGGCGGCGCGCAAAACGCGCGAGATCCTGAGCGGCGCGTTTCCTGACTTTCCGGCAGAGCGCTATGCGGCAGTTGAGCACGCTATCGAGGCGCACAGCTTCAGTGCGGGCATTGCGCCGCAGAGTACAGAGGCGAAAGTCGTGCAGGACGCTGACCGGCTGGAGGCGCTGGGCGCCATTGGCCTGGCGCGCGTGTTTGCCGTGTCGGGGGCGCTGGGCGTCGCGCTGTTTGACGCCGACGACCCGTTTGCCGGGGCGCGAGCGCTGGATGATAAATCCTTTGCGCTCGACCACTTTCAGACCAAACTCCTGCGCCTGCCGGACACCATGCAAACCGCGCGAGGCCGGGAGCTTGCGCGTCACAATGCTGATTTCCTGATCCAGTTTATGGCGAAGCTGAGTGCTGAATTACAGGGTGATTACCTCGGAACTGATCGCCAGGTGCTGAACCATTTCCGTCGCAGTCTGCGATCCTGAACTGTGGTACTCTGTTTTCTGTCTTTATTGCCCGGTTAAGAGAATGCAGGAAAATCGATCAGTGACTGTGCCCGCGCCCGAGCGGGTTGAGAAATCAACGGCAGCCGTGCAGGCACTCCTGCGTCAGCTGCTGGAAATGTACGATGCTAAAACGCTGGCAAACCAGCTGGAGGCCCATGGCGAGAGCCACTGGAGCCCGGCGATACTCAAACGGCTGCTGATAAGCGACAGGGCAGGTCACCGCCTCAGCGACGGCGAGTTCCGCTACCTGCAAAATTTGCTGCCGCGTCCTCCTGCCGCGCATCCGAATTATGCTTTTCGCTTTATCGATCTCTTTGCCGGCATCGGCGGCATTCGCCATGGCTTTGAAGCCATTGGCGGGCAGTGCGTGTTCACCAGCGAATGGAACAAACATGCCGTGCGCACTTATAAAGCGAACTGGTACTGCGACCCCGACGCGCACCAGTTCAATGCGGATATTCGTGACGTCACCCTGAGCCATAAAACCGGCATCAGCGACGAAGAGGCCGCCGAACACATCCGTAACACCATTCCGGCGCACGATGTGCTGCTGGCCGGTTTCCCTTGCCAGCCGTTCTCGCTGGCTGGCGTATCGAAGAAGAACGCGCTGGGGCGCGCGCACGGCTTTGCCTGCGATACGCAAGGCACGCTGTTCTTTGATGTTGCCCGGATTATTGATGCGCGTCGCCCGGCGATTTTTGTGCTGGAGAACGTTAAGAATTTAAAGAGCCATGACGGGGGCAAAACCTTCCGCATTATCATGCAAACCCTGGACGAGCTGGGCTACGACGTGGCGGATGCAGAGGATATGGGGCCGGACGATCCGAAAATTATCGACGGCAAACACTTCCTGCCACAGCACCGCGAACGCATCGTGCTGGTGGGTTTCCGCCGCGATCTCAATCTGAAAGGCGACTTTACGCTGCGTGATTTGCCCTCGCTCTATCCGGCGCGTCGTCCGACGGTGGCCGAGCTGCTGGAGCCCGCCGTCGATGCGAAATTTATCCTGACGCCGGTGCTGTGGAAATACCTCTATCGTTATGCCAAAAAGCATCAGGCAAAAGGCAACGGCTTTGGGTTTGGCATGGTTAATCCGCTTAATCCAGACAGCGTGACGCGCACGCTGTCGGCGCGCTACTACAAAGATGGCGCGGAAATTCTTATCGATCGCGGCTGGGATAAGGCGCTGGGTGAAAAAGATTTCGACGATCCGCAGAACCAACAGCACCGGCCAAGGCGCTTAACCCCGCGCGAGTGCGCCCGCTTAATGGGGTTTGAGACGCCACAGGGCTATCGTTTTCGCATCCCGGTGTCGGACACCCAGGCCTACCGCCAGTTTGGCAACTCGGTGGTGGTGCCGGCTTTCGCCGCCGTCGCAAAACTGCTGGCCTCTCGCATCAGCAAGGCCGTTCAGCTTCGTCAGAGTGAGGCCGTCAATGGCGGACGTTCACAATAAGGCCACGCGCAGCAAGAACATGCGCGCCATCGGCACGCGTGATACCGCGATTGAAAAACGGGTCGCTGGCCTCCTGACCGCCGTCGGGTTTGAATTCAGGGTTCAGGATGCCACGCTTGCGGGGCGTCCTGATTTCGTGATCGACGCGTATCAGTGCATCATCTTTACCCACGGCTGTTTCTGGCATCATCACGACTGCTATCTGTTTAAAGTCCCGGCGACGCGCACCGAGTTCTGGCTGGAGAAGATTGGCAGGAACGTCGAGCGGGATAAACGCGACGTTTCGCAGCTTCACGCCCAGGGCTGGCGGGTGCTGATTGTCTGGGAGTGCGCGCTGCGCGGAAAAATGAAGCTGAATGATGTGGAACTGACGGAACGGCTGGAAGAGTGGATCTGCGGCGGCGGTCAGGCCGCGCAGATCGACACCCAGGGCATTCACCCGATCACGGTTTCTCCACCCCACACGGTGTGACAACTGGCTTCGCGGGCAGCAGATATTTACCCAGCGTGACCAGTACCACGGCAAAAACAATCACACCCAGCGCCAGCCATTCAATTGGCGACAACACTTCGCCAGCGAAACCGGTACCCAGCAGCACGGCAACCACCGGGTTAACGTAGGCGTAGCTGGTGGCAACCGCCGGGGAGACGTTGCGGATCAGGTACATATAAGCGTTGATGGCAATAATCGAGCCAAACAGCGCCAGATACCCGACGGCCAGGAAACCAGAGAGGCCTGGCATCGCCGTCAGTTTTTCTCCCGCCAGGGTGGAGGCAATCAGCAGCACGATCCCTGCCGCGAGCATCTCAATGGCACCCGCCATCATCCCGGAAGGCAGTTCAATGCGGGAGCCGTAGACCGAGCCGAAGGCCCAGCTCATGGAGCCGATCATGATCATCACCGCAGCCCACGGATTCCCGCTCAGGTTACCGCCGCTGTTAAGCATGATGATGCCCGCAAGCCCAATCGCAATGCCCAGCCATTCGAGCTTGCGGGTGCGGATCCCAAACAGACGACTAAAGCAGAGCGTAAACAGCGGCACGGTCGCGACAACCACCGCGGCGATCCCTGACGGCACGTTCTGATGTTCGGCAACGGTTACCGCACCGTTGCCCACCGCCAGCAGCAGCAGGCCGATCAGGGCGGCGTTAAGCAGAGGGCGCAGCGGCGGAAGCTTATGGCCGCGCAGCAGCAGAAACGTCAGCAGCAGCACGCCGGCTGCAAGGAAGCGAACGCCTGCCATCATCAGCGGGGGCCAGCTCTCCACGCCAATGCGAATGACAAAATAGGTGGATCCCCAGATGATATACAGGGAGAAAAGCGCTCCAATGAGCGGTAATAAATGCCGGAAACGCATAGTCCCTCACGACGGAATAAAAAGGTCGCTCATAGTTAACGCCAAAACTATCTCGCTGGCGAGCGCTTTAATTGGGCTGGTTATGTGAAATTTTTGTTGACGCGAGGTGCCAGTTTCCGGGCGGTGAGTTTTGTTCCATACTATTCACTTAATTAGCAAAAAAAGAAGGATAGAGATTTTGGCAGGAAGTAGCTTATTAACATTACTGGACGATATCGCCACCTTGCTGGATGACATTTCGGTGATGGGAAAACTGGCGGCGAAAAAAACCGCCGGGGTACTGGGAGACGATCTGTCCCTGAACGCGCAACAGGTGACCGGCGTGCGGGCGAACCGTGAGCTGCCGGTGGTGTGGGGCGTAGCGAAAGGGTCCTTTATTAACAAGGTGATCCTCGTTCCGCTGGCGCTGCTCATCAGCGCCTTTATCCCCTGGGCCATTACGCCTCTGCTGATGATTGGCGGGGCGTTCCTGTGCTTCGAGGGCGCCGAAAAGGTGCTGCATATGCTTGCGGCGCGCAAAGAGAAAGACACCCCCGAGATGCGCCAGCAGCGTCTGGAAGCGCTGGCCGCGCAGGATCCAAAAACGTTCGAGCGCGATAAAATCAAAGGCGCGGTTCGTACCGATTTCATCCTCTCGGCCGAAATTGTGGCGATTACGCTTGGGATCGTCTCCGAAGCACCGCTGATGAATCAGGTTCTGGTGCTTTCGTTGATTGCCATTCTTGTCACGGTTGGGGTGTATGGCCTGGTCGGGCTGATCGTCAAGCTGGATGATATCGGCTTCTGGCTGGAAAAAAAATCCAGCGCCATTGCACGCGGTATCGGCAAAAGCCTGCTGGTACTGGCCCCGTGGCTGATGAAAAGTTTGTCGATAGTGGGAACCCTGGCGATGTTCCTGGTCGGCGGCGGTATTATCGTGCACGGCGTGGCCCCGCTGCATCATGCCATTGAACATCTGGCGTCAGGTTATGGTTCGGCAATCGCCGCCATTCTGCCGACGCTGCTTAACCTCGTGCTGGGCTTTATCGTCGGTGTCATTGTGGTGGCAGTGGTTAAGCTGATTGGAAAAGTACGCGGCACAGCGCATTAATTATTGATGCGCTGCGGGTGCAAAAAGGCTATTCCTCGTCTAAATTGAAAACGTTTCACCCTGATACAGGAGGCAGGTATGGTCTTTTTGGTCAGTGATGAAGTTAAGCCTAAAAGTGGTGGTCCAGGCATGATTGTTACCGGTTATTCCAGCGGAATGGTGGAGTGTCGGTGGCATGACGGATACGGCATTAAGCGTGAGGCTTTTCGAGAAGACGAGCTTCAGCCTGCGAATAACAGGCAAGAGCGCGACAAGGCTTAATCACACAACGCCCGGCCATGCCGGGCGTTTTACTGGCAGAAGACGTATCCTGTCGGATGGCGGGCGACAATCAGGGAGTGGGTGTGCAACACGATACCTTTGTTGAAAAACAATCTTTGTTGCAGTGGCTGCATAAGCGTAGCAATCCCGGTTTGATTGTTAATCTCTGTTTTATCGTTGTGCTGATCTTTTCCACCCTCCTGACCTGGCGCGAAGTCGTGGTGCTGGAGGAGGCCTACATCTCCAGCCAGCGTAACCATCTGGAAACGGTGGCCAGCGCGCTGGACAGACAGCTCCAGTTTAGCGTCAATAAAATGCTCTATTTTCGCCACAGCATGCTTGATGCGCTGGAGACGCCGCTGGCGTTTGGGGTTCTGCAAGAAGCGGTAAAGCGTTTTGAACGCGTGAGGCGTTCCCCCGTCTGGCAAATCGCGGTCGATCCAAAACGCACGTTACCGATTAACGGCGTTTCGGATGCGTTTGTTGAACAAACAACGCTGCTCAACCGCGATGACGATTACCTGGATAAGGAGATCTCCGCCGCCCTCGAAGTGGGCTATTTGCTGCGCCTTGCATCCACGAACTCACGTCACGAGGAGCGGATATTATACGTTTCTCGCGCGGGTTTTTTTCTGGAAACGGATACACCTCCCCATCACAGCGATATTGCACAGCGCTATTATCATCTGGTGACGCAGCCCTGGTTTACGCAGCAGACCGATCGTGAAAACCGGGCGCGGGCGGTTCGGTGGTTTATCTCTCCTCCCTCAGCCTTTGCCGGAAAAAAGCCGCTCATTACGGCCAGCGTGCCGGTTTACTACGATCATGTCTGGTATGGCGTGGTGGCGATGGATTTTACCTTTGCCACCATGCGTCAGCTGCTGGTGGAGGCAATGGACGACCATACGGAAGGGGAGTACCAGCTGTATGACAGCCGCCTCAACATGCTGGCGACCACCGAGAAGCCAGCGGACGAGGTGAATCATTTCAATGAGCTGGAATTAGCGCAAATCGCGCACGCCATAGAACAGGACACCGAGGGCGGTATTCGCCTGGGAAGCCGTTTTATCAGCTGGGCGCGCCTCGATCATTTCGACGGCCTCGTCCTGCGGGTCCATACCCTGGATGAGGGGGTGCGCGGAGATTTCGGCAGCATCAGCATTGTTTTGGCCCTGCTTTGGGCGCTGTTCACCGCGATGCTGCTGATTTCATGGCTGGTGATCCGGCGCATGGTCAGTAATATGTATTCGATGCAGAACTCGCTGCAATGGCAGGCCTGGCACGATCCGCTGACCCGGCTGAATAATCGCGGGGCGCTTTTTGAGCAGGCGAAAAGGCTGGCGAAGCAGTGTGAACAGCAGTCGCTGCCGTTCTCGGTCATTCAGATCGATCTCGACTGCTTCAAGAGCATCAATGACCGGTATGGGCATCAGGCGGGTGATAAGGTGTTGACCCACGCCGCCGGGCTGATTGCCAGTACCCTGCGCGCGAATGATATTGCCGGACGCGTCGGTGGCGAAGAGTTCTGCGTCGTGCTGCCCGGCCTGACGATTGAAGAGGCGGCAGACGTCGCAGAGCAGATCCGCGAGCGTATCAACAGCAAAGAGATCCTGATTAAGAAAAGTACGACCCTGCGCGTGAGCGCGTCGTTTGGCGTTTCCTGCGCCCAGGAGAAGGGCGACTACCACTTCGAAAATCTGCAATCCGCCGCCGATGCGCGGCTGTATGAGGCGAAACAGCGCGGGCGTAACCGGGTTGTCTGGCAGGCTCACGACAAAAAGTGATCCAGCCCTTCACGCCAGCCGGCCGGTCCGGTGTGCTGAGTATGGTATACCCGCGCGGGATCGTTA
>NZ_JADCKU010000035.1:0-1091 GCF_014982165.1 Enterobacter cloacae complex sp. P24RS
GCTGCAATCACTACCGTACTGGCTAAAACCTACGGCGGTGCTGCTCGTGCTTTCGACCAGATCGATAACGCACCAGAAGAAAAAGCTCGTGGTATCACCATCAACACCTCTCACGTTGAGTATGACACCCCGACTCGCCACTACGCACACGTAGACTGCCCAGGCCACGCCGACTATGTTAAAAACATGATCACCGGTGCTGCGCAGATGGACGGCGCGATCCTGGTTGTTGCTGCGACTGACGGCCCTATGCCTCAGACCCGTGAGCACATCCTGCTGGGTCGTCAGGTAGGCGTTCCTTACATCATCGTGTTCCTGAACAAGTGCGACATGGTTGATGACGAAGAGCTGCTGGAACTGGTAGAGATGGAAGTTCGTGAACTGCTGTCTCAGTACGATTTCCCAGGCGACGACACTCCAATCGTTCGTGGTTCCGCGCTGAAAGCGCTGGAAGGCGACGCAGAGTGGGAAGCGAAAATCATCGAACTGGCTGGCTTCCTGGATTCTTACATCCCAGAACCAGAGCGTGCGATTGACAAGCCATTCCTGCTGCCAATCGAAGACGTATTCTCCATCTCCGGTCGTGGTACCGTTGTTACCGGTCGTGTAGAGCGCGGTATCATCAAAGTTGGTGAAGAAGTTGAAATCGTTGGTATCAAAGAGACTGCGAAGTCTACCTGTACTGGCGTTGAAATGTTCCGCAAACTGCTGGACGAAGGCCGTGCTGGTGAGAACGTTGGTGTTCTGCTGCGTGGTATCAAACGTGAAGAAATCGAACGTGGTCAGGTTCTGGCGAAGCCAGGCTCAATCAAGCCACACACCAAGTTCGAATCTGAAGTGTACATTCTGTCCAAAGACGAAGGCGGCCGTCATACTCCGTTCTTCAAAGGCTACCGTCCACAGTTCTACTTCCGTACAACTGACGTGACCGGTACCATCGAACTGCCAGAAGGCGTAGAGATGGTAATGCCAGGCGACAACATCAAGATGGTTGTGACTCTGATCCACCCAATCGCGATGGACGACGGTCTGCGTTTCGCAATCCGTGAAGGCGGCCGTACCGTTGGCGCGGGCGTTGTTGCTAAAGTTCT
>NZ_JADCKU010000036.1:0-977 GCF_014982165.1 Enterobacter cloacae complex sp. P24RS
CTGGCATAGAAGAGGAGACTCGCTATGCCCTGGACTGAGACCCGACCTATGCAACGCCTTGATTTTATCCGTGCCTGTCATGCAGGTACGGACTCCTTCTCCGCTCTTTGCCGTCTTTTTGGCATCAGCCGCAAAACCGGCTACAAATGGCTTCAGCGTTTTGACCCTTCTGACCTGTCCTCTCTCTCTGACCGGTCGCGCGCACCACGCTCCCACTCCCGGACGGTTCCTGATGAGGTCGTCGGACACCTGACTGCCCTGCGTCAGAAACACCCTGACTGGGGCCCGAAAAAACTGCGGATGTGGCTCCTCAATCATCACGTCGATTTTACCGTTCCTGCTGCCAGCACTGTCGGCGATATCCTCAAACGTGAAGGCCTGGTACCTGACAGAAAGAGAAAGCGCAGAACGCCGGGGAATCGCCGGCCCCTGACCAGCATCAGTGAGAACAATCAGGTCTGGAGCGCTGATTTTAAAGGCAAGTTCAGGCTGCTGAGCAGAGAGTACTGTCATCCCTTCACCCTGACCGACAACCACAGCCGGTATCTGCTGAGCTGCCGTGGAACGGACCGTGAGAGCGAGCCCTTCGTCAGGCACTGTCTGACGGAGGCGTTCCTGGAGTACGGTCTGCCGGACGTTCTGAGAACCGATAATGGTCAGCCCTTCGCAGGGACGGGTATCGCCGGGTTAAGTCGTCTTGCAGTCTGGCTGATAAAGCTGGGCGTCAGACCGGAACGAATCCGCCGGGGCCATCCCGAAGAGAACGGGCGGCACGAACGCATGCACCGTTCCCTGAAAAGTGCGCTGGCGCAGGGGAACACCTTCATGACGATGGAAGAACAACAGCGGTGGTTCAGCGACTACCGGAAAGAATTTAACTATGAAAGACCGCATGAAGCCCTGGCGGGTGCAACGCCCGGAACGGTGTGGCAACCCTCGAAGCGACAGTGGGATGGCCGTGTTCCTGACTATGCCTA
>NZ_JADCKU010000037.1:0-794 GCF_014982165.1 Enterobacter cloacae complex sp. P24RS
TTTTTCAGGTTGACACCCTCCCGGTTGAAGCCTTTCACCACCACGGCGAAGCCTACGCTGTCCAGCAGCGGCGCATCGTTGGGGCCGTCGCCCAAGCCCAGCGTCGTCGGCTCTTTACCTTCGTGCAGGCGATACTGGTCCACAAGCCAGTGAACCGCCACGTCTTTGCCGCAGGCGTTGTCCAGAATGTGCCAGAAGCGTGCTCCCTGGACGATCTTCAGCCCCTGCCGGGCCAGTTCGGTTGCGAAGCGCGTCATTTGTTCATCACCGTCACGCCAGATAAGCGTCACGGACGCCTCATGTTTGCATGCAAGCGCCGAACGTGGGCGGCTCAGCCCGGTCCATTCGGCGACCACGCGCTCATCCACATCATCAAAGGTGGTAAATTTCAGGTGCAGTTCCTGACGAACCCGTTCAATAAACTGCCGGATTTCGTCATGCTTTTTTTCTGAGATGAACCGGGCGGCGTTTTCCCACCGTACGTCAGGCTGGATCACCGCGCCGTTTTCCGCAATGTAAGGTAGCCCAACAAGCCCAAGCTCCTGCTGGATGTCCTGCATCTCAGACGCGGTTTTGCTGCTGCACAGAATGACCGGTATCTGCTCATCCTGTAGTCTCTCCAGCCAGGAGGCGGCAGGCTGCCACTCAAACGTGTGAAAATCCAACAGCGTGCCGTCGAGGTCAGTAAAGACCAGCAGCGTCTCCTGAAGCGAAGGCATAAACTCTCCTGGAAGATGGCGCATTTTATGAGAAAATTCTTAAAAAAGAGAGGCGTTGTCACCCCGTTGAACCGG
>NZ_JADCKU010000038.1:0-492 GCF_014982165.1 Enterobacter cloacae complex sp. P24RS
AAATTTGAGAGACTCGAACACACATAAGCTGTGTGTCGTTTCAATTTTCAGCTTGATCCAGATTTTTAAAGAGCAAAACTTCGCAGTGCACCTTTTCAGGTTCACTCTGAAGTTTTCTTGTATTCGCAGTAAAAGATGGTGGAGCTATGCGGGATCGAACCGCAGACCTCCTGCGTGCAAGGCAGGCGCTCTCCCAGCTGAGCTATAGCCCCATCGTAGTCACCTCTGTACCGGTAATTTTTGTTGAGGCAAGGCGTGGTGACACGAAGCATACTGAAGTATGTGAGTGTCGCCGCAACGCAGCATCAGCAAAAATTTGGTAGGCCTGAGTGGACTTGAACCACCGACCTCACCCTTATCAGGGGTGCGCTCTAACCACCTGAGCTACAAGCCTGTAGAGGTTTTTTACTGCTGTTTTTCATCAGACAATCTGTGTGAGCACTGCAAAGGCAGGTTCTTTAAGGTAAGGAGGTGATCCAACCGCAGGTTCCC
>NZ_JADCKU010000039.1:0-336 GCF_014982165.1 Enterobacter cloacae complex sp. P24RS
AAATTTGAGAGACTCGAACACACATGAGCTGTGTGTCGTTTCAATTTTCAGCTTGATCCAGATTTTTAAAGAGCAAATATCTCAAACATGACTCGTAAGTCAGTTTTGAGATATGACGGCAGGTGACTTTCACTCACGAACCAGCAAGTGGCGTCCCCTAGGGGATTCGAACCCCTGTTACCGCCGTGAAAGGGCGGTGTCCTGGGCCTCTAGACGAAGGGGACGTACAGTCTCAATCGCAAGACGCCTTGCTATTTACTTTTCATCAGACAATCTGTGTGGACACTACAAAGGCAGGTTCTTTAAGGTAAGGAGGTGATCCAACCGCAGGTTCCC